>NZ_JBIAVO010000002.1:126485-428083 GCF_042894345.1 Kitasatospora sp. NPDC001540
TACCGGCCGTCGGCCAAAAAATGGGGCCCCCCCCCCCCGGCATCGCCCCCCCCGGCCCGGGGCCCCCCCCGCCCCCCCCCCCCGGGGGGGGCGGGGCCCCCGCCCGGCCCCCCCCCGACGACGGGCCGAACGAGCGAGGGAGGCCGAGATGGCGTGGCTGCCGGTGATCGGCGCGGCGCTGTTCGTCGGCGCCCTGCTGGTGACGGGCCTGCGGACGGGCGGCTGACCGAGCAGGAGGGTCGGCAGTCACAACGGATCGTGCGCCGCACCCACACGGTGCGCTTCCGATGGGCGGTGACGCCCTGCGACTGGGGCGGGCAGGCCGAAGGGCGCGGGGCCCGTCGGGCGACGGGCCCCCGCGTGGCGGGCATCGGGTCAGACGCCCGGGGTGGTGGTGTTCACAGGGCGATGCGGACGGTCTTGACCTGGGTGTAGGTGTCGAGTCCTTCCAGGCCGCCCTCGCGGCCCTGGCCGGACTGCTTGTAGCCGCCGAAGGGGAGGTTGCCGGTGCTCATCTCGGCCCAGGTGTTGATCCAGACGGTGCCGGCCTCGATGGCCGCGGCCATGCGGTGTGCGGTGGTGAGGTTGGTGGTCCACACGGAGGCGGCCAGTCCGTAGTCGGTGTCGTTGGCCTGGGCGATGGCGTCGTCGATGTCGGTGAAGGTGGTGATCACGCCGACGGGGCCGAAGATCTCCTCGCGGACGACGCGCATGTCGGGGCGGACGCCGTCGAGGAGGGTGGGGGCGAAGAAGTATCCGCGGTCACCGAAGCGCCCGCCGCCGGTCACCACGTTCGCGCCCTCCCGGCGGGCGATGTCGAGGTAGGAGCTGACGCGTTCGAACTGCGCCTTGGTGGAGAGCGGTCCCACCAGCGTGCCCTGGGTCAGCGGGTCGCCCGGGGTGAACATCTCCATCGTCTTCAGCAGCTTCGCGACGAACTCCTCGCGGATGCCCTCCTCGACGAACACGCGGGACCCGGCGACGCAGACCTGTCCCGCGTTGCCCAGGAAGCCGGCCGCCACGCCGCGGGCCGCGACGTCGAGGTCGGCGTCGGCGAAGACGACCGACGGCGACTTGCCGCCGAGTTCGAGGGTGACGCGCTTGAGGGTGTCGGTGGCCAGGCGCTGGACCAGCTTGCCGGTCGCGGTCGACCCGGTGAAGGCGATCTTCGCGACGCCGGGGTGCGCGACCAGCGCCTGGCCCGCCTCGGAGCCCAGGCCCGTGACGACGTTCACGACACCGGCCGGCAGATCGGTCTCGGCCAGCAGCTCGGCCAGGCGCAGCGTGCTCAGCGAGGCGGTCTCGGCCGGCTTGAGGACGACGGTGTTGCCGGCGGCCAGGGCCGGGGCGAGCTTGCCGGGCAGCTGGCCCATCGGACCGTTCCAGCCCCAGATGATGCCGACGACGCCGAGCGGCTCCTTGCGGGTGTAGGCCATGCGGTCCTTGCCCGCGGGGACGCTCACGCCGGACAGCTTGGTGGGCCAGCCCGCGTAGTAGCGGAAGACCTCACTCGCCTCGGCGAGCATGTGTGCGGTCAGCATGCGGGGCGCGCCCATGTTGACCGAGTCGATGGTGGCCAGTTCGTCGGCGTGCTCCTCGATGACGTCGGCGATCTGGTTCATGATCCGGCCGCGCCGGTCGGGGCTCATGTCCGCCCAGGCGGGATCGGTGAACGCCGCGCGCGCGGCCCGGACCGCGGCGTCGACGTCGGCTGCCTCGCCGCGCGGCACACCGGCCAGCGCCTCCTCGGTGGCCGGGTCGATGTTCGGCAGGGTCCGTCCGGACACCGCGGCGACCTGCCGGCCGCCGATCCACATCAGTCGCTCCCCGGCCCGGACGAACGCGGGGATGTCACCGCGGGCGGTGTCGGCGACGGGCGGGTTGCTCACAGTTGCAGTCATGATCGTTCCTCTTGTGTGAGTGGTCGGCGTTCTCGGGTGGGTGGTTGGCATTCGTACGTCCGCGAGCCGCACTCGGCCGTGTCACCGCGCGGGATCCGCCGCACGATTTCGGACCAGGCCGGCGCAGACGACGAGGACGGTGGCAGCCCAGGAGGTAGGGGGAAATCGCATCGGCGACGCGGGCGACGCGGGCGGGGTCCTCGTCGGTCGTCCCGGCGACCATCTCGCCGACGATGCCGCCCGGGGTGTGCTCGCCCTCGGCGATGGCGAGCGGGCTCTTCGGAGACGGGCTGAGGTGATGGGCGTCGGTGAACCGCTCCGGTCCCCGGGTGGAGAGATCCCCGGGTGGAGAGAGGGGACCGGTCCTTGCCGCCCGCGACGACCAGGGTCGCGGTGGTCGTGGTGGAGCAGTCCGGCCTCATGAACGGAAGGCGTCCGGCGGCGAAAGAGGGGAGCGGGTCGCCGGTTCCGGTGACGTCGATCGGGGCGCCGGCGGTCCGGGCTCCCCATGGGCGGCCGACGACCGTGCGATGTGCGCACGTCCGACGCGGTCCTCCGGGCCGACCTGGCCGAGGGGGTCACCGAGCCCGTCGAGGACCGCGCGGAGGTCGGCGATCCGCACGCGCCAGATGGTGGCGAAGCGCGGGTCGTCCCGGCCGATGCCACGGCGGCGGGAGTCCAGGTGGGCGGGCCGCGCCACGACGGACCCGGCGGCGGCCCGCCGGTCGACCAGGGGCTCGGATCCGTCCGGCGACCAGGCGTTGCCGTGGGAGAACACGATGACCGGCAGGTTCCGGCCCGCGAGGGGGCGGTGACCTTCGCCTGCGGCTCGAAGCCGCGGCCGGGGGCGGGAACGGTGATGGGCTTGACCGAGGCAATCTGTCGGCCGAGGGGGTGGGAAGACATGGGGAGCCCGGGCTTTCTCGTGGGAGGCTCTGTCGCACTTTGACGGAACGCCGTTCCGCCAATTTAGCGGAACGGTGTTCCGCGAGCAAGTGAGGATCCATGTCCGAACCCGTCGGGCCGCGCCAGACGCAGGCGCGGCGCACCCGCAGCGCCGTACTGGCGGCCGTCCCACGGGTCGCGGCCCCGCCGACGCCGACCCGGTGAGGGCTCCCGCCCAGAGCCCTGGGCCCGCAGTCGCGGGAGCCCCGCCGCCAGGCGGTCGTACAGGCGGTCGCCGTGCACGCCCGGGGCGTCGAAACCAGCTTGTCGGTCAGGTGGCCGACGAACGCGCCGTCCCGGACGTGGCCGCGCACCGGCAGCTCGGCGTCGCCCTCCAGGTGCACGGCGCCCGCGGTCAGGTCGGTCGCCCAGCACGACCGGCGCGGGCAGCCGTCGTCCGCGTCGAGGACCGCGCCCTCCACCGTCAGGTCGCCGTCGACGGCCGGCCCGGTGCCGTACGGTTCCAGCGCGTCCAGGTCGAGCGGGCCGGGGACGGACAGCGCGCCGGAGCCCCGTCGGCAGGGGCGTCGGCCGACGGGGCTCCGGGGTCAGGACGGGTCGGGCTCAGGACGCCTCGGGGCGGCCGATCGAGCAGACGAGTTCGCCGTCCTTCGCGTCCGCGACGATCGTGTCGCCGGGGCGCAGGTCGCCGCCGAGCAGCATGGTGGCGAGGCGGTTGTCGAGCTGGGTCTGGATGGTGCGGCGCAGCGGGCGGGCGCCGAACTCGGGCTGGTGGCCCTTGTCCACCAGCCAGTCCTTGGCGGCGGCGGTGACCTCCAGCTCCATCCCCTGGGCCCTCACCCGGCGTTCGGAGTTGGCCAGCATCAGGTCGACGATCCGCAGCAGGTCGTCGGCGTCCAGCGCGTCGAAGACGATGATGTCGTCGATCCGGTTGAGGAACTCGGGCAGGAAGCGCCCGCGCAGCTCCTCCATCAGCCGGTCGCGGATCTCCTCGGTCTCGCCCTTGTGCGAGAGGATCAGCTGCGAGCCGATGTTGGAGGTCATGATGACCACGGTGTTGCGGAAGTCGACGGTGCGGCCCTGCGCGTCGGTCAGCCGCCCGTCGTCGAGGACCTGCAGCAGCGCGTTGAAGACGTCCGGGTGGGCCTTCTCGACCTCGTCGAACAGCAGCACGCTGTACGGGCGGCGGCGCACCGCCTCGGTGAGCTGCCCGGCCTCGTCGTAGCCGACGTACCCGGGCGGGGCGCCGACCAGGCGGGAGACGGTGTGCTTCTCCTGGAACTCGCTCATGTCGAAGCGGACCAGCCGGTCCTCGTCCCCGAAGATCAACTCCGCCAGGGCCTTGGCGAGTTCGGTCTTGCCGACGCCGGTCGGGCCGAGGAAGAGGAAGGAGCCGACCGGCCGGTTCGGGTCGGCCATCCCGGCCCGGCTGCGGCGCACCGCCTCGGAGACCGCGACCACGGCCTTGTCCTGGCCGATCACCCGGTCGTGCAGCTCGTCCTCCAGCTTGAGCAGCCGGGCCTTCTCGTCCTCGGTGAGCTGGGAGACCGGGATGCCGGTCTGCCGGGAGAGCACGTCGGCGATGTCGTCGACGGTCACCGAGACCACGCCCTCGCGGCGCTCCTCGATCTCGGCGCCCTGCGCCTCCAGGTCGGCGATCCGGGTCTTCAGCTCGGAGGCGCGGGAGAAGTCCTCGGCGGCCACCGCCTCGTCCTTCTCGCGGCGCAGCTTGGCGAGTTCGTCCTCGCGGCCGATCACCTCGGTGGAGCGGCCCAGGCCGCGCAGCCGGACCCGCGCCCCGGCCTGGTCGATCAGGTCGATGGCCTTGTCGGGCAGGAAGCGGTCGGAGACGTACCGGTCGGAGAGGTCGGCGGCGGCGCGCAGCGCCTCGTCGGTGAAGCGGACCTGGTGGTGCGCCTCGTAGGAGTCGCGCAGGCCCTCCAGGATCTGCACGGTCTCCTCCACCGAGGGCTCCGGGATCAGCACCGGCTGGAAGCGGCGCTCCAGCGCCGGGTCCTTCTCGATGTGCTTGCGGTACTCGTCGATGGTGGTGGCGCCGATGACGTGCAGCTCGCCGCGGGCCAGCGCGGGCTTGAGCATGTTGCCCGCGTCCATCGCGCCCTCGCCGCCCGCGCCCGCGCCGACCACGGTGTGCAGCTCGTCGATGAACAGCACGGTGGAGTCGGCGGCCTCGCGGACCTCGTCGATGACGTTCTTCAGCCGCTCCTCGAACTCGCCGCGGTACTTGGAGCCCGCGACCAGCCCGGACAGGTCGAGCGAGACCACCCGCCGGTCCTTCAGGGTGGAGGGCACGTCGCCGGAGACGATCCGCTGCGCCAGGCCCTCGACGATCGCGGTCTTGCCGACGCCGGGCTCGCCGATCAGCACCGGGTTGTTCTTCGAGCGGCGGGAGAGGATCTCGACGGTCTGCTCGATCTCCTCGGCCCGGCCGACCACCGGGTCGAGCCGGCCGAGCTTGGCGTCCTCGGTGAGGTCGCGCCCGTACTCGTCCAGGGTCGGCGTCCGGCTCTCCTCCTTCGCGGACGCGCGCTCGCCGCGGGCGGCGGCCTCGGCGCCGCGCTGCAGCCGGGCGGGGTCGGCGCCCTGGGCGTTCAGCAGCCGGCCGACCGCCGAGTCCGGGTCGTCCAGCAGGGCGGCCAGGACGTGCTCGGGGCCGATGTAGGAGACCCCGGCGGCCTGCGAGCGGGCGTGCGCGCCGATCAGGACGCGCTTGGCGGCGGGGGTCAGGCCCGGGTCGACGGACGGGTCGGCCGCACCGGCGGGCAGGCTGCGCTCCAGCACGGCGGCGAGCTGGTCCGGATCGACCCCCGCCCGGGCGAGCAGGCCGCGGGACGGCTCGACCTGCGTCGCGGCCCACAGCAGGTGCGGGGTGTCCAGGTCGGTGCTGCCGTCCTCCTGCGCGCGCAGCTCGGCGCGGGCGATCAGCTCGCGGGCGGACTCGGTCAGCAGCCGTCCGATCGGGACGCGCTGGACGGCGGGCGGGGAGGCGGCCGGGTTCAGGCCGAAGAAGCGGTTGAGCAGGTCGGAGAAGGCGTCGTCGGAGCCGAAAGAGCCGAAGCCGGGCATGGTCATCGTGAGGGCACTCCCCTGGGCGGACGGGCAGCAGTCCCCCCGAACTATGCCAATCCGGGGCGATCGCCGCCCCGCAGGGTGATCCGGACAGGTGGCGGGGCCCGCGCGGAGCCGGTTCCCAGCCGGCTTCCAGGAACTTGGGACAGGCATTACCTCGCCATGGGAGTCTGATGACCTTGGATCCAGCGGGCGCCCGGGCCGACCGTCCGGAACGCCCGCGCGCACCACCCGAGGGGGACGGGCCATGCCGACCGCGGACCGCGCCGCCAGCCGACGGGGCATCGACGCCCTGCTGCGCCGCTCCCCGCTGCAGCCGGTCTTCCGGGCCCGGGCCGCCCGGCGGCTCGCCGTGCTCGCCTACCACGGCATCGACGACCCGGCGGCCTTCCGGGCCCAGATGGAGCGGCTGGCCCGCACCGCCCGCCCGGTCGGCGTGGAGGAGGTCGCCCGGGCCGCCGAGCACCGCCGCCCGCTGCCCGCCCGCAGCGTCCTGGTCACCTTCGACGACGGCGACCGCAGCGTGCTCACCGAGGGGCTGCCCGTGCTGGCCCGGCTCGGCATCCCCGCCGCCGCGTACGTGATCACCGACCTGGTCGGCGGCGACCGGCCGTACTGGTGGACCGAGGCCGCCCACCTGCTCGCCCGCGGCGGCCGCACTCGGGCGCTGCACGGCCTCGACGCACCCGCCGCCGTCCGTCGGCTCAAGACCCTGCCCGACGCCGAACGGCGGCGCGCCCTGGCCGAGTTGCGCGCCACCGCGACCCGGCAGGCGCCCCGGCAGCGGCAGTTGAGCCCCGCGGAGCTGCACACCCTGGCCGACGCCGGGATCGCGATCGGCAACCACACCGCCTCCCACCCCTGCCTGGACCGCTGCAGCGACACCGAGGTCGACGCCCAACTCGTCGCCTCCCACGACAAGTTGACCCAGTGGATGGGCCGCCCGCCGACCACCTTCGCCTACCCCAACGGCAACTACGACCCGCGCGCCGACCGCGTGCTGCGCACCCTCGGGTACCGTACGGGGTTCCTGTTCGACCACCGGCACGCCGAACTGGCCCCGGCCCACCGGCTGCGGATCAGCCGCCTGCGGGTCAACTCGCACACCGGGCGCGACCGCTTCGACACCATCCTGTCCGGGCTGCACCCCGCCGTGCACCGCCTGCGCGGCGGCCGATGACGATGGACGCGGAGGGGGAGCGGACCGTGCCGGAGATCCGACGCACACCCGAGCTGGACGGCGAACTCGTGCACGACTGGCGCGAGTTGGTCGACGACGACCCGGACGGCTCCTGGTTCGCCGGGCCCGACTGGGTGCTCGCCTGGTGGCGCACCCTGGGCGCCGGGCAGCGCGGCGAGATCGCGGTGTGGCGCGGCCCGGACGGCCGGGCCGAGGCCGTGCTGCCGCTCGCCGCCGTCCGGCTGCGGGCCCACCCCCGGCTGCCGCTCGCCGCACCCGCGCTCACCCTGCTCGGCACCGGCGCGGGCGCCGCCGACCACTGCGGGCCCGCCGTCCGCCCGCACCGGCGCGCCGAGGTCGCCGCCCACCTGGCCGACCGCGCGCGCCGCGACACCCTGTGGCTGCCCGGCCTCGACCCGGCCCACGCCGACCTGCTGCCCCCCGGCGCCCGCCCCGTCACCCGCTCCGCCTGCCCGCGCGCCGACCTCACCGACGGCCCCGACCGGCTCGGCTCCCGGGACTTCCGGGCCGCCAACCGCCGCGCCCACCGCCGCCTCGCCGCGGCCGGGGTCAGCTTCCACTGGCTGCCCCCGGGCACCGCCGGGCCGGAGCTGCTGGACGACCTGCTGCGCCTGCACCGGCTGCGCCGCGAAGCCGTCGCGGGCGGCGCCAGCAGCTTCGGCGCCGACCGGCTGCCGCTGCACCGCCAGTTGCTGGGCTCCGCCGCGCCCGGCCGCGGACCGGCCTTCCAGATCGCCCGGCACCGCGACGAGTTGGTCGGCGTGCTGTACGGCTTCCGCTGGGCCGACCGCTTCGCCTACTACCAGACCGGCTGGGACCCGCGCTGGGCCGCCGAGTCGCTGGGCACCGCGCTGGTCGACGCGGCGATCCGCAACTGCGCCGCCGAGGGCGTGCGGACCTTCGACTTCCTGCGCGGCCGGGAGCCGTACAAGTACCGCTTCGGCGCGGTCGACCGCACCGACACCGGCTGGCTGCTGCCGCGCGGGCCCGGCGGGGCGCTGCTCTCGCTCAAGCACCGCCTGCGCGGCGGCAGTTGACGGGACGACAGGGCGTCGCGCCAGGGCGGAGCGTCAGGTATTGACGTCGCCGTCCAGGTAGACCCACTCGCCCTGGTGGCGGACGAAGCGGCTGCGCTCGTGCAGCGCGTCGGCCCGGCCGCCGTCCAGGTAGTGGGCGCGGAACTCGACGGTGCCCTCGGTGTGGAACGGGCCGCCCTCGGCGGAGCCGAGGACCTCCAGGCGCTCCCAGCGCAGCGAGGGGTCGAAGTCGACCGCGGCGGGCCGGGTGTCCGGGTGCCAGGAGCGCAGCAGGTAGGGCTCGTCGCGGACCGCGAAGGCGCTGAACCGGGAGCGCATCAGCTGCTCGGCGCTGCCCGCGGTGGCCTCGCCGCGGTGCAGGCGGCCGCAGCAGTCGGCGTACCGGGCGGGCAGGCCGCAGGGGCAGTCGGTCGGGGCGGTGGGGGCGGGGGTGCGTCGGCGGGCCATGGGGTCCATTATCGCGCGGCCCGCCCCCCGACCTGGCAGTATGATTGTCGACTTTTGTCCGGTTCGTCCCGGCGCGGCGCGGGCATGCCCCCGGGCGGCGCGGGCAGGATGATCGCGTGCCGCGCCCCGGCGCGGCACCGCAGGGGGCGACTGTCGGCGAGGGCGAAGGGAACCGCGATGAGCGACCACCACTACAACGTGCTGCTGCTCGGCTTCACCGACCAGGCGGAGTGCCGCCGGGCCTACGAGGACGCGATGCACCTGCCCGGGCTGCGGCAGGTCGCGGTGCTGGAGCGCGACGCCGAGGGCATCGTCGACATCCCGGAGAGCCACATCCGCGGCGCGGGCGTCCCCACCGTCGGCTCCGGCCTGGTCGGCGGCCTGGTCGGGCTGCTCGGCGGCCCGATCGGCGTGCTGCTGGGCTTCGCCGCGGGCGCGGTGATCGGCAACGCCGCCGAGCAGGCCGAGATGACCGACGGCGGCGCCGGGCTGATCGTGCTCTCCTCCCGGGTCGACAACGGGCGGGCGCTGCTGGTCGTCTACCTGACCGAGCACGAGGAGGGGCCCGCCGACGAGCTGGCCGCCAAGTACGGCGCCTCGGTGGAGCGGATCTCCGCCGAGGAGTTCGCCGAGCAGGTCCGGATCGCCAAGGAGAAGGCGCTGGAGGACTGACGGGGGCGCCCGGAGCGCCCCGGGCCGTCAGAAGTACGGGCGGTAGCCGTCCCTGAGCCGGTCGAGGTCGCGCCGCTCGCGCTTGGTCGGCCGCCCGGCGCCCCGCTCGCGCTGGGCGACGGCGGCCGGGCGCTCCTCGCGCGGCGGCGGCGGAGGGCTGTGGTCCACGTAGCAGGTCTCGGCGACCGGGGCGCCGACCCGCTTGGCGATCGGGCGCACCACCTGGACGATCCGCTCCCGCCCCTCGATCCGCACCCGCACGTCGTCGCCCGGCTTGACGTGCTGCGCGGGCTTCGCGGTCGCCCCGTTCACCTTCACGTGCCCGGCCCGGCAGGCCGCACCCGCCGCCGAGCGGGTCTTGATCAGCCGGACCGCCCAGATCCAGCTGTCGATCCGCACGCTCACCTCGTCCGCACTCATGCCCACGACTCTAGTCGGGCCCAGCTTTTTGCAACTAGTTGCACGGCCGGTCCGCCGCGTCCTACCGTTGGGTAACAAATCCCGACCGGAGGCGTCGATGACCGCTGCGTACCCCCACCTGCTGGCCCCGCTCGACCTGGGCTTCACCACCCTGCCGAACCGGGTGGTGATGGGCTCCATGCACGTCGGCCTGGAGGAGGCCGAGCACGGCTTCGAGCGGATGGCGGCCTTCTACGCGGAGCGCGCCCGCGGCGGCGTCGGCCTGATCGTCACCGGCGGCATCGCCCCCAACGAGGCCGGACGCCCCTGGTCGGGCGGCGCCAAGCTCACCACCGGGGCCGAGGCCGCCGAGCACCGCACCATCACCGACGCCGTGCACGCCGCGGGCGGGAAGATCGCCCTGCAGATCCTGCACTTCGGCCGGTACGCCTACCACCAGGACCTGGTCGCCCCGTCCGCCCTGCAGGCCCCGATCAGCCCGTACGTCCCGCACGAGCTCACCGCCGAGCAGGTCGAGCAGACCATCGAGGACTTCGCCCGCTGCGCCGAACTCGCCCGCTCCGCCGGGTACGACGGCGTGGAGGTGATGGGCTCCGAGGGCTACCTGATCAACGAGTTCGTCGCCGCGCAGACCAACCACCGCACCGACGAGTGGGGCGGCAGCTACGAGAACCGGATGCGCTTCCCGGTGGAGGTCGTCCGGCGGGTGCGCGAGCGGGTCGGGCCGGACTTCATCCTGATCTACCGGCTCTCCATGCTCGACCTCGTCCCCGGCGGCTCCACCTTCGACGAGGTGGTCCGCCTGGCCCGCGAGGTCGAGGCCGCCGGGGCCACCATCATCAACACCGGCATCGGCTGGCACGAGGCCCGCATCCCGACCATCGCCACCTCGGTGCCGCGCGGCGCCTACGCCTGGGTCACCAAGAAGCTGATGGGGCAGGTGGGCGTCCCGCTGGTCACCACCAACCGGATCAACACCCCCGAGCTGGCCGAGGAACTGCTCGCCACCGGGCACGCCGACCTGGTCTCGCTGGCCCGGCCGATGCTCGCCGACCCCGCCTTCGTCAACAAGGCCGCCGCGGGCACCCCCGAGGCCATCAACACCTGCATCGGCTGCAACCAGGCCTGCCTGGACCACACCTTCAGCGCCAAGATCACCTCCTGCCTGGTCAACCCGCGCGCCTGCCACGAGACCGAACTCGTCCTCGCCCCCACCCGCCGCGCCAAGCGGATCGCCGTGGTCGGCGCCGGACCGGCCGGACTCGCCTTCGCCACCTCCGCCGCCGACCGCGGCCACCGCGTCACCCTGTTCGACGCCGCGGACGAGATCGGCGGGCAGCTGAACGTCGCCCGGCGGGTGCCCGGCAAGCAGGAGTTCGACGAGACGCTGCGCTACTACCGGCACGAACTCGCCCGCACCGGCGTCGAGTTGCGCCTGGGCAAGGTCGTCGGCCCGGACGAGCTGACCGGCTGGGACGAGGTGGTGCTGGCCACCGGCGTCACCCCGCGCACCCCGCAGATCGACGGCGTCGACCACCCCAGCGTGCTCGGCTACCTCGACGTCCTACAGGGCGGCGCGCAGGTCGGCGCGAAGGTCGCGGTGATCGGCGCGGGCGGCATCGGCTTCGACGTCGCCGCGTACCTCACCGACCCCGGCGCGGACGCCCCCGACTTCCTCGCGCAGTGGGGCGTCGACCGCGACCACACCGGCCCCGGCGGCCTCGCCGCCCCCGAGCGGCCCGCGAGCCCGCGCCAGGTCTTCCTGCTGCAGCGCAAGGCCGGCAAGGTCGGCGCCGGGCTCGGCAAGACCACCGGCTGGATCCACCGCACCGAACTGCGCCACCGCGGCGTGGTGACCGTCCCCGGCGTCGAGTACCGCCGGATCGACGACGACGGCCTGCACGTCACCGTGGACGGCGAGGAGCGGCTCCTGCCCGTCGACCACGTCGTGCTGTGTGCGGGCCAGGAGCCGCGCCGCGACCTGCTCGACGCCCTGCGCGAGCGCGGCGTCGAACCCCACCTGATCGGCGGCGCCGACCTGGCCGCCGAACTCGACGCCAAGCGCGCCGTCGACCAGGGCACCCGGCTGGCCGCCGCGCTCTGACCGGCCGTCAGCAGTAGGTCAGCGGGCAGCCCCGGCGCAGGCAGTGCTGGGCCGCCCGCAGGTACATCGCGGCGTAGAAGGCGGCGTCCGCGTCCCGGGCCCAGCGCCCGGGGCGGCCGGCCGCCGCCGACGCGCTGCCCGGACCGTCCAGGAACCAGCAGGTCAGGTCCAGGTTGTCGGAGAACTCCGGTAGGTCGGTGGGGAGTTCCAGCGCGGCGGCCAGCCGTTCGGCGAGCGGCAGCACCCGGTGCGCCGATGCCACCAGGGTGTCGTCGGCGTAGGCGGACGGCACCGGCAGCGCGATCTCCTCGTCCAGTGGCACCGGTACCAGCACCGACCAGCCGAGCAGCGTCTCCGTCTCGTCGGGGGTCAGCAGCTCCCGGCACAGGGCGGCGAAGGACTCCATCGGCGGGACGAGCTTCTCCTCGAACGACTGCCCGGACCCGCGGACGACCTCCGCGGGCGGCGGCACCGACAGGTACGGCGGCAGGCCGCGCCGGGCCAGCTCCTCGTTCAGCGCCGAGGCCACGGCGGAGCGCCCGTCCTCCTCCGGGCCGAACCACTCGTCCGCGTCCACGCTCACCAGGTACGTTCCCATGCGCGCAGGCTAGTGCGGCCCGCCGACAGCGCGCCGCCGCCCACCGGGGCCGGGGCTCCGGTGGGCGGCGGCGGGCGGGGGCCGGGGCGGGTCAGTAGAGCGAGACCCCGTACGCGGAGAGGGCCTCGGTGACGGGCTGGAAGAAGGTGGTGCCGCCGCTGGTGCAGTCGCCGCTGCCGCCGGAGGTCAGGCCCAGGGCCTTGGTGCCGTCGTACAGCGGGCCGCCGGAGTCGCCGCCCTCGGCGCAGACGGTGGTCTGGATCAGGCCGCTGACGGTGCCGCCGTCGGAGTAGCGGACGGTGGCGTTCAGGGCGGTGACCTTGCCGCTGTGGGTGCCGGTGGTCGAGCCGGTGCGCTTGACGGCCTCGCCGACGTACGCGTTGGCGGCGGTGAAGCCGCCCGGGTGGCTGAGTGAGGTGTTGGTGTAGCGGACCAGGGCGTAGTCGTTGCCGGGGAAGCTGGATCCGGCGGTGGTGCCGGCCACCGTGGTCTGGCCGGAGTTGGTGTACCAGGTGCTCGCGATGTTGCCGCAGTGCCCGGCGGTCAGGAAGTAGTACGTGCTGCCCTTGACCACGTTGAAGCCCAGCGAGCAGCGGTAGCCGCCGCCGTAGATCGCGGCGCCCGCGGACAGCTTCGGGCTGAAGGTGCCGGGGGTGCGCTCGACCTTCAGGCGGGCGGAGTCCGCCCCGGCGGCCGCGGTGAGGCGGGCCAGCGCGGCCGGGGTGACGGTGCTGTCGGCGGTCACCACGACCTTCCCGGAGGCCGGGTCGGTGTGCCAGGCGATGCCGTTGACGCCGCTGAGCCCGACCGAGTCGCTGACCCGGGCCAGGGCGGCGGTGGCGTCGGGGGCGGCGGTGGCGGCCCCGGCGGCGGGCACCGCGAGGGCGGTCGCCGCGGCGAGGGCGGCGGCGACGGCGAGCAGGCGGACGCCGGTGCGGCGCGGGCGGTCGGTGGTGCGCGTGGTCCTCACAGATCTCCTCCTGGGGGAGTGGGAGAGGCCCTGGGGTAGGGGCCGTGAGGCGCGGGCAGGGGAGGTCGGCACCGGCTCGTGGCCCGGTGCTTGAACTGACCCTGACAGGCGCTATCCGGGAGTATGCGGACGCCCGACGAGGCTGCGCAAGACCCCGTAAGCGCTTTCCCATCCGACCGGTCGGTCGGCAACTCCGGCGCGCGGCCCGCCTGCTGAGCCGACGTCACAGGTCAGCGCCCCACCGGGGCCCGGCCTGCCCGTACGATCGGCCGCATGTCACTGCCGCACGCGATCCTCACCGCCCTGCTGGAGAAGCCGTCCTCGGGGCTGGAGTTGACCCGGCGGTTCGACCGGTCGATCGGGTTCTTCTGGTCGGCCACCCACCAGCAGATCTACCGCGAACTCGGACGCCTGGAGCGCGCGGGCCTGGTCCGGGCGTCCGGCCCGGGGGCGGGGCGCGGGCAGCGCAAGGAGTACGAGGTGCTGCCGGACGGGCGGGCCGAGCTGGCCCGGTGGACCGCCCTGCCGCAGGACCCGAAGCCCGTCCGCGACCCGCTGCTGCTGCGGCTGCGGGCCGCCGCCGTGCTGGGTCTGGACGGACTGGGGGAGGAGCTGGCCCGGCACCGCGAACTGCACCGGGCGCAGCTCGCCGAGTACCTGGAGATCGAGCGGCGGGACTTCCCGCCGGAGGCCGCGGCCGGGGAGAACCGGCTGCAGCACCTGGTGCTGCGCGGCGGCATCCAGCTGGAGTCGTTCTGGCTGGCCTGGCTGGACGAGGCGCTGGGGGAGACGGTGGAAGGGGCGGCGGAGGAGGCGGCGGAGGGCCGGGAATAGGGGCGGGTGGCGTGCCGTTGTCGCGAGTGGTTGAATGTTGAATCAACCTCGAAGGAGTTGAGAGCGGTGCAGTTCGGCATCTTCAGCGTCGGCGACGTGACCACCGACCCCACCAACGGGCGGACCCCGACCGAGCACGAGCGGATCAAGGCCATGGTGGCCATCGCGCTCAAGGCCGAGGAGGTCGGGCTCGACGTGTTCGCCACCGGCGAGCACCACAACCCGCCGTTCGTCCCGTCCTCGCCCACCACCATGCTCGGCTACGTCGCGGCCCGCACGGAGAGGCTGATCCTCTCCACCTCGACCACGCTGATCACCACCAACGACCCGGTGAAGATCGCCGAGGACTTCGCGATGCTCCAGCACCTCGCCGAGGGCCGGGTCGACGTGATGATGGGCCGCGGCAACACCGGCCCGGTCTACCCGTGGTTCGGCAAGGACATCCGCCAGGGCATCCCGCTCGCGGTCGAGAACTACGCCCTGCTGCACCAGCTCTGGCGCGAGGAGAACGTCGACTGGCAGGGCCGCTTCCGCACCCCCCTGCAGTCCTTCACCTCCACCCCGCGCCCGCTCGACGACACCCCGCCGTTCGTCTGGCACGGCTCCATCCGCAGTCCCGAGATCGCCGAACAGGCCGCCTACTACGGCGACGGCTTCTTCGCCAACAACATCTTCTGGCCCAAGGAGCACTTCCAGCGCCTGATCGAGCTCTACCGGGAGCGCTACGCCCACTACGGCCACGGCACCCCCGAGCAGGCGATCGTCGGCCTCGGCGGCCAGGTCTTCATGCGGAAGAACTCCCAGGACGCCGTCCGCGAGTTCCGCCCGTACTTCGACAACGCCCCCGTCTACGGCCACGGCCCCTCGCTGGAGGAGTTCACCGCGCAGACCCCGCTCACCGTCGGCAGCCCGCAGGAGGTCATCGAGAAGACGCTCGCCTTCCGCGACACCTTCGGCGACTACCAGCGCCAGCTCTTCCTGATGGACCACGCCGGGCTCCCGCTCAAGACCGTCCTGGAACAGCTCGACCTGCTCGGCGAGGAGGTCGTCCCGGTGCTGCGCGCCGAGTTCGCCAAGAACCGCCCGGCCGAGGTGCCGGACGGGCCCACCCACGCCGCGCGCGTGGCCGCCAGGGAGACGGAGGTGGCGTCGAAGTGAGCGCCCTCAAGCTCGTCGTGGTGACGGCCGGGCTCAGCGTCCCCTCCTCCACCCGGCTGCTCGCCGACCGCCTCGCCGAGGCCACCGCCCGCGACCTGCGCGAGGCCGGGCGGGAGGCGGACGTCCAGGTCGTCGAACTGCGCGCGCTCGCCCGCGACATCGCCGACAACCTGGTCACCGGCTTCCCCCCGCCCGCGCTGCGCGACGCCGTCCGGGCGGTGGAGGAGGCGGACGGGGTCATCGCCGTCACGCCGATCTTCTCCGCGTCCTACAGCGGGCTGTTCAAGTCCTTCGTGGACGTGCTCGACAAGGACGCGCTGACCGGCAAGCCCGTGCTGATCGCCGCCACCGGCGGCACCGCCCGGCACAGCCTCGCCCTCGAACACGCGATGCGACCGCTGTTCGCCTACCTGCGCGCCGTGGTCGTCCCCACCGCGGTCTTCGCCGCCTCCGAGGACTGGGGCGCGAACGGCGCCGACGGCTCGCTCGCCGCACGGATCGCCCGCGCGGCGGGCGAACTCGCCGAGAGCCTGGTCGGCCGCCCCGCCACCCCTCGCGCCCGGGCGGCCGAGCACGAGCAGGTCGTCCCCTTCGCCCAGCAACTCGCGGCGCTGCGCGCCCGCTGACACCCGAGGAGTCACCGCCATGGAACCCCAGGTCCGCGACAACGCCGAACAGTCCCGGTTCGAGATCAGCACCGACGCCGGGCCCGCCGGCTTCGCCGAGTACCAGCTCCGCGACGAGGGACGCACCGTCGCCTTCGTGCACACCGTCATCGACCCCGCCTTCGAGGGCCAGGGCCTCGGCGGCAAGCTGGCCCGCGCCGCGCTGGACGCCGTCCGCGAGCGCGGCGCGAGCGTCCTGCCGTACTGCCCGTTCATCCGCGGCTGGATCGCCAAGCACCCGGAGTACGTGGAGCTGGTGCCGGAGGGGAAGCGGGCCAAGTTCGACCTCTGAGACGCCTCGCCCGGGCCGGAACCGGGAGGCGAAACCGGGAGGTGCAACCAGGGGCGCGGGGAGCTGCGCGCAGAGGAAGGAGCACGTCGGCAAGATCGCGGGACAGTGCAGGTTCTCGTCCTGCTTCGCGATCCGGCTGTGCGTGCTCGCTCGGCCGCGCAGTTCCCCGCGCCCCTGCTTTCGCCTCCCGGTTCCGCTCTCCCCGCTCGGATCTCTTGCCGGAGCTTGCCGGGTCGGTGCAGGGCGTGGACGAACGGCCCGGTGAGGGCTATCGTCGCGGCTCGTGACCTTCTCCATCGTGGCCCGGCAGGGCACCGCGTTCGGTGTCGCCGTGGCGAGCAAGTTCCTGTCGGTCGGTGCGCTGGTGCCCGCGGCCGAGGTCGGGGTGGGTGCGCTGGCGACGCAGGCGTGGGCCAACGTCGCGTACCGGCCGCAGGGGATGGCCGTGCTGCGCAGCGGAGTGGCGGCGGCCGGGGTGCTGGCGGCGCTGCTCGCGGCGGACGAAGGGCGGGCGCACCGGCAGGTGGGGGTGGTCGGGCCCGCGGGGGACGGGGTGACGTACACGGGGGCGGAGTGCCTGTTGTGGGCCGGGGGCGTCGCCGGGGACGGGTACGCGATCCAGGGGAACATCCTCACCGGGCCCGAGGTGGTGCGGGACATGGAGGCGGCCTGGCTGGCCGCCGCCCGGCTGCCGTTCGCGGACCGGCTGGTGGCCGCCCTCGCGGCGGGCGACGCGGCGGGCGGGGACGCCCGCGGGCGGCAGAGCGCCGCGCTGTACGTGGTGGAGCCGGGGCGGGGGGTCGGCGGCTGGGGCGACACCGCGTACGACCTGCGGGTGGACGACCACGCGGAGCCGGTCGCCGAGCTGCGCCGGCTGCTGGCCGTGCACGAGGTGCTGCACGGGGTCCCGGACCCGGCGCAGCTGCTCCCGCTGGAGGGGGAACTCGCGTCCGAGGTACGGGAGTTGCTCGGCGGGCTGGGGTACGACTCGCTGGACCGCTGGGCGGGGGTGGAGAACCTGGAGGGCCGTCTCGTCGCGGGCCGGATCGACCCGGTGGTCCTCGACCACCTGCGGACGGCCTCCAGGGCGGCGGGCTGAGGCGGCTACCGCAGCAGGGCCTTGGCCAGGTCGGCGATCAGGTCGTCCGGGTCCTCCAGTCCGACGGACAGTCGCAGCAGGGCCGGGGTCGGCTTGTGGGCGGCGGCGACCGGGCGGTGGGTGAGCGAGGCGGGGTGCTGGATCAGGGTGTCGACGCCGCCGAGCGAGACCGCGTGGGTGATCAGTTCGCAGCGCTCGGCGACCGCCGCGGCGTGCTCGAAGCCGCCGATGGTCTCGAAGGCCAGGGTGCTGCCGCCGCCGAGGAGTTGGCGTCCGAGCAGGGGCGAGCCGGAGCGGCCGGGGTAGTGCACGGCGGCGACCCCGGGCTGTTCGGCCAGCCAGTCGGCGATCCGGGCGGCGGAGGCGGAGGCGGCGCGCACCCGCAGCGGCAGGGTCTGCAGGCCGCGGTGCAGCAGGTAGCCGGCCAGCGGGTGCAGGACCGCGCCGGTGACGGCCCGGACCCGGCGCAGCCGCCGCGCCCAGTCGGGGGTGCAGGCGACCGCTCCGGCGAGCACGTCGCCGTGGCCGCCGATCGACTTGGTCGCGGAGTGCAGCACCAGGGTGGCGCCGAACGCGGCGGGCCGCTGCAGGACGGGGGTGGCGAAGGTGTTGTCGACCAGCAGCGGCACCTCGCCGCAGCGTTCGGCGACGGCGGTCAGGTCGAGCAGGTCGAGGGTGGGGTTGCCGGGGGTCTCGACCAGGACGAGCCCGGTGTCGGGGCGCAGGGCGGCGGCGAGGGTGCCGGGGGCGGCCCAGGTCACCTCGGTGCCGAGCAGGCCGGAGTCCAACAGGTGGTCGGAGCCGCCGTACAGCGGGCGCAGCGCGACCACGTGCCGTCGGCCCTCCGCGGCGGCGGCGAGCAGGCAGGCCGAGAGCGCGGCCATACCGGAGGAGAAGGCCACCGCCTCGGCGCAGCCCTCCAGTTCGGCGAGGGCCTGTTCGAAGCGGGCGACGGTGGGGTTCCACAGCCGCTGGTAGACCAGGCCGCCCTCGGCGGGCGGCCGTTCGCCGGTGGCCAGCGCCTGGTAGGCGTCGCCGCCGGTGGGGAGGTCCGGTACCGGGTAGGTGGTGGACAGGTCGAGCGGGGGGACGTGCGTGCCGAGGCGGGCGAGGTCGTCGCGGCCGGCGTGCACGGCTCGGGTGTCGAGTCGGCTCATGGCCGTTGATGGTGAAGTTGAAAGCGTCGAATGGCCAGAGCGGCGGCAGATGATTCGGTGCGGGCCCGGGCGCTCTTGCGAATGTTCGGCACGGACGGTCACGCTGGGGGCGTGCCGAACATTCCACGGGCCCGTGCGGCGGAGCTCGACGCGGTCGACCGGGCGATCGTCCGGGCGCTGCTGGCGAACGCCCGGACGCCCAACAACGCACTGGCGGAGCAGGTCGGGGTCGCCCCGTCCACCTGCCTGGCGCGGGTACGGGCGCTGCGCGAGCGCGGGGTGATCGCGGGCTACCACGCGGAGGTGGACCTGCCCTCGGTCGGACTGCCGCTGCAGGCGATGATCTCGGTGCGGCTGCGGGCGCACACCCGGGAGCAGAACGGCAGCTTCCGGGCCGCGGCGCCCGAACTGCCGGGCGTGCTGGCGGTGTTCCACATGGCGGGCAGCGACGACTACCTGCTGCACGTGGCGGTGGCCGACCCGGAGGCGCTGCGCTGCTTCGTGGTCGACCACCTGACGGCCCACCCGGCGGTCGCGCAGACCCGCACCAACCTGGTGTTCGAGCGCGTCCCGGGCGGCGGCCCGGCCGTCTGACGCGACGTCAACCCGCCTTCTCACAGCCGTGATCGACGCCCTGCAGCCCGGACTGGAAGCGGGCCCGGGCGTTCGGCTCGCCCATCGGCCGGGCGGTCCGGCGGGTCATGGTGCGCCGGGTGGCGCCCGGGCTGCGGGCGATCACCGCGTCCTTCGCGCCCGCGGTCGTCATCGCGAGCAACTCCCGCTCCCCGTCGCCGGGTTCGTCGCTCAGCCGGTCGGCGGTCGGCGGAGCGACGCGCTCCGGCGAGCCCGGGCCGAGGGGTCCCAGCAGGTCGGTGGGCATGATCCCCGGGGTGGGACCGGCATTGGCGAGTTGTGGCCACTGTCCAGCATCCGCCGCCGCAAGTGGGGCCGTCCGGCCTTACCGTACTGGGTATCGGTAATCTGTCCGGTTCCTTCGGACGGGGCAGGGCTGCCGAGCCCCGACGCGGCCGGACGACGGCGCCCTCCCGCTCCCGCCCGGTCGCCCCCGTTCGTGAAGGGACCGACCATGGCTGTCGCGGACCCACCCCAGACCGTGCGCTACTGCCTGAGCCTGGCGACCGTCCCCGCGTCCGTGCCGGAGGCGCGCCGCGGAGTGCGGACCGAACTGGCCGCCCGCGGGATGGACGCGGACCACCCACTGACCGACACGGTGCTGCTGGTGGTCAGCGAACTGGTCACCAACGCGGTCCGTCACGCGGCCCCACGATCACCCCGTACCACGCTCCAACTCGACTTCTGCGCAGGCGAACTGGCGATCCGGGTGCACGACCGCCACCCGCACTGCCCGCAGCCCCCCGAGGTGCCGCACCAGGACGGCAGCGGCGGCTGGGGCCTGTCCCTGGTGCAGGAGTTGGCAGCGCTGGCGGGCGGCGGCACGGAGACCGTCGCGGACGAGGACGGCGGCGGCAAGACCATGCTGGTGCGGCTGCCGCTGGAGCCCTGACGGGCTCCCGGGAACGGCTGGCGCGGGGCCGACGCCGCGTCCCGGCGGACGCCGGTTGGGAAGACGATCGTCGGACGACCCCGCAGCCTCCACTCTGCTGCACGACATGCGTTATTGCAAGCCAGTCGCAATAAGGCGGGCGCGACTCCCCGCGGCCGGACCGCCGCCCACCACCCGCTACTCGCGCGCAGGGCGCAGCACCAGTCGGGTCGGGACGGTCTCCGTGCGCGGCGGCGTGCCGTCCCCGTCCAGCCGGGCCAGCGCCAGCCGGGCCGCCGTGGCGCCCAGCAGCGCCGGGGCCTGGGCGACGGCCGACAGCGGCGGGTCCAGCACCTCCGCCAGCGGCAGGTCGTCGAAGGACAGCAGCGCCACGTCCCGCCGCCCCGAGCGGCCCAGGGCCAGCAGGGCGCCCGTCGCCGCGTTCACGTTCGACGCGAACAGCGCCGTCGGGGGCTCCGGCAGGGCCAGCAGCGCCAGCGCCGCCCGCTCCGCCTCCGCGGCCGTCCGCGCCCCCGCCACCAGCTCCGCCGGGGCGGGCAGGCCCGCCGCCGCCAGCGCCTCCCGCCAGCCCGCCAGCCGCTCCCGCCGGGTGTACAGCGACGCGGGCAGGTCGCCCAGGAAGCCCACCCGCCGGTGCCCCGCCCCCAGCAGGTGCGCCACCCCCTCCCGGGCCCCCGCCCGGTTCGAGGACACCACGCAGTCCGCCCCCGGCCCCGGCCGGTCCAGGTACACCAGCGGCACCCCCACCGCCCGCGCCGCCGCCAGGGTCTCCCCGCCGCCGCCCGCGGGCACCACCAGCAGCGCACTCGTCCGCCGCGCCAGGAACGCCCCCACCACCTCCGCCTCGCGCGCCGCGTCCCCGCCCGAGCACCCCAGCAGCACCGTCAGCCCGCGCCCGCGCACCGCCCCCTCCACCCCGTCCGCCAGCGCCCCGAAGAACGGGTTGCCCAGGTCCGGCAGCACCAGCCCGACCGTCGAGTCCGGCCCGCCGGTGCGGATGCTGCGCGCCATCAGGTTCGGCCGGAACCCCAGCCGCCGCACCGCCGCCAGCACCCGTTCCCGGGTCGCCGCCGCCACCGGCCCGTCCCCGTTCAGCACCCGCGACACCGTCTTCGCGCTCACCCCCGCCTCGCCCGCCACGTCGTGCAAGGTCGGCCGCCGCTCCATCCCGACTCCCTCCGCCTGGTGCTGTCGACCGTACAACCGCCCTCCCGGCGGAAGATCAACCGGAGGTAGCCTGGCAGCGGATGTGGTGACGATGCGAGCGAACGAACCCCAGGCGTCCGGGACGGCGATCCCCGAGGTCCCGTTCACCGCGCCACCCGGCGGACCGGTCGGCGTCGAAGTCATGACGCTCGCCGAACTCCGCGCCCGCCGGGCCGCCGGGACCGGCGTCTTCCACCGGCCGCAGCGCCCCGCCTTCCACCACCTGCTCACCCTCGACCACGGCACCCTGCACCACACCGTCGACTTCACCGCCCACACCGTCGAACCCGGCAGCTGGCTCTGGGTCCGGCCCGGACAGGTCCAGCAGTGGGGCGAGCTCGACGGCGCGGACGGCCTCCTGGTGCTGTTCGAACCCGGCTTCCCCGACCCCGCGACGGTGGCCGCCGCCCGGCTCGACGACCCCTTCGCCGCCGCGGTCCTGCACACCGACGGGCCGGAACGCGAAGCGCTCGGGCACGCGGTGCGGCACCTCCACCGCGAGTACGCCTCCGGCGCGGACCTGCCCGCCGAGATCCACCACGCGCTGCTCCGGCACCTGCTCGCCGCGCTGCTGCTCCGGCTCGCCAACCCGCCCGCGCCGTGCGGCAGCGCCGCGGCCGAACCCGGCGAGACCTACCGGCGCTTCCGGCAGGCCGTCGAGCACCACTTCACCCGCACCCGGCGGGTCGAGGACTACGCGAAGTACCTCGGCTACTCCCCGCGCACCCTCTCCCGCGCCACCCTCGCCGCGGCGGGCGTGGGCGCCAAGGAGTTCGTCGACCGCCGAGTCGTCCTGGAGGCCAAGCGCCTGCTCGCCCACAGCGAGAGCTCCGCCGCCCGCATCGCCGACCACCTGGGCTTCGCCGACGCGGCCAACTTCGCCAAGTTCTTCCACCAGCGCACGGGCACCACCCCGACCGCCTTCCGCGCGGCGGTCCGGGGGGTGGCGGGGGAGGGGCTTTCGGTGGGGTGAGGGGCGCCTTCGGCGGGATGGGGGGAGGGGGAAGAGCGGTCCGGGGGGTGGCGGGGGAGGGGCCTTTGGTGGGGTGAGGGGCGCCTTCGGCGGGGTGGGGGGAGGGGGAGAGAGCGGTCCGGTGGCGGGGGGAGGTGTCTCGGGTGGGGCGGGGAGGGGGAGTTGGGGGTGGTGGGCTGTTGCCGAGTAACCGTCAGGTTCCGATCCGGTCCGGAACGGGTGGAGCGCTGCCGGGGGGCGTGGTGGAGGCCCTATGGTGCCTCGTGAAGATCCCGTGAGTGGCGTCGGGGCACGTCCCGGTGGGCGGCGAGCAGTCTAGGAGCGCGGAACGTTGGAGAGTCTCGGCGAGGGCGATCCGCAGGTCGTCGGGCCGTACCGGTTGGTGGGGCGGCTGGGGGCCGGTGGGATGGGGGAGGTGTTCCTCGGGCGCACGGCGGGCGGGCGGACGGTGGCGGTGAAGACGGTCCGCCAGGAGTTCGCCGCGGACCGGGAGTTCCGGCAGCGCTTCCGGCAGGAGGTGGCGGCGGCGCGGCGGGTCGGCGGGCGGTGGACCGCGCCGGTGCTGGACGCGGACACCGAGGGGCCGCAGCCGTGGGTGGCCACGGGGTACGTCGCGGGGCCCTCGCTGACGGAGGCGGTGCAACGGTTCGGCGCCCTGCCGCCGGACACGGTGCGGGCGTTGGGCACGGGCCTGGCCGACGCGCTGGAGGCGGTGCACGCGCTGGGGCTGTTGCACCGGGACGTGAAGCCGTCGAACGTGCTGCTGGCGCTGGACGGGCCGCGGCTGATCGACTTCGGCATCTCCCGCGCGCTGGACGCGACCTCCGCGCTGACCCGCTCGGGGTACGTGGTGGGTTCGCCGGGCTTCATGTCGCCGGAACAGGCCAAGGGACGCCCCTCCGGCCCGGCGGGCGACGTGTTCGGGCTCGGTGCGGTGCTGGCCTTCGCCGCGACCGGCCGGGCCCCGTTCGGCGAGCAGGACAGCGCGGCCGGGCTGCTCTACCGGATCGTCCACGAGGAGCCGGAGCTCGGCGGCCTGGACGGCGACCTGCTGGGCCTGGTGCGGGCGTGCCTGGACAAGGACCCGGAGCGCAGGCCGACCCCGGCGCAGGTCCGGGAGCGGCTGGAGCGGAGCGCCGCCGGGCTGACCCGGCTCGGCGAGCGGGGCTGGCTGCCGGGCGCGGTCTCGGAGGAGGTGGCGCGGATGGCCGTCGCGCTGCTGGACCTGGAGTCGCGGCCCGACCCGGTGCAGCCGCCCCCGCCGACCGTCCTGGCCGCCCCGACCCCGCAGGCCCCGACCCAGGCCCCACAGGCCCCGCAGGCCCCGCCGACCGCCCCCACCGCCCCGTACCCGGCGCCGCCGTCCTTCGGCCCGCCGCCGGACCCGTACGCCGGGCGGACGCCCCCGGGCGCGTACCCCGCCCCGGGCGCGAACCCGTACGCCGGGCAGACGCCGCCGGGCGGGTACCCGTACCCCGTGGTGGTGCAGCAGCCGTCGAAGCGGCGGGCGGGACCGCTGGTGGCGACCGGGGTGGTCGCGGCGGTGCTGGCGGGGCTGGGGGTGTGGGCCGCGACGGGCGGGCCGGGCGGGTCGGGGGAGGCGACGGGCAAGCCGACCGTGACGGCGGCCCCGACCTCCGGGAGGAGCGACGGACCGGCGAGCCCCACGCCGGCCGGACACGACAGCAAGAAGGCCGAGGCCCCGCCCTCGCCCTCGCCCTCGGCGGAGCGGCAGGACGGGGACGCGGTCGCGGAGGCGTTCCTGGGCACCTTCGAGGGGACGGTCAGCTCGGGGGGCAACGGGCTGCAGATCGTCATGCGGTTCACCGTCCACCAGGGCGCGGTCGGCGACTCGATCGCCTACGTGGAGACCGACGGCGGCCTGGGCACCGGCCAGGTGATGTGCACCAACGAGGCGTCCCTGGTCTCCGCGAGCAAGACCCGCCTGACCGCCCGGACCGTCGTCGGCACCGTCAGCGCGGGCTGCACCCCGCTCACCGGCGACGGCGTCCTCACCCCGAACAAGGACGGCTCGCTGCACTTCGTCCAGCAGGGTTTCACCGGCGACCTCCAGCGCAACTCCTGACGGGGACGGGCCCGTTCCGCGCGGGCCCGTCCACTGGTCGCACCATCGGCTGGTCCTGCACCGGCCGATCGGGGTGTCGGATCGGTCAGAACGGGACGAAATGTGACGATGCCAGGGTGACCACCTCCAGCGAAGTCAGCCAGGCAGCCCCGCCCGTCCTCGACCGGCGGCAGCGGAACGTCGTGTTCGGCACCATCATGCTGGGCATGCTGCTGGCCGCACTCGACCAGACCATCGTCGGCACCGCGCTGCCCACCATCGTGGCCGACCTCGGCGGAGCCTCCCACATGTCCTGGGTGGTGACCTCCTACCTGCTCGCGGAGACCGTCACCACCGCGCTGGTCGGCAAGATGGGCGACCTGTTCGGCCGCAAGGTGGTCTTCCAGGTCTCCGCGATCGTCTTCATCCTCGGCTCCTTCCTGTGCGGCCTGTCCACCAACATGCTGCTGCTGATCGTCTGGCGGGCCGTCCAGGGCGTCGGCGCGGGCGGCCTGATGGTCACCTCGATGGCGCTGATCGCCGACGTCATCCCGCTGCGCGAGCGCGGCAAGTACCAGGGCGCGATCGGCGCGGTCTTCGGCGTGGCCACCGTGGTCGGCCCGCTGCTCGGCGGCCTGTTCACCGACCACCTGTCCTGGCGCTGGGCGTTCTACGTGAACGTGCCGATCGCGATCGTGGTGGTCGTCGCCGCGGCCCGGAACATCCCGGTGGTCAAGTCCGGCGTCCGCCCGGTCATCGACTACCTGGGCATCACCCTGGTCGCGATCGGCGCCAGCGCCCTGATCCTGGCCACCAGTTGGGGCGGCAACGAGTACGCCTGGGGCTCGCCCGTGATCATCGGCCTGTTCGTGGCCGGGGTCGTCGCGCTCGCCCTGTTCTGCTGGGCCGAGACCCGGGCCGCCCAACCCACCCTGCCGATGCGGCTGTTCCGCAACCAGGTGTTCACCGTCTGCTCGATCCTCAGCTTCATCGTCGGCTTCGCGATGCTCGGCGCGCTGACCTTCCTGCCGACCTTCCTGCAGTACGTCGACGGCGACTCGGCGACCGTCTCCGGCGTGCGCACCCTGCCGATGGTGCTCGGCCTGCTGATCGCCTCGATCTTCTCCGGCAACGTGGTCTCCAAGACCGGCAAGTACCGGTTCTTCCCGATCATCGGCTCGGTGGTGATGGGCGTCGGCCTCTACCTGCTCTCGCTGCTGGACGTCGGCACCAGCGCCTGGCTCGCCAGCGTCTACATGTTCGTGCTCGGCACCGGCATCGGCCTGTGCATGCAGGTGCTCACCATCGCCGTGCAGAACACCGTCGACTACACCGACCTGGGCACCGCCACCTCCGGCGTCACCTTCTTCCGCACCCTCGGCTCCTCGTTCGGCACCGCCGTCTTCGGCACCATCTACGCCAACTCGCTGAAGACCAACCTGACCGCCGCCGTCACCCGGACCGCGCAGACCACCGGCGCCGACCCGCAGCAGCTCGCCGCCGCCGCGCAGAGCCCGCACGGCGTCCACGAACTGCCCCCCGAGCAGGCCGCGCCGGTCATCCAGGCGTACGCCGACTCGCTGCACACCGTCTTCCTGTGGACCGTCCCGGTCGCCCTGGTCGGCTTCGTCGTCGCGCTCTTCCTCAAGCAGGTCAAGCTCCGCGACTCCGCCCGGGCCAGCTCCTCCGACATGGGCGAGGGCTTCGCCCAGCCGTCCTCCGGCGACTCCTCCAAGGTCCTCGAACTCGCCGTCGCCAAACTCCTCGGCACCGCCGGGCTCGACACCGCCCGACAGGTCGTCGACACCTCCGGCACCCGGCTCGACGTGGCCGGCTCCTGGGCCGTCATGCAGGTCGAACTCTTCACCCGCACCGTCGGCCACGCCAGCCTCAACCTGATCGCCGCCCGCCGCCGGATCCCCCCGGAGGTCCTCCAGCCGGTCTTCGACCGGATGGTCGTCGAAGGCTTCCTCGAGGCCCACAACGGCTTCTACCAGCACACCGAGGCGGGCAGCCGGGAGGCCGCGACCATCACCCGCGCCTGGTCCGACTGGCTCAACCGCCGCCTGGAGGAGGACCGCGGCCGCCCGCGCAGCGCCGAACTGCGCGCCGCCGCCGACGCCATCGCCAAGCGCATGATCGCCGAGGACCTCGCCGAGGGGCTCCCGGAGAAGGGCGGCGTGCTCTCCGGCCGCCGCTGACGGCCCCTCACCCCGCCCCGCCGTCGATCCACGGCGGGGCGGGAGGCCCGTCCTCTCCTAGGCTTGCCCCCATGCTCCTGTACGCCCTCGCGCTCCTCTTCCTCCTGCTGTTCGGCGTCGGCGTGCTGCGCGACCGGCGGCGCTTCGGCAACGCCGTCTGCCTCGGACTCGCCGTCGCCCTGTTCGCCCTCGCCCTGCTCGGCACCCTCCACCGGGCCGACTCGGCCGCCGCCGAGACCGTCCTGGTCGTCGTGGTGCTCGTCCCCGCGCTGGGCAGCGTGGTGCTGGCCGGGCTGCTCATCGCCAACGGCCTCAAGATGCTCCGCAAGGAGGGCCGCAGCCTCGGCAACCTGCTCGCCCTGCTGTGCGGACTGGGCATCCTGGCCGTCATCGCCCTGCTGCTGGCCGCGACCCGGGCCGACTCCGAGGCGCTGGTGGTGGTCGCCCGCACCGTCTTCGTGCTCGCCTGCTACCTCTCCTTCCTGTTCGCCTGCTTCGTCGGCTACGCCTACCTCTACGGCCGCCTCACCCCCCGCGAGGACGTCGACTACGTGGTCGTCCTCGGCACCGGCCTGCGCGACGGCAGCCGCGTCCCGCCGCTGCTCGCCAGCCGCCTGGAACGCGCCCGCCGCCTGTACGACCGGCAGGTCGACCGCGGCCGCTCCCCGCTGCTGCTGGTCTCCGGCGGCAAGGGCTCCGACGAGCAGCTCCCCGAGGCCCAGGCGATGGCCGACCACCTGGTCGAACGCGGCTTCCCCGCCGACCGGATCGTCCGCGAGGACCGCTCCCGCACCACCGAGGAGAACCTCCGCTTCAGCCACGCGATCATGGCCGCCGCCGACCCCGACTACCGCTGCGTCGTCGTCACCAACAACTTCCACGCCTTCCGCGCCGCCGTCTTCGCCCGCCGCGAGGGCGTCCGCGGCCACGTCGTCGGCTCGCCCACCGCCGCGTACTTCTGGCCCAGCGCCACCATCCGCGAGTTCGTCGCCGTGCTCGTCATCTACCGCTGGGCCAACCTCGCGGTGGGCGCGCTGCTGGTGCTGGAGTCGCTGAGCCTCTGAGCCGCCGGCCCCGATCGCTCCCGAGCAGCGTTGCGGTCCCGGGGCGGGCGGGTCGGCGCGCCCGCGCCGGGCCCTCGCTTCAGAGGCGGATCACGATCTTTCCGCGGTTGCGTCCGCGTTCGGCGTGCGCGTGGGCGTCGACGATCTGCTCCAGGCGGTAGGTCCGTTCGACGCGGGGCGTGTAGCGGCCTCGCCAGCCCGGTTCCGCGGCTGCGGACAGGAGGCCGGTGCCTCCTCCCGGGAGGACGAGTCCCGCCGTTGACGACCGGCGCACGGCCGCCACTCCTATAGTCACTGTCGTGCAACTGGACCTGAACCTGCTCACCGCCCTGGACGCGCTGCTGGAAGAGGGCAGTGTGGCCGGAGCCGCGGAGCGGCTCCACGTCACCGCCCCGGCGATGAGCCGCTCGCTGGGCCGCATCCGCAAGGCCACCGGCGACCAGATCCTGGTGCGCACCGGACGCCACATGACGCCCACCCCTCGCGCGCTGGCCATGCGCACCGAGGTCCACGCCCTGGTGCAGCAGGCCCACCGGCTGCTGTCCTCCCGTACGGACCTCGACCTGGCGGGCCTGGAGCGGGTGTTCACCGTTCGCCTGCACGACGCCCTCACCACCGCCTGCGGGACCGCCCTCGTCGCCGCGGTCCACCGCCAGGCCCCGAAGGTGAAGATGCGCCTCACGGTCGAGCCCGGCCACGACACCCCCGAGCTGCGCCGCGGCGAGGTCGACGTGGCCTCCAGCGCCGCACCGCCGCCCCAGCCCGACATCCGTCACCGCCTCATCGGCCAGGACAGGATCATCCTCGCCGTCCGGGCGGGGCACCCGCTCGCCGAAGGGCCGCTGACCGTCGAGCGGTACGCGGCGGCCGACCACGTGACCGTCTCCCGGCGCGGAAGCCTGCGCGACCGGGTCGACGACGTCGTGGCCGCCCTCGGGCACGAGCGCCGTGTCATCGTCTCCGCCCCAGCGACGGACACCGCCCTGCAGCTCGCCCGTGACGCCGACGTCGTGGTCACCCTCCCCGACGCGGTCACCCGCTCCGCCCGCGAGCAGCTGGGTCTGACCACGCTGCCGCTGCCGTTCGACCTGCCGCCCGTGCCCCTCTACCTGCTCTGGCACCAGCGGTACGACGACGACCCCGCCCACACCTGGCTGCTCAACCTGGCAACCCGCACCCTCCAGGGCCTGTTCACCGCGCCGGACACCGCCGACCAGTAGCGTTTCGTCAGGGCAACGGCCCGGCGGCGCCGGATGCCGCACGGTCCGACCCGGTGCGGCCGAGCCTCCGCCGATCGGCGGCGAACCCGGTTCCTCCACCCCCACCGGCGAACGCGACGAACGACGACGCCGCCCGCGCCGTCCCGCGGGCGGGCGAGGGCCTGCCGACCGCCTTCTCCTGCACCGCTCACGCCGACAGCACGCAGCTCGACCGGTGCCCGTCGCCTTCGGCGCCGTGCCGTGCCGTGCCGTTGAGCATCCCGGCCATCGCCGCACGTCGTCCGCCAGGAGCTTGCCGGGCGGCGGGGAGGCGGCAATTTCAATTGCACGAGAGTCATTCCAGCAGTGCCTTACATGCACTTGAGGTTAATCATCGCCCCCTCTACCTTCGAAATGCAGGCGCGGACGGAACACGGGTTCGCCCGCTCCGCTCGACCACCCCCCTCCTCAGACGGGAGCACCACCATGTCCGAGACCCTCCGGGCGACCGAAATCGCCGCGCCCACCGGCTCCGCGTCCGACACCGGCCTGCTCGCGCAGACCGCTGACGCCGTGCGCGCGGCGGGCTCCGTACTGCGGGAGCGGTTCGGCGACGTGGTCACCTACCGGACCCGCGAAGAGCTGATGAGCGCGCTCGCCGCCAACGACGACGCGGCCCTCGCCATCCTGCGCCCCGCCCTCACGGGGCTGCGCCCGGACGCCGGCTGGGTGGAGGACGAGCTGGACGGCGGGGCGCTGCCGCCCGGCGAGTGGTGGGTCGTGGACCCGGCGGAGGGCAACGTCAACCACCTGCACGCCCTGCCGGAGTGGGCGGTGACCGCCACCCTCGTCCGCGACAACCGGCCGGTGCTCACCGTGGTCCACCTGCCGCTGACCGGCGAGACCTACACCGCGCTCACCGGCGCCGGCGCCCACCTCGACGGCCGGCCCCTGCGCGTCTCCCCGACCACGGACCTCGGTCTGGGCCTGGTGGCCACCAGCCAGGCCCGGCCGGACGAGGACGAGGAGGTCGTGCGGCGCATCGGCTCCTCCATCACCGCGATGCTCTCCGACGCGCTCGTGGTGCGCACCTCGGTGCCCGCGACCCTGCACCTGCTGAACGTGGCCGCCGGCCGGATCGACGCCTTCTGGCAGTTCGCCGGCGCCCGCGCGGACCTGCTGCCCGGCGCGCTGCTCGTCACCGAGGCCGGCGGCCGGATCACCGACGCCGAGGGCCGCCCCTGGACCCCGCGGAGCGACAGCTTCCTGGCCGCCGCGCCCGGCGTCCACGCCCGGGCCGTCATCACGCTCTCCCGCTGACCACCCGCCACGACCCGCACCCACGACAAGGAAGCAGGACAACATGACCACGATCGCAGTCCTCGGTAACGGCCGCGTCGGCGGCAACCTCGCCCGGGCGCTCATCCGGGCGGGCCATGAAGTGACCGCGGTGGACCGCGAACCGGGCGCCGCCGCCGACGCCGCCAGGACGGCACAGGTCGTCATCAACGCGACCCCGGGCGCCGGATCCCTGGAGCGCCTCGCGGACCTGCGGGCCGAACTGGCCGGGAAGATCCTCGTCGACGTCTCCAACGCCACCCTCGACGGACCGGACGGGCTGCCCGCCGACCTGATCTACCCCGGTTCGAGCCTGGCCGAGCGACTCCAGGAGGCACTCCCCGAAACGCGCGTCGTCAAGACGCTCAACACGATGCTCTTCCCCGTGATGACCGCGCCCGCCGCGCTCGCCCAGGCGCCGACCGCCTTCCTCTCCGGCGACGACCCGCAGGCCAAGAAGACCGTGGGTGACCTGCTCGCCGACCTCGGCTGGCAGCAGGAGTGGATCACGGACCTCGGCGGGATCGAGACCGCCCGCGCCACGGAGGCCGCGATCCTGTTCGTCCCGCACGTCATCCGGGCCAGCGGCTTCACGCCCTTCGCCGTCTCGATCAGCCGCTGAGGGGCCGGGGCGACTTCGCCGGAAGGGGCCGGGGCGGCTCCACCGGAGGACGGACGGCCCTCAGCCCGTCGATCCGGTCCCGGACGCCCGCCGCGGTGGCGTCGGCCAGAGTGGCGGTCGGGGTGTTGCCGCTCTGGTCCTTCGACGCCCACAGGTCCACCCCGACCGCCCGGCCGCGCGACAGCCGCCGGGCCGCGCCGATCAGCACCGCGCCGCGGCCGCAGCCGCAGCCCAGATCCAGCAGCCGCTCGTCGCCGCGCAGCTCCAGGGCGTCCAACTCGCGCTCCCACAACCGGAGTTTGCCGTGCAACGTGGTGTGCAGGTGCACCCCCGGCTGCACCAGCAGCCCGGTCCCCAGCGCGGCCACCGCCGTCCGGCCGCGGAACGGGCGGGCCGCGGCCGCGAGCGTGCAGGCCGCACCGGGGGCGGAGGTCGAGGCGACGAAACCGGGCGCGTCGACGCCGTACCGGGACAGGGCGGTGAACGGGTTCTCGGTCATGTCCGCAGTCTCGCGGCGCGGGCCGGGCCGGGTCTTGGCCGAATGTTCCGCGGGGGGCGCGTCAGTTGTGCAGGTAGCCGGGGGCCGACCAGGCGACCCCGTCCACCGACAGCCACGGCTCGCGCGCCACCGCGGACGGCGTCAGTCCGGCGAAGTCGGCGACCTCCCGGTGCAGGTGTGACTGGTCCGCGTAGCCCGTCTCCGCCGCGACGGCCGCCGGGTGGCCGCCCGCCGCCAGGCGGTGCGCCGCGTGGTCGAAGCGCACCAGCCGGGCCGCCTGCTTCGGTCCCAGGCCCACCTGGGACCGGAAGCGCGACCACAGGCGCTTGCGGCTCCATCCGACCTCCGCCGCCAGCGCGTCCACCCGCGAGGTGCCGTGCGAACGTGCCAACTCGGCCCACACGTACGCCACTTCCGGATCCACCGGGCGGCCCTCGGTGCGGCGGGCGGCCAGCGCCCCGGCCACCAGGGCGAAACGCTCCTCCCAGGAGGCCGCCGCCCGCAGCCGCTCCTCCCACCGGGCGGCGTCCCGGCCCCACACCTCGTCCAGCCCGGCCAGCGGGCCGCCCTCCACCGCGAAACCGCCCAGCACCGCGTGCGCCACCACCGGCGACAGGCGCACCTGCAGGCACTGCACGTCCCGCCCGGCGCCCCGCAAGCCGCCCTGCGGGCCGCCTCGGGACAACCCGACCACCGCGCTGCCGCGCACCTCCCGCCCGCCGTCCGTGACCAGCAGCGGCTCCGCCCCCAGGTCGATCGCCAACGTCACCGCCGGGAACGGCACCACCCCCAGGTCCGCCGGGCCCCGCGCCCGGAACCCGGCCATCGCCACCCCGGGCAGCCGCCAGGACGGCGACGGCGTTGCGATCTTCCACAGCGCCGAGGGCGCGAGCGGCTGCATGGCTCCAGGGTAGGCAGGCGCTGGGGAGGGTGCGTATTCAGGGGCCCGGGGAACGGCGGGCTCGGGGCTGCTGGCGGTGCACTGCCGGTGCGTGCCGTTGCTTCGGGTTCTGTTACGGCGGCCCGAAGCAGCACGGACTTTCCGGTGGGCTCCGGCCGTCAGCAGCTCGGACTCGCCGTTCCCCGAGCCCCTGACGGGGCCAGTGCGCAGCACGGACTCGCCGTTCCCCGAGCCCCTGACGGGGGCTCTCTGCCTACGCGCGGAGGGCGGCCGCTGCCGCGCCGATCAGGCCCGCGTCGGGGCCGAAGTGGGCGGGGTGGAGGTGGAGGCCGCGGGTGAAGGGGAGGCCGCTGTAGTGGGTGAGGTGGCGGGCGAGGGGGTCGAAGAGGAGCGGGCCGGACTGGGCGACGCCGCCGCCGATCACGACGGCCTGGAGCTCGACCAGGGCGGCGGTGCCCGCGATCGCGGCGGCCAGGGCCCGGGCGGCGAGGTCGAAGGCGGTCAGGGCGGCGCCGTCGCCGGTGCGGGCGGAGTCGGCCACGGCGCGGGCGGTGAGCGGGCCGCCCTCGGTGGGGCGCCAGCCGGCCGCGCGGGCGTGGCGGACGATCGCGGGGCCGCTGGCCAGCCCTTCCAGGCAGCCGCGTCCGCCGCAGGGGCAGGGGTCGCCGTCCCACTGGACGCTGACGTGGCCGATGTGCCCGGCGTTGCCGCTCGGGCCCGGGCGCACCCGGCCGTCGAGGACCAGGCCGCCGCCGACGCCGGTGGACACCACCATGCACAGCGCGTCGCGGTACCCGGCGGCGGCACCCAGCCAGTGCTCGGCCTCGGCGAGCGCCACCCCGTCGCCGAGCAGACGCACCGGCAGCGCGCCGCGGTCCGCGAGCCGCTCCGCGATGCGCCGCGTCAGCGGGAAGTCGCGCCAGGAGGGGATGTTGACCGGGGAGACCGTGCCCGCCGCGGTGTCGACCGGCCCCGCGCTGCCCACGCCCACCGCCGTGACGCCGGGCCAGGCCGGATGCCCGGCCAGGTCGTCCAGCACCCGGGCGACGCCCGCGAACACCGCCTCGGCGTCCTCGTCCGCGGCCGTCGGGTGCTCGGTGCGGGCCAGCAGTTCGCCGCCGCCGGTGACGATCGCACCGGCGGTCTTCGTCCCGCCCAGGTCGACCGCGGCCACCAGGGGGGAGGGGAACGGCGGGGACGGAACGGCGGCGGCCATGGCGCAGAGCTCCTGACATGTCCGACTCGGGGTGACTTGTCGGACTGGCCAGGCTACCGGAAGCCGCAGGTCGGCGGCCGGGAGCGGGCCGGGGCGGGGCGCCGCGCGGCCTACCGGGAGTCCGGCCGTCGGCTGCGGCGGCGGGGGTCGAGCGCGTCGCGCAGGGCGGTCAGGTCGGTGATGGTGACCTGTTCGGCGAACCGGGCCAGGAGGCGGCGCAGGCTCCGCTCGTCCCGGTCGCGGACGGCTTCGGCGAGGGCGGTCACCAGCGAGGTCCGCTCCTGCGGGTCGGACGCCCGCCCCTGACCTGCCGTCTTCGGTTCTTCCACCGGTCGCCCTCTCGTCCGTGCTGCTGCTCGTGGTCCTGGCCGGGTTCCCGCGCGTTCCGTCCCGTATCCTGCGGAGCGCAGACTACCTGTCTCTCGAACACCGAAAAATCTATCGTGGCTGCAGTAGACATTGGCTCGTCGCGGGGTTAGCGTTTCTCTCGTAAGCGCAGTGAAGAGATGGCCCGGCAGACACGAACTGGCGGGAAGCATTGAGAAGTTCGCAGGTCGGCACGGTTGTGGGGTCCTGAAGCCAGCGTGTGTGCAGTGAGGCGACAGGGCCGACGACCGGGCCGGGCGGCCCGCAGTGATCAGGGGCTGCCGTCGAGCAGTACCAGCAGTTCGCAGTACCAGTCCACGAAGAGGAAGAACGGAGGGACAGAGCGCCATCAGGATCGCCCGGCCCGTGATGCCTTTCACCCGGGCGGACACCGCAGACCCCCTTTGAGCACGAGGACGGTGGTTTTCGGTCACGCATACGCGATCCCCGCAGGTCCCCTCCCCCGGGGCAGTGCGGAACAAGGAACCCGGCCCAGGCCGGTAGATGGTGTTGTTTCCCCTTCGGGGCCCCGGAGCCGCTACGGCGCCGGGGCCCCTCGACGCGTTCCCGGAACCAAGAGAGGTGCAGTGACTACGACGACCGACAACTCCCACACCCCGGACCCAGGCAGCTCGTTCGACGACGACGACTACCCCGCGTACACCATGGGCCGTGCCGCCGAGATGACCGGCACCACCCCCGGCTTCCTGCGGTCCCTGGGCGACCAGGGCCTCATCACCCCGCTGCGCTCCGAGGGCGGCCACCGCCGCTACTCCCGCTACCAGTTGCGCATCGCGATGCGCGCCCGCGACCTCGTCGACCAGGGCACCTCCATCGACGCGGCCTGCCGCATCATCATCCTCGAGGACCAGCTCGAAGAGGCCCTGCGCATCAACGAGCAACTGCGCAGCCGTCGGACCGGCCCGGAATCCGCCGCCGACACCTGATCCCGCACCCACTCGCCCGACCGGACAGGCCCGCGGTGAGCGCCGTTCGCTCACCGCACCGGGCCCGCCGGGCGGAGGGGGCATCAGACCCGCGCCGTCGCCCGGGCCGATCGGACCTCCGTGCCCCCGGCGTGCGGTGCGGCGGGGTGGTCGGCGGGTGGGGTCACGGGGTGGAGGAGGCCGGGCTGCCGACCCGGACGGCGGTCAGGGTGGCGCGCAGGCGGCGGTAGGCGGGGGCGTCGAAGTGGCCGGCCCGGGGGTGGAGGACGGTGGCGGCGGAGAGGGCGACCGCGTCGGGCAGGACGGCGGGCCAGCCCGCGTTGCCGGAGAGGCCCGCGGCGAGGGCGGCGACCACGGAGTCGCCCGCCCCGGTGGGGTTGCCGGTGACGGCGGCGGGCGGGGTGCAGCGCCAGGCGCCCCGGCGGTCGACGGCGAGCAGCCCGTCGGGGCCGAGCGAGGCGAGCACCGACTCGGCGCCGCGGCGGATCAGCACCCGGGCGGCGTCCCGGGGGTCGGGCAGGCCGGTGGCGGCGGTGAGTTCGGCGGCGTTCGGCTTGATCACGGTGGGGCGGGCGGGGAGTGCGGCGAGCAGCGCCGGGCCGTCCGCGTCGAGCACCACGGGCAGGTGGAACTGCCTTCCGAGGGCGACGAGTTGGCCGTAGCCGTCGGCGGGCGCGCCGGGCGGCAGGCTGCCGGACAGGACCAGGACGGCGGCCTGCGGCAACTGCCGGGCGGTCTCGCCGAGCAGGGCGTCCCACTCGACGGCGGTCAGCGCCGGGCCGGGTTCGTTGAGCACGGTGGCGTCGGCGCCGTCCGCGACGGTGACGGTGCGCCGGGTGTCGCCGCCGACCGGCACCTCGACGTGGTCGAGCCCGGCGGCGGCCAGGTCGGCGCGCACCGTCTCCCCGGTGGGCCCGCCGAGCGGCAGGACGCAGCGCACCGGCCGCCCCAGTGCGGCGAGCACCCGGGCCACGTTGACGCCCTTGCCGCCCGCCTGGGCGGCCACGTCGGCGACCCGGTGGCTGGTGTGCGGGCGGAAGCCGGGGACGGCGTAGGTGACGTCCAGCGCCGGATTCGGGGTGACGGTCAGGATCACGGCGGACGCCCCCCAGGGTGTGCGTCGGAACGGTCATCGGAGGAGATGCTTGAGTGAAGCTGCGTGATCATATCGGGTTTCGCGCAAATTCGAGCACTGATGGGGGATTTGTGAAGGTCTGGGGGGAGGTGCGGTCGTTCGAACGGTGGTCGGCGGGGTGGTGAACGTTCGGGAGCGGGAATCGGCGGGGGTGCTTCGGGCGGTAAGTTGGCTGTACATCTTTCGGGGACCGCCCGTACGGGGAGGGGGAGCCGGTGACCCAGGGCGCCGTTCCGGTCGTGGTGCTGGCCGCCGCGCTGCTGCACGCCGTGTGGAACGCGCTGGTGCACGGGGTGCGCGACCGGCTGGCCGGGCTCGCGCAGATGAACCTGGTGTTCGTGGCCTTCGGCGCGGTGCTCGCGCTGTTCGTCCGGCCGCCCGGCCAGGCCGCCCTGCCGTACCTGCTGGCCTCCACCGTGCTCCAGGTCGGCTACCAGTTGCTGCTGGCCCGCGCCTACGGGCTCGGCGACTTCGGGCAGATGTACCCGATCGCCCGGGGCACCTCCCCGACGGTGGTCGCCCTGCTCTCCGCCACCGTCCTGCACCGTCCGCTGCCCGCCGGGCAGTTCGCCGCCGTCGCGGTGATCTCGCTCGGCCTGGCCGGCCTGACACTGGTCGGCGGCCTTCCCGGGCGGGCCCAACTCCCGGCGATCGCCGCCGCCTCGGGCAACGGCGTCCTGATCGCCGGGTACACCGTGGTGGACGCGGGCGGGGTCCGCGCCGCCGACTCGCCCGCCGGGTACATCGCCTGGATGTTCGCCCTGCAGGGCCTGGCCGTGCTCGCCGCGGTGGCCGCCGTCCGCGGCCGCACCCTGCTGCCCGCCCTGCGCGAGGGCCGTGCCACCGGGGTCGCGGGCGGGCTGATGTCGCTCACCGCGTACGGGCTGGTGGTCTGGGCGCAGACCGTCGGCGACCTGCCCACCATCGCCGCGCTGCGCGAGACCTCGATCGTCATCGCCGCGCTGATCGGCGCCCTGGTCCTGCGCGAACGGCTCGGCGGCCTGCGGCTGGCCGCCAGCGCGACCGTCCTGGCGGGCATCGCGCTGCTGGAGTTCGCGCACTGAGCGGGAGTTCAGCCCAGGGACTCCAGGGCGGCGCCCAAGTGGCGGGCCGCGGTGGTGAGTTGGGCGTGGGTCTCGGCGGCGGCGAAGCCGGCCCGGACGCGGGGGGCGGGTTCGGCGGTGAAGTAGTTGGCGCCGGGGGAGAGGAGGACGCCGTGACGCAGGGCGGCGGTGGCGAGGGCGGACGGGTCGAGCTGGGCGGGCAGCGGCAGCCACAGGTGGAAGCCGCCGCGGGGCAGGCCGGGCGGCAGCAGGGCGGGGGCGTGCCGGGCCAGGGCGCTGGCGAAGGTCTGCCGTCGGTCGGCCAACTCCCTCGCCAACGTGCGCAGGTGACGCGGCCAGTCGGGGGAGGTGACCAGTTCGAGGGCGGCCTCCTGGAGCGGGCGGGGCACGAAGAAGGAGTCCACCGCCTGGACGGAGCGCAGCCGGGCCAGCGCCGGACCGCGGGCCACCAGCGCGCCCACCCGCAGGCTCGGCGAGGCCGCCTTGGTCAGCGAACGGACGTGCACCACCGTGCCGTCCGGGTCGTCCGCGGCCAGCGGCGGCGGCAGTTCGCCCGCGTCGGCGTGCGCGAGCAGCCGGGCGAAGTCGTCCTCCACCACGAACGCCCCGGCCTGCTTGGCCGCCGCCAGCACGGCCCGGCGCCGCTCGACGGGCAGAACGGCGCCGGTCGGGTTCTGGAACAGCGGCTGGCAGACGAACAGCCGCGCCCCCGACACCGCGAACGCCTCCGCCAGCCGCTCCGGGATCACCCCGTCCGCGTCCACCGGCACCGGCACCGGCCGCAGCCCCGCCGCCCGGGCGATCGCCAACAGGCCCGGATAGGTGGGCGATTCGACCAGGACGGGCGCGCCGGGCGGTGCCAGCGAACGCAGCGCGCAGGTCAGCGCGCTCTGCCCGCCCGCGGTGACCAGCACCTCCGCCGCCGTCACCCCGCCGCCCACCTCGCGGGCGAACCAGCCGCGCAGCTCCGGCAGCCCCTCCAGCGGCGGCCGCCCCCACGCGCCCGGACGGCGGCCCGCCCGGGCCAGCGCGGCCGCCAGCGCCCGCTCCGGCAGCAGCGAGGCGTGCGGGTAGCCGCTGTTCAGGTCGGCCACCTCCGGCGGGGCCATCGCCAGCGCCGCCAGCACCCCCGAGGCGTCCACCACCCGGGCGGGCGGCGCGCCCGCCTCCGCGCTGAGCGCCACCTCCTGCCAGGAGAAGTCGCCCTGCGCGGCGGGCGCGGGCCGCGGCCGGGCCCGGAACACCCCCGCGCCCGGCCGGGACACCACCACGCCCTCCGCGACCAGCTCCCGGATCGCCCGCGACACCGAGACCGGGCTGACCCGGTAGCGCTCCACCAGCTCCCTGCTACTGGGGATCCGCTCCCCGGGTGAGTAGCGCAGCACGGTGGTGCGCAGCGCGTCCGTCAGCTCCTGCACGCTCATCGTCGGCCCTTCCGGCGCGCGGGCGGCAACTGCTACCGTCCTGTATGACAGCACAGAATAGCGCTACTGGACTCCGCCCGATAGCGGTCGGGCCGCTCGGCGGCACCGCACAGGCCGCCCTCGGGGTGCTCGCCTTCTCCTTCAGCTTCCCCGCCACCGCCTGGGCCCTGGAGGGCTTCGGCCCCTGGACGGTCACCGGCCTGCGCGGCGTCCTCGCCGCGCTGCTGGCGGGCGCCTGCCTGCTCGCCACCGGCGCCCGCGTCCCGCCCCGCTCCGCCTGGCCCGCGCTGGCGGCCGTCGCGGTGGGCAGCGCGGTCGGCTTCCCGCTGCTGTCCACGCTCGCGCTGCGGCTCTCCTCTACCGCGCACTCCGCGGTGGTGATCGGCCTGCTGCCGCTGGCCACCGCCACGGTCGGCGCCCTGCGGGCCGGGGCCCGGCCGCCCCGGGCGTTCTGGCTCGCCGCGACCGCCGGGGCGGCCGCCGTGCTGGCCTTCACCGTCCAGCAGAGCGGCGGCGCCGGGCTGACCACCGCCGACCTGTACCTGTTCGGGGCGCTGCTGCTCTGCGCCTTCGGCTACGCGGAGGGCGGGCGACTGGCCCGCGACCTGCCCGGCTGGCAGGTGATCGGCTGGGGCGTGCTCGCCGCGCTGCCCGTCAACGTGCTCACGGACGCGCTCGCCCTCACCTTCGAACCCGTGCACGGCACCTGGCACGGCGTCACCGGACTGGCCTACCTGGCCGCGGTCTCCCAGTTCGGCGGCTTCGTGGTCTGGTACCGCGGCATGGCCGCCATCGGCGTTCCGCGCGCCAGCCAACTCCAGCTCGCCCAGCCGCTGTTGACGCTCTGCTGGGCCGTCCTGCTGCTCGCCGAGACGCTCCCCGCCACCGCCCTCCCGACCGCCCTCGCCGTGGTCGCCTGCATCGCGGTCACCCAACGCGCGGGGCGGCGGCGGTAGGCGGGAAGAGGGGGAGGCGTGGTCGCCTGGGCGGCGGGCCGGAGGGGAGGGGAGAAGAGCGGGAGGGGGAGGGGGAGGGCGGCTAGGACGGCGGCCCGGTCCGGGGCGCGGAAGAAGGCGTACGCAGGGGGTGGGGGTCATTCGGCGATGGCGCAGTACAGGTGCTGGCCGTCCTGCTGGGCGCGGCGGGCCAGGACGCCCAACTGGTGGATCAGGCGCATGAGTTCGATCCGTTCCACGCCCTTGAGTTCGTCGGTGCGGTTCCACTGGCTGGTGAGCTGGGGCAGCCGCTTGCGCTGGATGCCCGCCAGGGCGTCGCGGGTCTCGTCGGAGAGTTCGACCACCCACGGGCCGGTCATCCAGGGGTCGTCGAGGTCGACGGCGGTGGCCGGGGCCTCGGGGTGCCAGGGCTGCAGGCCGGTGGGCCAGACCGAGCGGTCCGGGCCCTCCTTGACCGGGGAGCCCTCGCCGCGCAGGGCGGCCACCAGGTGGGGGAGCGAGACGGTGGGGTCGATCCCGCGGGCCTGCACCGATTCGAAGGCCTCGGCGGGCGGCCGCTGCCCGTGCCGCATCACCCGCTGCACGGCGGCCTCGTCGGCGGCCCGGAAGTAATCGGTCCGCAGGTCCATGTCGCACGCTCCCCATCGTTCGGCAAGGCGCCCAGTGCATCACAGTCCGCGCGGCGGCGGGTGCCGGGTCGCCGTCCTGTGATCTGCCTCGCACTCGTCAGCGGGGTGTTCCAGCAGAGAAGTTCGGGTACTGGCTTTCGGTCGTGAGTCCTGTGCCGACCGTCGGGCGGAGCCCGCGAACCGCCCGGGGCCGCGGAGCCGCCCGAGGCCGCTGCGCGTGCTGCTGGGGGCGTCCGTGCTGGCCAACACCGGGGACGGGGTGCTGCTCGGCTCGGTCGGCGTCGGCACCGCGGTCGGTTCGCTCACCGCGCACCGGGCCGAACGCCGCTTCGGCGGCGCGCCGGTGCTGTGCGCGACCCGGCTCGGCCGGGGGCTGGTGTTCGTCGGGCCGGTGTTCCTGCGCGGGGTGCCGCTGTTCGCGGCGATGACCGTCGGCAGTTGCCTGGGCGGCATGTGGGGCGTGCTCACCGTGACGCTCCGCCAGCGGTTGACGCCGCCGGAGGTGCGCGGCGCGGTCGGCGGCGCCTACCGCGCGGTGATCATGAGCGCGATGCCGGCCGGGGCGGCCGTCGGCCTGCTGCTGCAGCGCCTGCTGGGCACGCCCGGCACCTTCCTGCTGTTCGGCGCCGCGATGGTGGTGCTGGCCGTCCCGGTGTGGCGGGCGGTCACCGCCGAGCGGGCGGGGACGGGTGCCGGTCCGGGGCCGGAGGAGGAGCGGGCGGGGCGGCACCCCCGCACAAGGAGCCGCGCCGCCCGCTCCGGTCAGTAGCTGCCGGGGACCCCGGCGTCCTTGCAGGCCTTGGCGAACTGCGGGGTGCAGATCTCCTCGGCCTTGTAGAGGCCGCCGTCGATGACCGTCTCGACGACCTTGGCCTTGGTGACGACGATCGGGGTGAGCAGCATCGAGGGGATCTGCAGGCCGTTCGACTCGGTCATGGTGGAGGCGACCGCGGTGATGTCGATGCCCTTCACCAGGTAGACCGCCATGTTGGCGGCCGCGTCGGCCTCCGGCTGGTACGGCTTGTAGATCGTGTACGCCTGCTCGCCGGTGAGGACCCGGCGGACAGCGTCGAGCGAGGCGTCCTGCCCGCCGACCGGCACGTCGGTGCGGCCGGCCTTGTGCAGCTCGTCGATGATCGCGCCGGCCATGCCGTCGTTCGCCGAGTACACGGCCTGGAAGCCGTTCTTGCCGAGCTTGGAGATCGCCTCGTCCATCTTCGCGGCGGCGACCTCCGGCTTCCACTCGCCGGACTGCTCGTACGCGATCCGCTTGACCTTGCCGTCCAGCGACTTGTGGGCGCCGGTCTTGAAGTCGGCGGCGTTGGGGTCGGTCTCGGCACCGTTGATCATGACGACCTCGGCGTCGGCAGCGCGCTTGCCCAGCGCCTCCAGCAGTGCCTGGCCCTGGAGTTCGCCGGTGCGCTGGTTGTCGAAGGAGATGTAGGCGGCGACGTTCCCGGCGGCCAGCCGGTCGTACGCGATGACCTTGGTGCCCTTGCGGGTGGCCTCCTCGACCCAGGGCGCGGTGACGGCGGCGTTCACCGGGTCGAGCAGGATCACCTTGACCCCGCGGGAGAGGAGCGCGTCGAACTGCTCCTTCTGCACCTTCTCGTCGCCGTCGGCGTTGGCGTAGTCCAGGGTGCACTTGGTGCACATCCCGGTGACGGACGCTTCGATCAGTGGTTTGTCGAACGCCTCGTAGCGGGTGGACGAGGAGCGTTCGGGCAACAGCAGTCCGATGGACTGGTTGCCCGTGGACGACGAGGGCTTGTCGTTCCCGCAGGCGGCGAGCGACAGCGCCATCGACACGGCGGCCGTGCCGATGACGAGTCGACGCGTCATCGAGTTCATGGTGGGTGGTGCCTCCCTGACAGCGCCGTGTCCCTACGGCGAGGTGAGGGGAGTCAAGCCCACCTCTCGTATGTCGTCAAGAAGTAAATCATTGGTCAGGGTGATTCGACCAAGTCGTTACCTTCTTGAATGCATAACGGGAGGTTCGCTCACGGAGCGTTCAGCGTTCGTTACGCGCGACCAGGAACACCCCGCCGACCACGATCGCGCCCCCGACCAGGATCGGCCAGGTCAGCGCCTCGGACAGAAAGAGCCAGCCCAGGAACACCGCGACCACCGGATTGACGTACGCGTAGGTCGCCACCAGGGGAAGCGGTGCGCGCTGCAACAGCCAGGCGTAAGACGTGAACGCGACAATGGAGCCGAACAGCACCAGGTACACCAGCCCGCTCCACGAGGCCGCCGAAACCGCCCCCGGATCGAAACCGTCCGGCTCGCCGCGGGCGAACGACAGCGCCAGCGCGCCCAGCGAACCCGCCAGCATCTCGTACACGCTCGCCACGAACGGGTCCTGCGGCATCGGCAGCCGGCCCGCCAGCACCGAACCCAGCGCCCACACCACCGCCGCGCCCACCACCAGCAGCAGCCCCGACAGGCCCACCTCGCCGGTCAGCCCCGGCGCGGTCAGCACCACCAGGCCCGCCAGGCCCAGCAGCACGCCCGCCAGCGTCGCCCCGCCCGTCCGCGCCCCGAACGCCCGGCGCAGCAGCACCACCCACAGCGGCACGCTCGCCACCATCAGCGCCGCCAGCCCCGACGGCACCGTCCGCTCGGCCAGCACCACCATCCCGTTGCCACCGACCAGCAGCAGCACGCCCACCAGGAAGGCGGAGCCGAACTGGCGCCGCGTCACCCGCAGCGCGCGCCACCCCTTGCGGACCGCCAGGCCCGCGCCCAGCAGCAGCGTCGCCGCGCCGAAGCGCAGCGCGCCCGACAGCAGCGGCGGCATCGTCTCCACCACCACCCGGATCGCCAGGTAGGTCGACCCCCACACCACGTACACGATGCCCAGTGCCGCCCACACCGCCGCCCCGAGCCCGGCCGGGCGGTCGGCGGCGGCCCGCGGCGCCGTCGCCGCGGGCGGACAGTCGGGGGCGGCGTCGGCGGGGGAGTGTGGAGCTGGCGTGGACACGGGCGTCTCCTCTGCTTGGTCCTGACAGGTGGCGTACGGCGGAATGACACCACACTCCGTCCGGCCCCCGACAGCCGGTTGCGCGCGTCCGGAGCGGCACCGGCCGGTGAACCGCGGCACCTACCGGTGAACGCCGCCCGCCGCACGCCGGACAGGGCCGACCGGATGAACCGGCGCACCACCGCGCCCCCAGCCGCCCCGCCCCGGGCGCGCCGAGTGGTAGGGATGGGGACGGCCCGAGCAGCCGACCGGAGGAGCGGCCGCATGGCGTGGTTCGCCGCCCCCGAGTACCGGCTCGCCCGCGAGCTGTTCCTGCGCCTGCTCGCCCTCGTCTACGCCTGTGGATTCCTCGCCGCCGCCCGGCAGTTCCGCGCCCTGCTCGGCAGCCGCGGCATGCTCCCGATCCCGCGCTTCCTGGCCCGCGTCCCGTTCCGCCGCGCCCCCAGCCTGTTCCACTGGCACTACGGCGACCGCCTCTACGCCGCCCTCGCCCGGACCGGCCTGCTGCTCTCCCTCGCCCTGCTCGCCGGAGCCGCGAACCCGCTGCCGCTGGGCGCGGCGATGGCCCTGTGGGCGCTGCTCTGGGTGCTCTACCTGTCGATCGTCAACACCGGGCAGACCTGGTACGCCTTCGGGTGGGAGTCCCTGCTGCTGGAGGCGGGGGCGCTGGCCGTCCTCCTTGGCAACGACCGCGTCGCCCCGCCGCTGCCCCTGCTGTGGCTGCTGCGCTGGCTGCTGTTCCGGGTCGAGTTCGGCGCCGGACTGATCAAGTGGCGCGGCGACGCGTGCTGGCGCGAGTTCACCTGCCTCTACCACCACCACGAGACCCAGCCCATGCCCGGACCGCTCAGCTGGTTCTTCCACCACCTGCCCCGCCCCCTGCACAAGGTCGAGGCCGCCGCCAACCACGTCGTCCAACTCGCCGTCCCCTTCGGCCTGTTCCTCCCCCAGCCGATCGCCTCCGCCGCCGCCCTGCTGATGATCGTCACCCAGCTGTGGCTGATCGCCTCCGGCAACTTCGCCTGGCTCAACTGGCTCACCGTCGCCCTCGCCCTGTCCGTCCTCGACACCGGCACCCTGCGCCACGCCCTGCCACTGGGTCCCGACCCCGCGTACGGACCCCAACCCGCCTGGTACCAGGGGATGGTGGCCGCCTACGTGCTGCTGGTGCTCGTCCTGTCCTGGCGGCCCCTGCGCAACCTGCTCTCCCCGCGCCAGCAGATGAACCGCTCCTGGGACCGCCTCCACCTGGTCAACAGCTACGGCGCGTTCGGCTCCGTCAACCGCGACCGGTACGAGGTCGTCATCGCGGGCACCCGCGACGCGCGCGGCGCGGACGGCTGGCAGGAGTACGAGTTCCACGGCAAGCCCGGCGAACCGCGGCGCCTGCCACGGCAGTTCGCGCCCTACCACCTGCGCCTCGACTGGCTGATGTGGTTCGCCGCGATCTCCCCCTCCTACGCCCGCCCCTGGTTCCTCCCGCTGCTCGCCCGCCTGCTCACCAATGACCCCGACACCCTGCGCCTGCTGCGCCGCAACCCCTTCCCCGACGCCCCGCCCGCCCTCGTCCGCGCCGAACTCCACCACTACCGCTTCACCGACGCCCGCGAACTCCGCACCACCGGGGCCTGGTGGCACCGCCGCCGCGTCCGCAGCTACCAGCGGCCGGTCGGGCTCGACGAGCTGCGCGCGTACGTGCCGCGGGGCGGGGAGCGCGGCGAAGGGCGGGGCGGGGAGCGCGGCGGGGGACGCGGTAGGGAGCGCGGCGAGGGGCGGAGAGGGCGGGGAGGAGCATGATGACCCCACCCAACTCCCGGCCCCCACCCGGCCGGGGCGTACTGTCGGTGCCGCTCCTTACCGTACGGACCGTGCGGGCGGGCCCCGCGCCCCCCGGCAGCGGTCCGCCACGGGCCACCGCGGCCCGGCGGAACCCACGGAGGTCCGGCGCGTGCACGGCTCGAACGCGCACCCGTATTCTGGCCTCCCGCGACGCCACCGCCGCCGCAACCACCCCACCCGCCCCGCAAGTCCCACTGCCCGCCAAACGCCACGAACCGGACTTCACATGACAGTGCGCACCCTGAACGACGCCGACGACGCCGCGTCCGAGACCGCGTCCGCGACGGACGGCGAGACCCGCCAGAGCACCCGTGAGGAACTCGGCCGCTTCGCCGAGCAGGGCGGCTTCGCCCTCACCGCGGACGCCAACCCCTGGCTGGAGGCCGCCGAGACCCTCACCGGCCCCGAGGACGCCCGCGCCGCCTCCACCGTCCTCGCCGAACTCCGCAGCCGCGACACCCGCGCCGTGAGCCGGGCCGCCAACGCCATCGCCACCAAGGCCGGCCTCGACATCCCCGACACCCTCGGCGGCCTCACCACCCTGCTCGACCTCCTCCAGCGCGTCCACGCCACCTCCGCGACGCTGCGCACCGAGGCCTACGAGCAGGACCTCGCCGAACTCGCCGCCGCCACCGGCAGCGCCGCCTACCGCAAGGAGAACGGCGCCAAGCTCGGCTGGAACCGCCGCCGCCAGCTCCGCGGCCAGGCCCGCGCCCTCGCCGCGGCCGGCACCCGCCCGGGCCGCGCGGAGCTGCACGCCGCCCTGGTCGCCGCCGCGGCGGCCCACCGCGACTGGACCGCCCTCTCCAACGGCACCTCCCGCCCCTCCGTCCCCGTCGACGGAGCCCTCCTCACCGAGACCGCCAACGTCGTCGAATCCCTCGCCGACGCGGTCCGCTCCCTCGCCCGCCTCCTCCCCGAGCGCGCCCTCGACGCCCTCCCGCTCACCGAACTCGCCGACCTCGTCGACCGCCTCGCCGCCGACGAAGGCACCCTCTACCGGCTCTCCGCGCTGCGCCAGCTGCGACTGGAACTCGCCGAGCAGGGGCTCACCGAGCTGCTGGGGGAGCTGAACGAGCGGCAGGCCGACAAGGACGCTGCGCTGGCCGCGTACGACCGGCACGTCGCCGCGAAGGCCGCGCTGGCGGCGGGGCCGCGACAGGGCGAGGCTGCGGTGGCGGTCGAGGCTGCGGCCGAGGCCGAGGCCGAGGTTGCGGTCGAGGAGACGGTGGAGGAGGTCGCGGAGACCGAGGTCGTGGTTGCGGTCGAGGCTGCTGAGACCGAGCCGGAGGTTGAGGCGGTCGTCGAGGAGACGGTTGCCGAGGTCGAGGCTGAGGCTGCGGTGGTCGACGAGGTCGTGGTTGAGGCCGAGGCTGCTGCTGAGGAGCCGGAGGCCGTTGAGGCTGAGGCGCCGGTTGCCGAGACCGAGCCTGAGGTGGAGGTCGTTGCCGAGGTGGTGGCGGTCGAGCCGGAGCTCGAGGTTGCTGCCGAGCCGGAGTCGGAGCCGGAGGCCGTTGTGGCTGTTGAGGCGCCGGTTGCCGAGGTCGAGGTGGAGGCGGTTGCCGAGGAAGCCCCGGTGGCTGTCGAGGAGTCGGTGGTTTCGGTGGTTGAGGTCGAGCCGGAGGCCGTTGTGGCCGAGGCGGAGGCCGTTGTTGCCGAGGTTGCTGCCGAGCCGGAGTCGGAGCCGGAGGCCGTCGTGGCTGCTGAGGCAGCGGTCGCCGAGCCTGAGGCGGAGGTTGTTGCCGAGGTCGAGGCTGAGGCCCCGGTGGCTGTCGAGGAGTCGGTGGTTGAGGTCGAGCCGGAGGCCGTTGTGGCTGAGGCGGAGGCCGTTGTTGCCGAGGTCGCTGCCGAGCTGGAGTCGGAGCCGGAGGCCGTCGTGGCCGAGGAGCCTGCTGCTGTCACGGTGGTGGCGGGGTGGGCGAAGCCCGAGGTGGTGCCGGGGAAGCCGATCGCCGCGTACTCCGCGGAGGAACTGGTCGCGCTGGTGGGCTGGTTGGACTCGGACGGGGAGAAGCGCAGTGACGACGAGTTGCTGCGGGCGGCGATGAAGGAGCTCGGGTTCGCCCGGCTCGGGCCGCGGATCAAGGAGGCGCTGGGCGCCGCGGTGGCCTCCGTCCGGGGCTGACGTCTCGTCAAGTAGTGCGCTCCCGCCCGCCGTTGCGCTCCGTGCGCAGCGGCGGGCGGGGTCATTCGCCGATGTCCTCGTGCCAGAGGTCGGGGCGGGCGGTGACGAAGTCGGTCATCAGGCGTACGCAGCGCGGGTCGTCGAGCAGGGTGATGCCGGTGCCGTGGGCGGCGAGCCAGTCGTGGCCGCCGGTGAAGGTGGTGGATTCGCCGATGACGACGTGGCCGATGCCGAACTGGCGGACCAGGCCGGAGCAGTACCAGCAGGGCGAGAGGGTGGTGACCATCACCGTGTCGCGGTAGCCGCGCAGGCGTCCGGCGGCGCGGAAGGCCGAGGTTTCGGCGTGCAGGGACGGGTCGCCGTCCTGGACCCGCCGGTTGTGTCCGCGGCCGAGCAGGCGCCCGTCCCGGTGGAACAGGGCCGCTCCGATCGGGATGCCGCCCTCGGCGAGTCCGGCCTCGGCCTCCGCCACCGCGACGTCCAGCCACGCCCAGGCCCGTTCCGCCGTCACCTGACCGTCCATCGGCCACCTCCTCGCCGTTCACTCTTCCCACCCGCCCGCCGCGTCGCACCCCGCCACGCCGTCGGCCTCCCGGTGGCGAGCGGGCCGGTGCCCGGTGGGTTTGACGGTTCCTTTAAGGTGCGGGGATGCGAGATTTCGGGGCGGGACTGCGGTTCCTGTTCAACGGGCAGCGGTGGGTGGCGCGGCACGGGCGGTGGTGGGGCTTCGGGATGATCCCGGCGCTGATCGCCCTGGTCGGGTACGTGGCCGCGCTGGTGGTGCTGGTCGTGTACGCGGGGGACCTGGCCGAGTGGGCCACGCCGTTCGCGGACGGGTGGAGCGAACTGTGGCGGGACGCGGTGCGGACGGTCGTCGCGGTGGTGGCGGTCGGCGCGGGCGGGCTGCTGGCGATGCTGACGTTCACGATGGTGACGCTGCTGATCGGCGAGCCGTTCTACGAGTCGCTGTCGGCGAAGGTCGAGGACACCGAGGGCGGCGGCCCGCCGGAGCCGGACGTGCCGCTCTGGCGGGAGCTGTGGGTGGCGGCGCGGGACAGCCTCGCGGTGCTGCTGCGGGCCGCGGCGTTCGGGATCGTGCTGTTCCTGTGCGGGTTCATCCCGGTGGTGGGGCAGACCGTGGTCCCGGTGCTGGCGGTGTGCGTGTCCGGGTTCTACCTGACCGTCGAGCTGACCGGCACGCCGCTGCAGAAGCGCGGCCTGTCGCAGAAGGAGCGGCTGCGGCTGCTGCGCTCCCGGCTGCCGATGACGCTCGGTTTCGGGACCGGCCTGACGCTGCTGTTCCTCGTCCCGGGCGTGACGGTGCTGGCGATGCCCGGCGCGGTGGCCGGTGCGACGCTGCTGGCGCGGGAGGTCTCCCCGTACGAGGTGGAGGACGGCGAGGGCGAGGACGGCGACGGGGGCGAGGGCGACCAGCAGGGCCCCTACCCGTACCAGGACCCGTACCAGGGCGGGAACCCGTACCGGCAGGGCCCGTACGGCAAGCCGCCCGGCCCGAACCCGTACGCCGTCGACCCGCAGGTCGGATGATCGAACCCATTACCGACCGCTACGGCGATTTGACGTGGTGTCACCGGCTGCGCGATAACGTCCCCATGGCCGTACCCGCATCCGTGGACGCCGCCCCGCGCGGTATCGATCTCGGCGACCCCGCGTTCTGGCGGCTGCCGGAGGAGGCGCGCGTCGCGGCGTTCGCCCGGCTGCGCGAGCGGTCCGGGCCGGTGGGGTTCACCGACCGGGCGACGGGGCGGCGGTGCTGGGCGCTGGTCCGGCACGCGGACGTGACGGCGGCGAGCCGGGCGCCCGAGGTGTACCTGTCCGGGCCGGGGGTGACCACGCCGGAGCCGGCCCGGTGGGTGCGGGCGGTGTTCGGCGACTCGATGGTCAACCTGGACGACCCCCGGCACGCCGACCTGCGCCGGGTGGTCGGCCGGGCGTTCACGCCGCGGCTGCTGGCCGAGGTCGAGCGGGACGTCCGGGAGACCGCCGTCGAACTGGTCGACCGGCTGGAGCGGGAGCGCCCCGCCGACTTCGTCCCCGCCGTCGCGGCCGAGCTCCCGTTCCGGGTGATCTGCACGATGATGGGCATCCCGCCGGAGCGGCGCCGCCGGATCCTGGCCCGGACGAACCTCGCCGCCGCCCCCTCCGGAGTGGCCCGCGGCGTGCTGCGGGTGCCCGGGCGGAGCCTGCGGGCGCTGGCCGCGATGCAGCTGACGGTGGCCGCGCTGGGCCGCGAGCGCCGCCGCCGCCCGACCGGCGACCTGATCTCCGCCCTGGTCACCGCCGACGTGGACGGCCGCCGCCTGAACTCCCGCGAACTCGGCGCGTTCTTCTCGCTGCTGCTGGTCGCGGGCGTGGAGACCACCCGCAACGCGCTCGCCCACGGGCTGCACCTGCTGACCGTCCACCCCGAGCAGCGGGCCCTGCTGCTGGGCGACCTCGACGCCCACCTGGGCGGCGCGGTGGAGGAGATCGTCCGGTACTCCACGCCGATCGTCCAGTTCCGCCGCACCGTCGCCGTCGACCACCGGCTGTCCGGGATCCGGCTCGCCGCGGGCGACAAGGTGGTGCTGTTCTACGGCTCCGCCAACCGCGACGACGCGGTCTTCCGCGACCCCGACGCCTTCGACATCACCCGCTCGCCCAACCCCCACCTCGGCTTCGGCGGCGGCGGCCCGCACTTCTGCCTGGGCGCCCACCTGGCCCGCCAGGAGATGCGCGTCATGCTGCGCGAGCTGTTCACCCGCCTCCCGGAGATCCGCTCCACCGCCGCGCCCGAGACCGTCCCGTCCTCCTTCGACCACCGCGTCCGCTCGCTGCCGTTCACGTTCTGACGGCGAGCGGACGCGCGCCGGGGTCAGGACGGGTGGCTGCCCACCGTGTCGTGGATGTCCGCGCCCATCACGCTGTTGGCGCGGGCGCAGTGGGCGCCGCAGAAGAAGCGCCCGGCGACCTCGACGCCGTGGCCGACGATGCGGACGGTGCACTGCTCGCAGCGCGGGGCGAGCTTCTCCATCGCGCACTCGAAACTGTCGAAGACGTAGGTGTCGCCGGTGATCGTCTTGATCTCGAAGGACAGCCAGTAGTCGTTCTGGCACACCACGCAGACCGCCATGTCGGGCTCCTCTCGCCGTACGGGTCCACCGCCGAGTCTCGGGGCGGGACGGGCGGGCGGCAATCGGCGGCGGTCCGAACGGAGAGCCGGCGGACAGAACGGGACGGACACGGATGAAAAAACGTTGTGCCGTTCGATAATGGTCAGCAGGGTCCGGGGTTCAGCCGAGGAGGCCGAGATGATCATCCGAATCTGGGAGGCGCAGGTCGCCCCGCGCCGGGCCGAGGACTTCTGCGCCAGGCTCGCCTCGACCGTGCTGCCGAGCCTCGGCCGGTGGGACGGCTTCCTCGGCGGCGAACTGCTCCGGGCCTGCACCGACGGCGACCACCGGGTGCAGATGATCACCCGCTGGCGCGACGAGGAGGCCCTGCGGGCGTACGCCGGGCCGATGTGGCGGATCCGGCCGGTCTGGTCCGAGGGCGAGCTGCACGAACTGGAGCACCCGCCGACGGTCGTCCACTTCCACTCGTTGAGCCGCCTGGACACCGCCGCCGACCGGCCCGCCGGGCACTCTGCCGGGCAGTCCGACGGTCAGCCCGCGGCGGCGGGCTGACCGGAGCGGCGGGCCGGTCGGGCCGGTCGGCGGGGTCAGCTGGTGGCGCCCTTGGTGTCGGCCTTGATGCCGAGGGCCTTCAGCCACTGCTGGCAGTTCTCGCAGGGCGTGCGCTTGAACCAGGACCGGGCGTCGCGGCCGCGGGCGTCCATCGCGACGATCCAACTGTCGGGGAACGCGACGGGCTGGTTGAGGAAGGCGGCCACCACCTGGGCCTCGGTGGTGAACCCCTGCTCGTGGATGAACCAGTCCAGCGCGTGCACCTCGGCGCAGTTGCCCACCGTCCAGTTCTCCAGCCGGTCGGTGCGGTGACTGACCACCGCGTACGTCAGGTTCAGCAGGCCGCTGCCGTCGTTGCGGCCCCGGTAGACCCGGCCGCCGGCGACCAGGATCGCCCGGACCGCCGCCTCGGTGCCCTGCGGGGCGTTCTCGCGCAGGGCCTTGGCCAGCTCCTCGGCCAGGATCTCCGCGTTGCCGCGCTGCACGGGCGGGGCCGGGGCCGGCCGCTGCGCGGGCTGCTGGGCGGCGAGCCGGGCCGCGTCATTCTCCTTGAGGCGGGCGACCAGCACCTTGCGCAGCGCGGCGACGGCCGCGAACGCCTCCTCCCCCTCGCCCTGTGACCAGGCGAAGAGCCTCTTCCGGGCCTCCCGGCCGGCCAACTGCCCCGGGCCGGTGGTCAGTTCGAGCACCTTCCGGCGCACCGCCCTCACGTGGGCGGCCAGCGTCGACGGCGACAGCTCGGTCAGCGGACGCTCGTACTCCAACTGGGTCAGCGACCGCGACAGGACACCGGCCAGCGCCTGCAGCTCGGCCAGCGCCTGGGCGTCGTCGGGCGTCTGCCCGGGGGGCTGCCGCAGGTAGGCGGTCTCGGCGCCGGTCAGACCGGTCAGCACGGCGTCCGCCGTGTCCGAGGGCTTCGGAACGGGGGCTTGGTACACGGCAACCTCCGGATGTAGCTGCGGAGTTGCGACCGTACTCGGCCGGGCCGCCGGTCGGGGCGGAGATCACCGGAACCCGATCCGTCAATCCGACGGGAGGCGGTGGATCGGAGCCCGGCGGGGCCCGGGAGCGCCGGTCGCGCGCCGCCATCCGTCAGCCGCGCGCCGTCAGCCGCGGGCCGTCAGCCGCGGGCCGCAGGCTCCACCGGGATGCCCGCGTCGGCCTTCACCTGCTTCATCGTCAGGTGCGAGTGCACCTGCGCGATGCCCGGCAGCCCGGAGAGCACGTCCGTGACGAAGCGCTCGTACGCGGCCAGGTCGGCCACCGCGACCCGCAGCAGGTAGTCCGGGTCGCCGAACAGGCGGTGCGCCTCCACCACCTCCGGCAGCTCCGCCACCCGGCGCTCGAACTCGCTGACGGTGGCCCGGTCCTCGTGCCGCATCACCACCGTCACGAACGGCTGGAAGCCGCGACCGACGGCCGCCGGATCGAGCAGCGCCCGGTAGCCGCGGACCACGCCGCGCTCCTCCAGGTGGCGCACCCGGCGCAGGCACGGGGACGGGGTCAGGCCCACCCGCTCGGCCAGCTCGGCGTTGCTGATCCGGCCGTCCTGCTGGAGCTCGTGGAGGATTCTGCGGTCAAGGCGGTCCATGGCGCAACATTCTGCCAGAGACCTTCCTTGACCAGCGGAAACGGGACATCGGCTGCCAAGCGTGGACCGCTAGCGTCCAGGTGCTGAGATTTCCGCCCCCCGGACCCGAAGGTGCCATGGACCCGCACGCCCTGCTGCTCTTCCTCGGCGTCGACGTGCTGCTGGTCTGCACGCCCGGCCCCGACTGGCTCTACATCGTCGCCCGCGGCCTCGGCCAGGGCCGCCGCGCCGCACTCACCGCCGTCGTCGGCGTCTGCGCCGGGTACGCCGTCCACACCCTGCTCTCCGCCGCCGGACTCGCCGCCGCCCTGCGCGCCGTCCCCGCCCTGCTGCCCGCGCTGCGGCTGGCCGGCGCGGGCTACCTCGCCCTGCTGGCCGTCGGCACGCTGCTCACCCTCCGCCGCGGCGGGAGCGGCCGCGCACCGGTCGCTGCGGGCGGGTCGCAGCCGGGGCGGACGGTGCTGCGGCAGTCGCTGCTGACCGCCCTGCTCAACCCCAAGGGGCTGCTGCTCTACCTGTCGCTCGTCCCGCAGTTCGTCACCCCGGACGGGAGCCTCCCCGTCGGCGGACAGGTCGCGGCGCTCGGCGCGGTCAACGTCCTGTGCTGCGCCGCCGTCTACTCGGCCGTCGCCCTGGGCGCGGCCCGCCTCGGCGGGCGGCTCGGGGCGAGCCCGGCCGCGGCGCGACGCCTGTCGGCGGTCTCGGCGGTCCTGCTGCTGGCGGTCGCGGGGGTGACGGCGGCGGCGTGAAGGTGGACGGGAGTACGCGCTCAGGGGCCCGGGAGGCGCGTATTCAGGGGCTCGGGGAACGGCGAGTCCGTGCTGCTGGCGGCCGGAGCCCATCGGAATGTCCGTGCTGCTTCGGGTCGTAGGAACAGAACCCGAAGCCACGGCACGCACGAGCGGTGCACCGCCAGCAGCCCCGAGCCCGCCGTTCCCCGGGCCCCTGATGGTGCGTGCCCGTGTGCCCGACAGTTCCCCGAGCCCCTGAATACGCGCCCTCTGCATGCGTGCTCGCGCTCAGGGCGCCGTGTCGTGGGCTGCCAGGGCCGCTCGCAGGGTGAGGAGGTCGGGGCCGCGGACGGCGTCGAGGCCGGTGAGGTCGGCGGTGCGGCGCAGGCGGTAGTCGACGGTGTTGGGGTGCACCTGGAGGGCGGCGGCGGTGCGGCGGCGGTCGAGGCCGCAGGTGAGGAACGCCCGTAGGGTGTCGAGGAGTTCGGGGCGCCCCGCGAGGGGGGTGAGCAGGGCGGCGAGGGCGTCGCGGGCCGGGCCGGGGCGACTGAGCTGGTACTCGACCAGGACGTCGGTGAGCAGGTGCGGGCCGGGGCCGCGGCCGGTGGCCTCGGCGACCCGGCGGACGTCGGCGGCGAGGCGGGCGGCGTCGGCGACCTGCTCGGGGGTGGCGGTGGTGGCGCCGGCGGTCAGCTCGGCGCCGCAGGCGCGGGCGAGGCGGTCGAGCAGGGCGGCCAGGGCGGCGCGGTCGGGGGTCGGGTCGGGGGAGGCGGCGGGGAGCAGGACGGGGCCGCCGTCGGCGGCCAGCGCGGCCAGCGGCACGCCGTCCGTGCGGCGCTCCAACTCGGCGCGCAGGCGCCGGAGTTTGCGACGGGCGGCGACCGAGCGGTTGACGCCGGGGCGGGACTCGTCGGGGTGCGGGCCGATCGCCAGCGAGAGCACCAGGTAGCGGGCGGGCAGCCGGATGCCCGCCCGGTCGGCGGCGGCCCGCGGGTCGCCGCCCTCCAGCAGGCGGGAGAGCAGGGCCTGCCGGGAGACCTGTTCGTCGCCGAGCGCGGCCTGCCTCTCCTGCACGTACCCGGCGGCGACGGCGCAGCTGACCACGCGCAGGTAGCCGAGCAGGCGGTCCTGGGCGGTGGCGACGTCGGGCAGGTCGGTGGGGGCGGCCTCGGCGAGCAGGCGGGCGGCGCACAGTTGGGCGCCCAGGTGGTAGGCGCCGACCACCGACTCCAGCGGGACGCCCTCGTCGGCGCGGCGGGCCGCGGACTCGCGGATCCGGGCGAGCTCGGGTTCGCCGGGCAGTTCGCCGGTGCGCACCACCTCGACGAACGCCCGGATGCCGCGCTCGACCTGGCGGGTGATCTCGCCGCGCAACTGTTCGGGCGGCAGCGCGTGGTAGTCGGGGAGCCGGTCCAGCAGCCGGACCATCACCTCGGTGGCGAGGGCGGGGGCCAGCGCGAGCAGTCGCCGGTGGACCGGTCGGCCGCCGAACCTGGGCCCGTCGGCGGGGAGTCCGTCGGCGGGGAGTTCGCGGGGGAGTTCGACGGGGGCGGGTGCGGGTCCGGCGTTGGGTGCGGTCACAATCCACCTCGCGATTCTCTGGGCGGCGGCCCGGCGACGGGGCCGGTCGGCGCGTTCATGATGGTTCCCCGGAGGTTACCTACCCGTAGGTAACTCCCGCGATCCCCCACCTTGTTCAGGTCGCGCGCCCCCACCCCCCAGTCAGAGACGGGAACCGCCATGAACCGAGCCGCCCGGCTGATCGCCACCGCCCTCGCCGCCGCCGCGGTCGCCACCGCCGCCCCCGTGGTCACCGCCGCCACCGCCGCGAGCGCCACCGACCCGTTCTACGCGTACGACGGCGCCGCCCCGCTGTCCTCGATCGCGCCCGGCACGGTCCTCAGGACCCGCACCCTCTCGTACCACCTGCTCGGCCTGCCCACCCCCGTGCGGGCCGTCCAGCTGCTGTTCCGCACCACCGACGCGCAGGGGCGTCCCAGTGCGGGCGTCACCACCGTGGTGCGCGGGCTGGGCAGCGACGGCAGCCGGGCCGTCTCGTACCAGTCGTTCTACGACTCGCTGAACCCCGCCGACGGCCCCTCGCGGGCGATCGCCGGGGACGTCAGCCTGGGCGGGGCGATCGCCAACGCCGAGTCGCTGTTCGTCGTCCCGTTCGTGCTGCAGGGCTACGACGTGGTGATCCCCGACACCGAGGGGCAGAGCGCCGACTTCGCCGCCGGGCCCGAGTACGGCACCACCACGCTCGACTCGATCCGGGCCGCCTCCGCCTCGCCCGCCACCGGCCTGAACGGTGACACCCGGTTCGGCATGATCGGCTACTCCGGCGGCGCGATCGCCACCAACTGGGCCGCCGCGCTCGCCCCCTCGTACGCCCCCGACGTCAACCGCCGCCTGGTCGGCTTCGCCGAGGGCGGCCTGCTGGTCGACCCCGCGCACAACCTCACGTACGTGGCCGGGGGCGTGGTGTGGCCCGGCGTCATCCCGATGGCGATCACCGGCGTCGCCCGCGCCTACGGCTTCGACCTGCAGCCCTACCTGAGCGACTACGGCAAGCAGGTGTTCGCGAAGACGCAGGACGCCTCGATCGTCAACGCGCTCGGCCAGTACCCCGGCCTGACCTGGCAGAAGCTCGCCAAGCCCGCGTACGCGAACCCGAACTCGATCCCCGAGTACCTGGCCGCCGTCAACAAGGTCAACCTCGGCTCGGCGCCCACCCCCACCGTCCCCGGCTACATCGCCCAGGGCAACGGCGGCGTCCTGGAGGGCACCTTCAGCAACGTCCCCGGCATCGGCACCGGTGACGGCGTGATGGTCGCCGGGGACGTCCGCGCGCTGGCCCGGCAGTACTGCGCCACCGGCAACGGCAGCATCAAGTACCAGCAGTACGACCTGCTCAGCCACCTCGGCACGGCCGTCCCGTGGGCGCCCACCGCCGTGCTCTACCTGAACGACCGCTTCGCCGGGAAGGCCGCCCCGTCCGACTGCGGCCGGATCCCGGCGGGCAACTCGCTGGCCCCCGAGCGGCCCGCCGTCGCCGGACAGTGAACCACCGGGCCGCCCGCCCGGCGCAGGGGCCGGGGCGGGCGGCCCGGGCTCACTTCCAGGCGACGGCCACCACGACCTCGGCCGCCGTGAGCGTTGCCACCGCGAAGAACGGCCACGGCCTCCGGTTGCGGATGCCGACCAGGGCGACCGCCGCGATCAGCACGTCCAGGGCCAGCTTCACGCCCATCTTCGGGTCCGACACCGGCAGGTCCAGCGCGTGCCGGACCCAGATCAGCCCGACGCCGGTGACCAGCTGCACCACCGCGCTGGTCACCACGTACCAGCCCACCACCGGGTCCTTCCCCCGCAGTTGGTAGAAGATCCCGCCCAGGATCGCGGCGAACCCGAACAGGTGGAACACGAGGAACACGTACCGCAGGATCTCCATGCCAGTGATCTCTCTCCAGAACCGAACGACGAGCTGACTTCCGGAACCGAGAGCGAACGGGCGGGCCGGGATGTGACATCCCCGGGCCCCGGCGGGACGAGATCCGGATCACACCGCGCGAGGGCCCGCCCACCGGCCTCGGTGGACGGGCCCTCGCGCGGTGCGGGAACTCAGAGGTCGCGCGGGTACTGCCTGGCCCCGCTGCGGATGCGCAGCGCCGCCGCGATCTCGGTGATGCCGAGCACCACCAGGCCGCAGGCCGCCAGCACCGCCAGCGCCTTGATCGAGTGGGCCGGCCAGACCATCAGCACGATGCCCGCCAGCACGCTCAGGCCGCCGACGAAACCCTGCCAGCCGCGGGCCGGCATCATCGGGTCCGAGGCGACCGCCGCCAGGTGCGTGATGCCGCGGAACAGCCAGCCGATGCCGATCCACAGCGCCAGCAGCAGCACCGACTGCGCCGCCGACCGGAAGCACAGCAGCCCCAGCAGCACGCAGATCGCCCCGCTGATGAACGCCAGCACCCGCAGCGCCGTCGACGCGTGGGTGCCGAACGCCCCCACCAGCTGCACCACGCCGATCACCAGCAGGTACAGGCCGAACAGCACGCCGACCACCCACAGCGTCTGCTTCGGCCACACCAGCACGATCACCCCCAGCGCCAGCGAGATCAGCCCGCCGGCCAGCACCGCCTGCCAGGCCAGCCGGGCCAGTTGTTGGAACGGCCCGGGCAGGTCGTCGCGGGAGTCGATCCGGTACGGGGCACTCATGGCTCCTCCGAGGGGGCGGGACGGACACGGCACACTCCCAGCCTCCGCGCCCCACCACCCCCGGGGCGCGGCGGGATCCGCCGGACGGACGAACCGGGCCGCCCCGTTCGCACCCGGATCCGCTACCGTCCGTTCACCCGTGGACGCTGACGGGCGGTCTACCATCGGACGCTATGACGGACCAGGGGCGGGGGAGCCCGGCGGGCGCGGCGGGAGCGGTCGACGGAGCGGTCGGCGAGGCGGTGGCGGTCGGCGAGGCGGTGGCCGTTCCCGGGCCGCGCGAGGCCGAGGCGGTGGACGCGGCCGAGGCGGTGGACGCGGAGGAAGCGGCCGAGGCGGCGGACGGGGGCGGGGACGGGGGCGGCGGGCACTACATCGTGTGCGGCGGCAACTCGCTCGCGCACCGGCTGATCCTGGAGCTCACCGAGCAGTACGAGGTCCCGGTGGTCGCCGTGGTGCCGGACCGCTCCCGCGAGCACGGGCCCGCGATCGCCGCGATCCCCGGCGTCCGCGCCGTGCTGGAGCACTCCACCGTCACCGGGGAGGCGCTCGCCGCGGCCGACGTCGAGCACGCCCGCGGGATCGCGCTGATGGACGGCACCGATCAGGAGAACATCCACGCCGCGCTCGCCGCCGAGAACCGCAACCCCGGCGTCCGGATCGTGCTGCGGATCTTCAACCAGCGCCTGGGCGAGCACCTGGAGAAGCTGCTGCCCAACTGCGCGGCGCTCTCCGCCTCCGCCACCGCCGCCCCCGCCTTCGCCAACGGCGCGCTCGGCCGCCCGCACACCGTCGAGGTCGGCGGGCGGCAGCTGTACGTCGCCCACGACGGCGACATCCGGCCCGACCAGCTCTGCCTGGTCGCCGACCGGATCGACCGCCAGGACCTCAGTCGGCTGCGGCTGCTGCCGGAGACCGGAGGCCGGGCCGCCGACTTCATCCGGATCGCCGAACTCATGGGCGGCGGCGAGCAGTTGGGCAGCACCGGCCGCCCCGACCCGGCGGTGGGACGGGAACCAGGCGGCCTGGCCGCCCTACAGGCCCTGGACACCGAACCGCCGCTGCGCCAGCCGCTGCGCAAGCGGCTCAAGTGGTGGCTGCTCGACGGCCTCAAGCACTTCACCAACACCCGGCTGCGGATGATCCTGATCACCGCGTTCGCGGCGATCGTGCTCGGCGGCCTGGTGCTGGCCCGGCACACCACCCACTCCGGCGGCTTCGGCTGGACGCTGTACTTCACCCTGCTGGACGCGGCCGGCGCCGTCCAGCCCGACGTGCCCGGGCAGCAGGTGCTCGGCGACTCCTGGGCCCGGGCCGCCCAGGTGCTGATCACCTTCTGCGGCATCACCTTCGTCCCGGTCGCCACCGCCATCGTGGTCGAGGCGCTGGCCAGTGGCCGCCGCGGCGTCCCCCGCCCGCCCGGGGCCCGCACCCGCGACCACGTCATCGTGGTCGGGCTCGGCAACGTCGGCACCCGGGTCGCCACCCTGGTGCACGCCACCGGGCTGCCCGTGGTCTGCCTCGAACGCGACCCGCAGGCCCGCGGCATCGCCGCCGCCCGCGCCCTCGGCATCCCCGTCCTGATCGGCGAGGGCCCGCTGGAGGCGCAGCTCAAGCAGGCCCGGGTGAAGCACGCCCGCGCCGTGGTCGCCGTCACCTCCGACGACGCCGCCAACCTGGAGGCCGCCCTGGAGGCGCGCGCGGTGCGGCCCGAAGTCCGGATCGTGGTGCGGCTGTTCGACGACGACTTCGCCCACCACGTGTACGCCACCCTCGGCAACGTCGCCTCCCGCTCGCTCTCCTACCTGGCCGCGCCCGCCTTCGCCGCCGCCCTGATGGGGCGCGAAGTCCTCGGCACCCTCTCGGTGTTCCGGCACGTGCTGCTGATCGCCGAACTCACCGTCGAGGAGGGCGCCGGGCTGGACGGCCGGAACATCGGCGACCTGGAGGGCCCCGGCGGCGTCCGCGTCCTCGCCGTCCGGCTGAACCGCCGCCCGCAGGACCACCTGTGGAACTTCGCCGACCGCTCCCGGCGGCTCGTCCCCGGCGACCGGATCGTGGTCGCCGCCACCCGGGCCGGACTTGCGCGCGTCATCCAATGAGGGCAAGATCCCGCGGAGCAGATCGTTCGGTGGCGGAGAATCTACTGACGTTGCGTCAAGTGACCTGTCACTGACGGGTGTTCGCCGAGCGGTATGGCGGTTTTCGGCGAACACACCGACGGAGCGACGATGATAGAAGCCATCCTGAACGGCAGCCCGGGCCTGGTCCCGGCGTTCGCCGTCCTCGCCCTGCTGCTCGGCCTCGCCGCCCATCGGCTGGCCCGCCGGTACGGGTGGCCGCAGGTGTTCACCGTGCTGTTCGGCGTCGCACTGGCCGCCGAGCTCACCGCGACGTTCTACCCGACCGGGCAGGGCGGCAGCACGCGCCCGGTCTGCGCGGTCAGCTCCGACCTGGCGTTCGTGTTCGACACCGAGCAGGGGCGGATGAACATCCTGATGTTCGTCCCGATCGGCCTGTTCGCGGTGCTCGCCTTCGGACGGCCGCTGGCGGTCGCCGTCGGCGCGGCCGGGCTGAGCGCGCTCACCGAGACCGGGCAGGGCCTGCTCCCCGGGGTCGGCCGGGCCTGCGACTCCAGCGACTTCGCCGCCAACGCGGTGGGCGGCCTGGCCGGGGTGCTGCTCGGCTGCGCGGTGCGGCTGGCCCTGCGCCGCCGGATCCGGCCCGGCCTGCGGGAGTGGAAGCTCAGCGGGACGCTGGCGGCGGGCGTCGCGGTGCCGGTGCTGCTGCTGCAAGCCTTCGTCTTCTCCCCGACCGCCCCGGGCGGCGTCGTCGAGGCGACCGCCGAGCAGCGCGAACTCGCCCGGCGCGACGCCGAGTTGCTGCTCGGGCCGGGCGTCGAGGTGGTCAAGGTCCAGCGCGAGGTGGGCGACGGGTACCCGGACCAGTTGGCGGTGATGACCAGGACCGGCGGCTCCTTCAACGTGGAGTGGCCGTCCGGCAGGCTCCGCTACGTCTTCGGGTCGACCGGTGTGCCGGGCCCCGGCGGGTGGCCCCCGGTGACGATCAGCGAGCAGGACGCCCGGGCGGTGGCCGACCGGTTCGCCCGGCAGTGGCTGGTCGGACGCGGGGCGGACACCGAACCCCGGCTCGCGCCGCGCGGCGGGCAGGAGGGGAGCCACCGGTTCACCTACGGCACCGGGGCCGCCGCGCTGGTCGTGGACGTCGGCGACGGCGGCCGGGTCGTCTGGTTCGGGGAGGGCTGACCGGCCGGGGCCGTCGGTGTCCCCGGCTAGGGTGCGACCGACCGCACCGCCGACGCCGTGGAGAGCGCCCGTGCCGCCCCAGCAGCCCACCGACCGACTGGCCGCCGTCCGGCAACTCGCCGCCACCGGAAGCCTCCAGGCCCTCGGCCGCCACCTCCACCGGGAGAACGCCGCCCACCGCGGCGACTGGACGCTGGACGGCGGCGCACTCGTCCGGCTGCTCCAGGAGATGCCGGTCGAGCGCCGGGTCGCGCTGCTGCGCCGGACCAGCGAGGGGCTGGCGGAGACCGCCGTGCACGCGCCGCCGGAGTGCCGTGGCCTGGCCACGCTCAACGTGCTGCTGGCCCGGGGGCTCTCGGCGCAGCAACTGGCGCCCTGGCGGGAGCCGCTGATGGCCGAGGCGGCGGGCAGGCTGGTGGTCTGGGAGGGCTGGCGGCTGACCGCCCTGCTGGAGGCGGACCTCGCCGCGGGGCGGGAACTGCCCGCCGAGGTGCTGGCAACGGCCCGGCGCACGGCCCTGATCGCCACCGTGCCGGGCGGACTGGCGTCCGTCGTCGGGCAGTTCACCGGCCCCGTGCTCAACCCCGGTGAACCCTGGGCCGACCGGGCCCTCGCGGACCTCGCCGAGGCTCCGGACGACACCGACTGGCGGGCCCTGCTCGGCCACGCGCTGACCGCCACCGGAGCCCGGCCCACCGCGAAGTGGCTGCGGGCCGGGCGGCCGCTGGTCGACGCGGTCGGGCCGCACCGGCTGCGGGCGGCCGTCGCGCAGTGGTTCGCCCTGGTCGGGCAGCCGCGCCGACGGGCGCTCGCGGCCTTCCAGCACTCCGGCCCCGCCCTGTACGACCCCGACCCGTACAACTGGTGCGCGCTGCAAGGCCTGGCGGCCCTGCTCGCCCTCACCCCGCCCCACCCCGAGGCCGCCGGGGCGCTCGGCGCCCTCGCCGAGGCCGCGCTGATCCGCATCCGCGGCTTCGGCCCGCGCTCCCCGCGGACCGCCGCTGCCGCCGTCCGCGCCCTCACCGCCCTCGGCGGCCCCGACGCCCGCGCCGAACTGGAGCGGCTCGCCCCGGTGGTGGCCGCCGGGCCGCTGGCGCACAAGCCGACGGCCAGGGCGGTCGCGGCGGCCCTGACCGGCTGGGGCGCCTGAGGTCGGACCGGGGCGGGGTCAGCCGTTGGTGAAGGTGGCGGGGCGCTTCTCGGCGAAGGCGGCCATGCCCTCCTTCTGGTCGGCGGTGGCGAAGGCGGCGTGGAAGAGGCGGCGTTCGAAGCGGACGCCCTCGGCGAGGGTGGTCTCGAAGGCGCGGTTGACCGACTCCTTCATCATGACGGCGGCGGGCAGCGACATCGCGGCGACGGTCTCGGCGACGGCGAGCGCCTCGGGGAGGAGCTGCTCGGCGGGGACGACGCGGGAGACCAGGCCGGCCCGTTCGGCCTCCTCGGCGTCCATCATCCGGCCGGTCAGGCACAGGTCCATGGCCTTGGCCTTGCCGACGGCGCGGGTCAGCCGCTGGGAGCCGCCGATGCCGGGGATGACGCCGAGCTTGATCTCGGGCTGGCCGAACTTCGCGGTGTCGGCGGCGATCAGGATGTCGCAGAGCATCGCCAACTCGCAGCCGCCGCCCAGCGCGTAGCCCGCGACGGCGGCGACGACCGGCTTGCGCAGGCGGCCCAGCTCGTCCCAGGGGCCGAGCCAGTCGTCCAGGTAGACGGCGGGGAAGCGGTTGTCCTGCATCTCCTTGATGTCGGCACCGGCCGCGAAGGCCTTGGCGGAGCCGGTGACGACCAGCGCGCCGATCTCCGGGTCGCGGTCGAAGTCCTTGGCGGCCGCGACCACTTCGTTCATCAGCCGGGTGTTGAGCGCGTTGAGCGCCTCGGGCCGGTTGAGGGTGATGATGCCGACCCGGCCCTTGCGGTCCACCAGGATCGTCTCGTACTCGGTCATCGCCGCTTCTTCCTCTCCACGCTGAGCGGAACCTCTGACGATGGATACGATCTCCGAACGCCGCCCCGGATGCCAGTCTCGACAGGCGAGACGATGGTCACCCCGCGGGGCGGCGGGGTGTCAGGCCAGGCCCAGGTCGCCGTCGGCGGGGGCGGTGAAGAAGCGGGCGACGTCGGCGGCGGTGACCTGCTCCAGGGCGGCGGGGTGCCAGTGCGGGTCGCGGTCCTTGTCGACGACCTGGGCGCGGATGCCCTCGACCAGGTCGTGGTGGGCCAGCGCGGCGCAGGAGATCCGGTACTCCTGGTCGAGGGTGGCGGCCAGGGTGGGCAGGGTGCGGGCCCGGCGCAGCGCGGCGAGGGTCACCTTGAGCATGGTGGGGGACTTGCCGAGCAGTTGTTCGGCGGCGTCCTTCGCGGCGGGCAGGCCGGTGGCGCGCAGCCGCTCCAGCACCTCCTCGACGCTGTCGGCGGCGTAGCAGTGGTCGATCCACTCGCTCTGGGCGGCGAGTTCGGAGGCCGGGGCGGGGGCGGCCAGCGCGGCGACGGCGGTGGCGGGGTCCTCGCCCGCGGTCAGCCGGGCGGTCAGGTCGGGCAGCGCCGCGGAGGGCAGGTAGTGGTCGGCGAAGCCGCAGTGCAGGGCGTCCCCGGCGGTCATGGTGGCGGCGGTGAGGCCGACGTGGGTGCCGAGTTCGCCGGGGGCGAGGGCGAGCAGGCGGCTGCCGCCGACGTCGGGGACGAGGCCGATCCGGGTCTCCGGCATGGCGACGGCGGAGCGCTCGGTGACGATCCGGGTGTTCGCGTGCGCGGAGAGGCCGACGCCGCCGCCCATGGTGATGCCGTCCATCAGGGCGACGTACGGCTTGGGGTAGCGGGAGACCAGCTCGTTGAGCGGGTACTCGACGCGGAAGAACGCCCGGGTGCCCGCGCCGCCGAGCTTGGCGTCGTCGTGGACGGCGCGGATGTCGGCGCCCGCGCACAGGCCGCGCTCGCCCGCGCCGGTGAGCAGGACGGCGGTCACGGCGTCGTCCGCGGCCCAGGCGTCCAGGGCGGCGCGGACGGTCTCCAGCATGGCGCGGGTGAGGGAGTTGAGGGCGCGCGGCCGGTTGAGGGTGATCCGGCCGAGCGGGCCGGTCCGCTCGATCAGCACGTCCGGCCGGGCCGCTGGGGTCGCCATGGTCGTCACTCCCGCCTGTCGGTTGGTACGAAGATCTTCCGGTGCACCGTACCGGGCCTGCCCGGCGGGTCGGCAGGCCCGGGTCGGCGGTGGGCGGCCGCTGTCAGCAGGGGCGCAGCGGCGTGGCGAGCAGGACGGGCGCGGCCGGGACGGACGGGCGCGGGGCGAAGCCGCAGAGCGTCACCGGGTGCGGGGTCAGCGGGGCGGCCTGGGCCTGCGGGACGGGCACCAGCAGGTTGGCGGCGGCGAGCGCGGCTCCGCAGACCAGGGTGCGCAGCTTCATCATCGGGTCCTCCGGGGAAGAGAGTCGTCCGTGGAACGGTCGCGGCCCGCCCCTTCGGCGCCGGGCGTGGGAGGCCCGGCTCGGGGGGAGGCCGCTGGGTTTCTGTCGGGACAACTTCTAGTGGCGGAGGGGTTTGCGGCCCCGGAATCTCACCCGTTCGGCGGCGTGCTGCGGACGCGCCGTTGACGGCTCCGGGGACATCGGAGCCGTCGACGGCGCGTCCGCCCGGCCGGTCAGCCGGTGATCGTCCCGGTGACCTCGCCGAACCCGACCCGCAGGCCCCCCGGCCCGGGGGCGGTCGCGGTGATGGACACCTCGTCGCCGTCCTCCAGGAAGGTGCGGGCGGTGCCGTCGGGCAGTTCGAGGGGCTGCTCGCCGTTCCAGGTCAGTTCGATCAGCGCGCCCCGGGTGTCCGGCTCGGGGCCGGAGACGGTGCCGGAGGCGTACAGGTCGCCGGTGCGCAGGCTGGCGCCGTTCGCGGTCAGGTGGGCGAGCTGCTGGGCGGCGGTCCAGTACATGGTGGCGAACGGCGGCCGGGAGACGAGGTGCCCGTTCAGCGAGACCTCCAGCGCCAGGTCCAGGCCCCAGGGCTCGGCCTTGCGGTCGTCCAGGTACGGCAGCGGCTCCACCTCGCGCTCCGGCGGGGCGACCCGGGCGTGCTGCAGCGCGTCCAGCGGCACCACCCAGGGGGAGAGCGAGGTCGCGAAGGACTTGCCGAGGAACGGGCCGAGCGGCACGTACTCCCAGGCCTGGATGTCGCGGGCCGACCAGTCGTTGAGCAGGCAGACGCCGAACACGTGCTCCGCGAAGGCGTCCAGCGCGACCGGGCTGCCCATCGCGCTGGGCGTGCCGACCACGAAGGCGACCTCGGCCTCGATGTCCAGGCGGCGGGACGGGCCGAAGCTCGGCGCCGCGTCGGCGGGGGCCTTGCGCTGGCCGTGCGGGCGCACCACCGGGGTGCCGGAGACCACGACGGTGCCGGAGCGGCCGTGGTAGCCGATCGGCAGGTGCTTCCAGTTCGGGGTGAGCGGCTCCTGCCCCGGGCGGAAGATCCGCCCCAGGTTGGTGGCGTGGTGCTCGGAGGCGTAGAAGTCGACGTAGTCGGCGACCTCGAACGGCAGGTGCAGCCGGACGTCCGCCAGCGGCAGCAGGCAGGGCTCGACGGCCGCCCGGTGCGCCGGGTCGGTCAGCCAGGAGGTGAGCGCCGCGCGCACCGCCTGCCAGGACGAACGGCCGGACGCCATCAGCGGGTTGAGGTTCTCCGCGGCCAGCAGATCGGACGGCGCGCCGACCGCCCGGGCGGCCGCCCCGGCGTCCAGCACCAGCTCGCCGATCCGGACGCCGATCCGCCGCCGGTCGGGCTGGTCGGCGGCGGTGAAGACGCCGTAGGGGAGGTTGTGGACGCCGAACGGGGAGTCGGCGGGCAGGTCGAGCCAGGTGGCGGCGGTGCTCAAGGGGTCTCCAGGAGGCCGAGTCGGGCGAGGTCTTCCAGCGGCTCGGCGATGCTACAGGTGCCGAAGGAGGTGAACGAGGCGCGGATCCCCGCGATCTGATGCTCCGTCAGGGACTCGACGGCGGTGGCCAGTCGGGCGCCGTCCCGCTCGGCGAGCAGCTCCACGGCCTGCGAGCGGTCCGAACTCCCGGCCGCCAGCAGCACGTTGAGGAAGCCGTGGTGCTCGTAGCCGGTGCCCAGGTCGGTGTGCCGCACCGCGTGGTGCAGCCCCGCCGTGCACTTGTACGGCAGGGCACGCTCGGCGCAGCCCAGCAGGAAGCCGGCCAGCTCGGTGACGGACGGGAAGGCGGAGTGGGCCAGGCCGCCGGTACGGTACTTGGCGCGGTAGCGGGTGCCGACCAGGGCGTCCAGGCCGTCCTCCGGCCGCTCCGAGCGGGGCAGCTCGACGGCCGCCCCGACGTCCTCCGGCAGCAGCGCGTCCAGCTCCGCCACCGCCGCCTTCACGTCCTCGCCCGCCGCGTACTCGACGCCGACCACCCGCAGGCCCTCGGCCGCCGCCAGCGCCTCGGCCAACCGGCCCGGGCCGACCACCAGGCCGACCGCGAACTCCGGCTCCAGCGACCGCAGTTCGGCCAGGGCGTCGACCGGCGCCAGCAGCGGGCCGACCGCCTCCGCGTACCGGGCGGCGCGGTGCGCCCGGTGCGCGGGGACGGCCTCGGCCAGCGGGAGGTCGCCGGGCGGGAAGACCGCCGCGTCGTCGAACAGCCCCCGGTACAGCTCGGGTACGTTCATCGCCTCGCCCAGGTCCACGCGTAGTTCGGGTCCTCGCTGGCGGTGGCGGCCTCGCCGAGCTCCAGCGGGCGGAAGGTGTCCACCATCACCGCCAGCTCGTCGAAGAACTCCACGCCGATCGAGCGCTCGTACGCGCCCGGCTGCGGGCCGTGGGTGTGGCCGCCCGGGTGCAGCGAGATCGACCCCTGTCCAATGCCGGAGCCCTTGCGGGCCTCGTAGTTGCCGCCGCAGTAGAACATCACCTCGTCGCTGTCCACGTTCGCGTGGTAGTACGGCACGGGGATCGACAGCGGGTGGTAGTCCACCTTGCGCGGCACGAAGTTGCAGATCACGAAGTTGTTGCCCTCGAACACCTGGTGGGCGGGCGGCGGCTGGTGCACCCGCCCGGTGATCGGCTCGTAGTCCGCGATGTTGAACGCGTACGGGTACAGGCAGCCGTCCCAGCCCACCACGTCGAAGGGGTGGTCGGGCACGGTGTAGCGCGTCCCGACCACGCCGCCGGGGCCGCGGTGCTTGACCAGCACGTCCACCTCGCCGCCGTCCACCAGCAGCGGCCCCTCCGGGCCGCGCAGGTCCCGCTCGCAGAACGGCGCGTGCTCCAGCAGCTGGCCGAACTTCGACAGGTAGCGGCGGGCCGGGGTGATGTGGCTGTTCGCCTCGATGCAGTACGCGCGCAGCGGCCCGTCCCCGGTCGGCACCCAGCGGTGGGTGGTCGCCCGGGGGATCAGCACGTAGTCGCCCCGCCCGACCGTCAGCGTCCCGAACACCGTCTCCAGCACGGCCGTTCCGGACTCCACGTATACGCACTCGTCGCCCAGCCCGTTGCGGTACAGCTCGCTGGGCGCGCCCGCCGCGACGTAGGAGATCCGCACGTCCGCGTTGCCGAGGACGAGTCGGCGGCCGGTGACCGCGTCCGCCGACTTCCACTCCTCGCCCGGGAACAGCTCGTGCAGCTTCAGGTGACGGGGCAGCAGCGGGAGGTTGGCGGTGGTCGCCTGGCTCGGCAGCTCCCAGACCGAGGCGGCCGTCACCGCCGAGGGGATGTGCCGGTGGTACAGCAGCGAGGAGTCCGAGGAGAAGCCCTCCTCGCCCATCAACTCCTCGTAGTACAGCCCGCCTTCGGGGGTGCGGTGCTGGGTGTGCCGCTTGGGCGGCACCGAGCCCAGCTGCCGGTAGTACGCCATCGCCCTACTTCTCCCTGTCGCCCGTGGTGCTCCGTCAGAGGTTGCCGCGCCGGTCCTGCTCGCGCTCAATCGCCTCGAACAGGGCCTTGAAGTTGCCCTTGCCGAAGCCCAGCGAACCGTGCCGCTCGATGAACTCGTAGAAGACGGTCGGCCGGTCGCCGATCGGCTTGGTGAAGATCTGCAGCAGGTAGCCGTCCTCGTCGCGGTCCACCAGGATGCCGCGCGACTGCAGCTCCTCGATCGGGACGCGGACCTTGCCGATCCGCTCGCGCAGCTCCGGGTCCTCGTAGTACGAGTCCGGGGTGGACAGGAACTCCACGCCGCGCGAGCGCAGCACGTCCACCGTGGTCAGGATGTCGTTGGTGGCCAGCGCCATGTGCTGGCAGCCCGGGCCGGTGTAGAACTCCAGGTACTCGTCGATCTGCGACTTCTTCTTCGCCACGGCCGGCTCGTTCAGCGGGAACTTCACCCGGTGGTTGCCGCTGGCCACCACCTTCGACATCAGCGCCGAGTAGTCGGTGGCGATGTCGTCGCCGACGAACTCCGCCATGTTCACGAAGCCCATCACCCGGTTGTAGAACGACACCCACTCGTCCATCTTGCCGAGCTCCACGTTGCCCACCGCGTGGTCCAGCGCCTGGAACAGCCGCTTCGGCGCGCCCTCCGGGCGGACCACCGTCGACTCGCGGGCGACGTAGCCCGGCAGGTACGGGCCGGTGTAGCGGGAGCGGTCGACCAGGGTGTGCCGGGTCTCGCCGTACGCCGCGATCGCGGCCCGGCGCACCGTGCCGTGCTCGTCCGAGACGTCGTTCGGCTCCTCCAGGATGGTGGCGCCCTGGGCGCGGGCGTGCGCGATGCACTTGTCCACGTCCGGGACCTCCATCGCCAGGTCGACCACGCCGTCGCCGTGGCGGCGGTGGTGGTCCAGCAGCGGGCTGTCCGGCGACACGCCGCCCTTGATCACGAAGCGGCAGGAGCCCGAGCGCAGCACGAACGCCTTGCGGTCGCGGCGGCCGGTCTCCGGGCCCGAGTAGGCGACCAGCTCCATGCCGAACACGGCCTGGTAGAACTGGGCCGTCTGGGTCGCGTTGCCCACCACGAAGACGACCGCGTCCTGCGCGGTGACCGGGAACGGGTCGGTCGAGGCGTCGTACTCCACCAGGCCCACCAGGGTGCGCAACTGCTCGGCCGTCAGACCGGCCTGGAGCTCCTCGGGGGTCAGTTCAACAGCGGCGTCGGCGGTCATGGGGCATTCCTCCACGTCGAGGTCGGTTGCGCAGAGCTTGCTCCTGCTCGGTGAGGTGGGCAACAGGTCCGCATCCGGCTGCTCAATGTGTACAAGATGAGCAGCGTACGGGGGATCCGACTGTACGGATTGCTCAGTGCTCCGGGCGTTCGCCCCCCGTGCCGGGCGGCAGCCAGCGGACGAACCAGTGCGCCGCCAGGTCGGCCACCGCCTCCAGCGCCCCCGGTTCGGCGAACAGGTGCCCGGCGCCCGGGACGACCTGCAGCGCGCTCGGACCGCGCAGCTCGGACGCGGCCCGCCGGTTCAACTCCACCACCTCCTCGTCCGCGCCGCCCACCACCAGCAGCGTCGGGGTGGCCACCAGTGACAGCCGCGCGGCCGCCAGGTCCGGACGGCCCCCGCGCGAGACGATCGCGGCCGGGGCGGTGTCCGGCTCGGCCGCCGCCCACAGCGCCGCCGCCGCGCCGGTGCTGGCCCCGAACCAGCCGTACGGCAGGCCCGCCAGCGCGTGGTGGCGCAGCACCGTCGAGGTCGCGGCGGCCAGCCGCCCGCCCAGCAGCCCCGGGTCGAACACCTTCCACGGCTCCGCGGCCTCCCCGGGCGTCAGCAGGTCGAACAGCACCGTCGCCAGCCCCGCCCGGCGCAGGCGCTCGGCGACCGCCCGGTTGCGCGGGCTGCCCCGCCCCGAACCGCTGCCGTGCGCGAACACCACCACCCCCAGCGGGTCCGCCGGCACCGCCAGCTCGGCCGGACCGGCGGCCAGCGGCACCTCGTGGCGGGCGTACCCGGCTCCCCCCGGCGGCCCGGGGCGCTCCAGCGCGGCCAGCACCTCGGCGTCCGTGGTCTGCCGGAAGTCCCGGTAGAACTCGCCGACCGCGCGGAAACCCTCCGGCGCGTGCACGGCCACGTAGGCGTCCGCCGCGCCGCCCAGGCGCCGCGCCCAGTCGTGCGGGGCCACCGGTACCGCCAGCACCACCCGGGCGGCGCCGCGCGCCCGGACGATCCGGCAGGCCGCCAGCGCGGACGACCCCGTCGCCACCCCGTCGTCCACCACCAGCACCGTCCGCCCCGCCAGCGGCACCGGCGGCCGCCCCCGGCGGTAGGCCGCCGCGCGGCGGGCCAGTTCGGCGCGCTCCCGGGCCTCGACCGCGGCGAAGGCCTCCGGCGGGACGTCCGCCGCGTCCACCACCTGCTGGTTCACCACCCGGGCGCCGTCCTCGCCGACCGCGCCCATCGCGACCTCCGACTGGCCCGGCACGCCCACCTTGCGCACCACGCACACGTCCAGCTCCGCGCCCAGCGCGGCCGCGACCTCGGCGGCGACGGGGGCGCCGCCGCGCGGCAGCGCGACCACGACGGCGCCGCGCAGCTCCGGCGCCTCCGCGAGCAGGGCCTCGGCGAGGCGACGGCCCGCGTCCGTGCGATCGGTGAAGTGCATGGCGGAACCTCTCCACCCTCCACGGTACGCGCCCGGGTAAGGAAAAAATAAGGACAAACCGGTGGGTAGCGTTACATACCGCCCAGGACGGGTAGCGACCAAGTGGCTCACATGTCCTGACTACGAGGAGGCGGTCCAGGTGTCGACCCACATGTCGTCGCGTATGGAACACCATCCGGACATCCTGGCCCTGCGCGAACACGCAGAGCGCGTCACATCCACCACCGCCGGGCAGGGGACGGAAGCCCTCGCCATCTGCGCCGGCCTCTTCCTGGCGATCTCCCCCTGGGTGGTCGGCTTCTCCGGCTTCACCGGCCTGACCATCAGCAACCTGGTGCTCGGCATCGCCTACGCCGTCCTGATGGCCGGCTACGGCTCCGCCTTCGGCCGCACCCACGCCCGCGCCTGGGCGTGCGTGGCGATCGGCGCCTGGACGATCATCGCCCCCTGGGCGGTCAACGGCGGGGCGCACATCCGCCGCACCATCCTGACCAACGTCATCACGGGCGGGGTCATGACCTGCCTGGCCCTGGCCGCGGTCGGCATGGTGATCGCGGGCACGGCGGCACGCCACCGCAGCTGACGCCCCGAGCGGGAACGAGGCACCGGGCCCCGGCGGGCCCGGTGCCTCTGCGATGCCTTTGCGCCAAAGTGCGGGTGCGCGGCGGGAGCGCGCGCGGACACCCGTCGGGTGCGGCCGACCGCTGGTTCGTGGACGCCCGGGAGCAGGTGCGTTCCCCGGCTTCGGTGCTGAAACCTCGGTCGGGCCGACCGCGCCGGGGCGCGCGCCCCGGCGCGAGCGCCGGAAGGGACGGAGGAGCAGGTCGGGACGGGTGGGAAGGGGGGTGACGGAGTGCGGGGGGAGGTTGGCCGGGACGACACTCGCCACATCGTGGGAAGCCGGGAAAAAGTGGTGCCCGCACCGGACCGAACCACCGTTCGGTCCGGGCACCGTCCGGAACACCGCCCCGGGCGGACCCACGAGCCCTCAGGAGGGGACATGCGCACCGAGATCACCCTGCAGGCCGACACCGCCGACCTCGACCTCGACCTCCGCATCGCGGAGGTCACGGAGCAGACCCAGGAGTTCGGCCAGGGCACCTACACCTCGCCGAGCAGCTACGCCATCGGCACCCGCTGCCCGGTCTGCTGCTGACCCTCCGTCAGCGGACCCCGCGCGGGGGGGGCCACGGCCCGCCCCGCGTCCCGTTCCTCCCTCCTCCCACCCGCGACCCTTGAGGGGCACCACCGACGTGCGCGCAGAGCAGGACCTGTTCGAGGTCAGGGAACCGGTGCTGGTCCGGACGGCCGGCACGCCCCGCACCGGCACCGAGGCCCGCATCGACCCGGCCGACCCCGCCCCGGGCGCGCGCCGCCTCGCCGCCGACCCGCTGCTGCGCCAGGCCGTCGAGGTCGCCAGCGGCAGCCTCGCCCTCAGCCTCCAGCGGCTCGGCGAACCCGACGGCGCCGCCGCCCTGGGCCGCAAGCGCACCGTCAGCGCCGCCCGCACCCTGACCCGCTACGCCCGCCGCTCGGGCGGCCGCCCCACCCCGTTCGGCCTGTTCGCCGGAGTCGGCCGGGCCCGCTTCGGAGCCGCCGCCAAGATCCCGCCCGCCGGGCCGGGACGCGTCCGGACCCGGCTGGACGGCGGCTGGCTGCACCGCCGGGTGCTGGACTGGCTCGCCGTCCCCGAGGTCCGCCGCCGGGTCGACGTGGTGCTCGACGACCTGTGCGTGCTGCGCGACGGCCGCCTGCTGCGGCACACCGGCGAACGCGAGGTCTCGGTGCGCGACAACGCCCTGGTCGCCCGGGTGCGGGAGGCCGCCGCCCGGCCGGTCGGGTACGCCGCACTGCTGGCCGACCTGGCCGCCCGCTTCCCGCAGGTCACCCCCGAGCGGATCGACGGCCTGCTCGCCGGACTCGTCCAGCACGGCTTCCTGCTCACCTCGCTCACCCCGCACCGGATCGACGACGCCCTGCTGGACCGGATCGCGACGGCCGTCCCCGGCGCCGCCGAGGGGCTGCGCGCCGTCCGCGCGGCCGCCGCCGCCCACGAGCGCGACCGCCCGGGCGAGGGTCTCGAGTCCTGGCGGCACCTGCTGGAGCGGGTCCGCGCCCTCGACCCCGCCGACCGGACCGGCGACCGCCCGCCCGTCCAGGTCGACCTGCACACCGGGGCCGACCTGGTGCTGCCCGAGGCGGTCGGCGCCGAGGTGCGCCGCTACGCCGCCGCGATCTGGGCGATCACCCCGGAGTGGACCACCCTGGCGCACCTGCGCGACTACCGGGACCGGTTCGTCGAGCGCTACGGCACCGCGAGCGCCGTCCCGCTCGCCGACCTCGCCGACCCGCACCGCGGCCTGGGCCTGCCGCCCGAGTACGGCGGCGCCGCGCCCGCGCACTCCCGCTCCGGACCCGGCGACGACGCCGACCGGCCGCGCCGCAACGCGGTCGCCGAACTCGTCCAGCAGGCCGTCCTCGCCGGAACCGACCTGGTGCTCGACGACGCCGACATCGCCCGCCTCGCCGACGCGGCCGGCCACGTCCCGGGCAGCAGCCGCCCGCCGCGCACCCTGGAACTCTGCTTCCAACTCCTCGCCGACTCCGCCGCCGCCCTCGACCGCGGCGAGTTCCTGCTGCTCGGCAGCGCGCACACCGGCTCCTGGACGGCCGGGGCCACCGCCGGGCGGTTCGCCGACCTGGTCGGGATCGCCGACGGCCTCGCCACCCTCGCCGCCGGGCCCGACGACGACGGGGCGCTGCCCGTCCAGGTCGAACTCGCCCCGCGCGACCCGCGCTCGCTCAACATCGTCCAGGTGCCGCCGCTGCTGCCGCACCGCCTGCCGATCGGCGTCGCCGCCGACCGCGGCGACCCGCACTGCCTGGACTGGCGCACCCTGCTGGTCGCCGCCGGGGAGGACGGCCTGCGCCTGCTGCACCCGGAGACCGGCCGCCCGGTCGTCCCCGTCCTCCCGCACATGCTCGCCCTGGACGCCCAGGCCCCGCCGGTCGCCCGCTTCCTGGCCGACCTGGCCGCCGCCCGCCCCCGGGTCTGGTCCGGCTGGGACTGGGCCGGCCTCGACACCCTCCCCTACCTGCCCGCCGTCCGCTACGGCCGGGTCGTCACCGCCCCGCGCCGCTGGCTGCCCGGGCGCCGCCTGCGCGACGCCGCCCGCACCGCGGGCCCCGCCGCCTGGACGGAAGGGCTGCGCGCCTGGCGCGAGCGCTACCGGGTGCCCGACCGGCTGCAGATCGCCAGCAACGACCGGACCTTCCCGATCGACCTGCGCGAGAGCTGGGACACCGACCTGCTGCGCGCCGAACTCACCGCGCCCGAACCGCGGTTCCAGCTCTTCCAGGACCTCACCGCCGACGGCGCCGGACTCGGCTGGAACCACGGCCGCAGCACCGAGATCGTCGTTCCGCTGTTCCGGGCCGCCCGCCCCGCCCCCGCCACCGGCACCGGCACCGGCCGGGCCCCGCTCGCCAGGTCCGCGGTCCGCACCGCCCCGACCCGCTTCCACCTCCCCGGCGAGGACTGGCTGTTCGCCAAGCTGTACGCCGAACCGGGCACCCACGACGCCCTGCTCACCGAACACCTGCCCGCGCTGCTCGCCGACGTCGAGGACGACGTCGACCGCTGGTTCTTCCTCCGCTACCGCGACCCCGAACCCCACCTGCGGCTGCGCCTGCACGGCGACCCGGCCACCCTGGCCGACCGCGTCCTGCCCGCGCTCACCCGGCACGTCCGCCGGCTCGTCCGGGCGGGCGCGCTGCGCACCATGGCGCTCGACACGTACCGGCCCGAGACCGACCGGTACCTCGGCCCGGACGCCCAGGAGGCCGCCGAACTGCTCTTCCGGACCGACAGCCGCTCCGCGCTGCTCCAGCTGCGGGCCCGCCGCGGCGCCACCGCGGCCCTCCCCGACGAGGTGCTCGCGGCCGTCGGCCACGCCGTCCTGCTGGACTCGCTCGGCGACTGGGACTGGAGCGCCTGGGTGGTGCACCTCTTCGACAAGGGGGCCGACCACCCCGTCTACCAGCGCCACCGCAGGCTGGTGGACCGGCTGGTCCGGCCCGGGGACGCCGCCCGGCACGCCGCCGAGCAGCTCGGCCTGCCCGGGCTGGCCGAGCTCTGGGCCGACTCCCCGGAACCGCGCGGCTTCGGCCGGCTGCTGTTCGCCGCGCCGGAGGCCGACCGCGACGAGGCCCTGGTGTCGCTGCTGCACATGCGGCACAACCGCCAGTTCGGCATCGACCCGGCCGCCGAGGCCCGCGGCTACGCCGTCCTGCGCGGCGTCGCCCACACCCTGCTGAGCCGTCGGGCCCACCGGGAGCGGCCGTGACGGCGCGCCGCCCCCGCCGGCCCGTCCGGCCCGTTCGCCCCGCCACCGACCGGAGGCACCGATGACCGACACCGCGACCACCGCCGCGACCACCGCCGCCGCGACCGCCGTGCCCTCCGACCGCGCCCGGCTGCGGGAGGCGGCCGGGCAGCTGTCCGACCTGATCCTGGACCGGCTCGCCGACCCGGTCGCGACCGCGGCCGCCACCCGGATCCCCGCCGAGGCCGCGGACGACGGCGTGGCCGAGGGCGTCTGGGCCGAACTGACGCTCGGCAGCGGCAGCCCCGGCCTGTCCCTGGCGTTCAGCGGCGGCGCCCGGCCCGGCACCGACCGGGCGGCCCGGGCCCACGGCTACCTGGCGGTCGCGACCCGGGCCGCCGCCGACGGCGGCACCGCGCCCAGCGGGATCTTCAAGGGCCCCGGCGCGCTGGCCTTCGCCGTGCTGGCCGCCCACCGCGCCACCGGGGGCTACACCGGCGCGCTGCACCGCCTCGACGCCTACCAGCGGCAACTGGTGCGCACCGCGCTGCCCCCCGTCCCGGACGGCCCGCTGACCACCATCGGGCACTACGAGGTGGTGCGCGGCATGACCGGCGTCGGCCGCTACCTGCTGGCCCGCGCCGAGACCTGCGACGGGGAACTGGAGCAGGTCCTCGGCTACCTGGTCGCGCTGGCCCGCGGCACCACCGCCCAGCGCGGGGCGCGCGTCCCGCGCTGGTGGGCGCTGGACGCGCCGCGGGTCGGCTCCGAGCACCTGCTGCCCGACGGCCACCTCAACCTGGGCCTGTCGCACGGCGTCGCGGGCCCGCTGATGCTGCTCGCCCTGGCCTGGCGCGACGGCGTCCGGCTGCCCGGCCACCGCGAGGCGCTGGAGAGCACCGCCGACCTGCTGGTGCGCTGGGCGGTGCGCGACGAGCACGGCACGTACTGGCCGGGCTACCTGGACCTCGCCGAGTACCTGGCCGGGCCCGAGGCGTACCGGACGCCCGCCGGGTGGCCGTCCTGGTGCTACGGCGCGCCCGGCGTCTCGCGCGCCCTCCAGGTGGCCGGAGCCGTCCTGGACCGGGCCGACTGGACGGCGACCGCCCGCGACTCGGTCGAGCGGCTGCTGCGCGTCCCGCTCGACGGGTGGGGCGTGACCGACCACGCGCTGTGCCACGGCTGGGCCGGGGCGCTGCACCAGCTCGGGCGGCTGAACGAGCACTTCGCCGACGAGCGGATCGAGCGGCGGCGCGACGAGGTGGCCGCCCGGCTGGTCGGCGCCTTCGACCCGGACGCCCCGTTCGGCCTGCGGTTCACCATGACCCGCCGCCCGTTCGCCAGCGACGTGTCCGGCTACCTGGACGGGGCGGCCGGCGTCGCGCTCGCCCTCGACTCGTACGCCTCCGGCGGCACCCCGCGCGACTGGGACATGCCGCTGCTGCTGTCCTGACGCCCGGCCGTCAGCCGGCCTCCTGCGGGCGGGTCATCCGCAGGACGTCGAGGGCCTCGTCGAGTTGGGCCTCGGTGAGGAGGCCGCGGTCGACGTAGCCGCGGTCGAGGACGACCTGGCGGATGGTCCGGCGTTCGGCGAGGGACTGCTTGGCGACCTTCGCGGCCTCCTCGTAGCCGAGGTAGCGGTTGAGGGGGGTGACGACGGAGGGGGAGGACTCGGCGTACTCGCGGGTGCGGTCCGCGTTGGCGGTGATGCCGGTGACGGTGCGGTCGGCGAGCAGGCGGGCCGAGTTGGCGAGCAGGCGGACGGACTCCAGCACGTTGCGCGCGATGACCGGGAGCATGACGTTGAGCTCGAAGTTGCCGCTCGCTCCGGCCACCGTGACGGTGGTGTCGTTGCCGATGACCTGCGCGGCGACCATCAGGACCACCTCGGGCAGCACCGGGTTGACCTTGCCGGGCATGATCGAGGAGCCGGGCTGCAGGTCGGGCAGGTTGATCTCGGCGAGGCCGGTGCGCGGGCCGGAGCCCATCCAGCGCAGGTCGTTGGCGATCTTGGTGAAGCCGGTGGCGATCGTGCGGAGCTGACCGCTGAGCTCGACCAGCCCGTCCCGGGCGCCCTGGGCCTCGAAGTGGTTGCGGGCCTCGGTCAGCGGCAGGCCGGTGGCGCGGGCGACCTCGGCGATGACGGCGGCCGAGAAGCCGGGCGGGGTGTTGATGCCGGTGCCCACGGCCGTTCCGCCGAGCGGGAGTTCGGCGACCCGGGGGAGCGTCGCGCGCAGGCGCTCGACGCCGTACCTGACCTGGGCCGCGTAGCCGCCGAACTCCTGGCCGAGGGTGACGGGGGTGGCGTCCATCAGGTGGGTGCGGCCGGACTTGACGACCTCCGCGAACTCCGCGGCCTTCGCCTCCAGGGCCTGCGCCAGGTGCTCCAGGGCCGGGACCAGCTCGTGCAGGACGGCGCCCGTCGCGGCGACGTGGATCGAGGACGGGAAGACGTCGTTCGAGGACTGCGAGGCGTTGACCTGGTCGTTGGGGTGCACCGGACGGCCCAGGCGCTCGGCGGCCAGGGTGGCGATCACCTCGTTGGCGTTCATGTTGGACGAGGTGCCGGAGCCGGTCTGGAACACGTCCACCGGGAACTGGTCGTCCCAGCGGCCCTCGGCCACCTCCTCCGCCGCGGAGCGGATCGCCGCCGCGGTCTCCCCGTCCAGCACGCCCAGCTCGGCGTTGACGACGGCCGCCGCCGCCTTGATCCGGGCCAGCGCCGCGATGTGGGCGCGCTCCAGGCGCTGCCCCGAGACCGGGAAGTTCTCCACCGCCCGCTGGGTCTGCGCCCGCCACTTGGCCGCGGCCGGGACGCGCACCTCGCCCATCGAGTCGTGCTCGGTCCGCCACTGCTGCTCCTGCTGCCCGTGGCCCCGCTGCCGCTGCTCCTGCTGCCCGTGTTCCTGCTGTCCGTCCGCCATGGTCGGTACACCTCCTGGACCGGTCAGCCTTCCACGGGCCCCCGGCATTCCCGGCGCGCCGCGGCCGTGTGTCGGCGGACCCGGCCGCCGTGGCGCCCTTGACCACGCGGCCTACCGACCGGTAAGGACGGCGGTGGCACACCCGCTCGCACCCTCCGAGGAGCCCACCCATGGCCACCGCCCCCGACCCGCTCGACCTGCTCGGCGTCGACGACCTGCTCACCGAGGACGAGCGACTGGTCCGCGACAGCGTCCGCGCCTTCACCGACCGGCACGTCCGGCCGCACCTCGCCGAGTGGTACGGGCGGGGCACCTTCCCGGTGCGCGAACTCGCCCCGGAGCTCGGAAAGTTGGGCGTCCTCGGGATGCACCTGGAGGGCTACGGCTGCACCGGGTCGACCGCCACCGAGTACGGGGTCGCGTGCATGGAGCTGGAGGCCGCCGACTCCGGGCTGCGCAGCTTCGTCTCGGTGCAGGGCTCGCTGGCGATGCGCTCGATCCACGCCTTCGGCTCCGAGGAGCAGAAGCGGCAGTGGCTGCCGGAGCTGGCCGCCGGACGGGCCGTCGGCTGCTTCGGCCTGACCGAGCCGGAGGCGGGCTCCGACCCGGCGTCGATGCGGACCCGGGCCCGGCGCGACGGCTCCGACTGGGTGCTGGACGGCGCCAAGATGTGGATCACCAACGGCTCGGTCTCCGACGTCGCGGTGGTCTGGGCGGGCACCGAGGAGGGCGTGCGCGGCTTCCTCGTCCCGCGCGGCACCCCCGGGTTCACCGCCCGCGACATCCCCGGCAAGCTCTCCCTGCGCGCCTCCGTCACCAGCGAACTCGCCTTCGACGGCGTCCGGTTGCCCGCCGACGCGGTGCTGCCGCAGGCCTGCGGCCTGCGCGCCCCGCTGTCCTCGCTCGGCGAGGCCCGCTACGGCATCCTGTGGGGCACCGTCGGCGCCGCCCGCGACTGCTACCGGGCCGCCGTCGAGTACGCCCGGGACCGCGTCCAGTTCGGCCGCCCGATCGGCGGCTTCCAGCTCACCCAGGCCAAACTCGTCGACATGGCCCTGGAGTTGGAGAAGGCCTACCTGGTCGCCGTGCGGATCGGCCGCCTCAAGGACGAGGGCCGCGCCCAGCCCGCCCACATCTCCTTCGGCAAGCTCAACAACGTCCGCACCGCCCTGGAGATCGCCCGCACCGCTCGCACGATCCTCGGCGCCAACGGCATCACCACCGCCTACCCCGTCCTGCGGCACGCCAACAACCTGGAGTCGGTGCTCACCTACGAGGGCACCGCCGAGATCCACACCCTGGTCCTGGGCGAGGCCATCACCGGCGAATCCGCCTACCGCTGACGGAAATTCGCTGGTCGCGGGGGCGGCCGGGCGGCCAGGATGGGCGGCATGACGACGCAGCAGCAGGCCGGGACAACCACCCTCTGGCGGCCCACCGGGCCCGAGGAGCTGGCGCTGGTCGAGGCCTCCGGCTGGCGGGCCTGGCCGCCCCGGCTGCCCGAGCAGCCGATCTTCTACCCGGTGCTGAACGAGGACTACGCGATCCGGATCGCCCGGGACTGGAACGTGCCCGCCTCCGGGGTGGGGTACGTCACCAGGTTCGAGGTGGAGACGGAGTTCCTGAAGCGCTACCCGGTGCGCCGGGCCGGGGGCGAGACGATCCTCGAACTGTGGGTTCCCGCCGAGGAGTTGGACGAGTTCAACCGGCACCTGGTGGGGGAGATCCAGGTGGTGCGCGAGTACCGCTGAGTCCGTCCGGGTGGGAGCGGGGGGTCCGTCGGAAGTCGGGGGTCGAGGGAGCGGGCTCCGACTTCCGGCGGACCCCGGTCGGTACCTGGTGCGCATGGATCGCGGGGGCGGGCGCGCGCAGCATGGAGGGGACGGGAACGGCGCGAAGGGGTGTGGGGCGTGAAGGGCGGACGGGTGGCGACGGTGGTGCTGGGGGCGGTGGCCGCCGTGGTGCTGGTGGTGATGGTGGCACCCGCGGCGCTCCAGCGGATGCAGGACCGGATGGACCACACCGTCCGCTACCCGAGCGGGGCCGCCGCCAAGGCCGACCGGGACGGCCACGCGCCGGGCTGGCTGCCGGACTCCGCGACCGGGGTGGCGCTGCTGGGCTCCGACCGGCAGGGCGACCGGCTGATCCGGGCCACCCTGCCGGAGCGGGCGCTGCCCGAGGGCTGCACCGCGGGCCGCCCGCTCGGGGACGTCCACCTGCGGGCGCCCTGGTTCCCGAGCGACGCCCCGCAGCGGGCCACCGCGCACTGCGGCCTGTACGACGTCGCCCTGGTCGGCGACCAGCTGTACGGCTGGCAGGACGCCGCGGTGGTCGCGGCGGCCCGCACGGCACCGCCCCGGTAGCCGGAATCCGGCTTTCCCGCGGGCGGGCGGATGGGATAGGACGGTGCGCGTACCCCGCCGTCCTCCCGAGGAGTCCCATTGCCAGGCCCGACCGTCGGATCCGACGGCGACCAGACCCTGCCCCTGCGGCCGCAGGAGGTGGCCGCGGAGACCCCGCAGCCCGCCGCCCCCTTCGCCACCGCCCCCTTCGCCCCCGCGACCGTGATCACCCTGGGCAGCCTGGTCGCGCTCGGGCCGCTCACCACCGACCTGTACCTGCCCGCCCTGCCCGACCTGACCGCGGACCTGCACTCCACCGCACCCGCCGCCCAGCTCACCCTGACCGGCTCGCTGATCGGCATGGTGATCGGCCAGCTGCTGTTCGGCCCGCTCAGCGACCGCCTCGGCCGCCGCCGCCCGATGCTGGCCGGGCTCGTCGCGTACACCGTCGCCAGCGCGCTGTGCGCGTTCGCCGGTTCGATGCCGGTGCTGGTCGCGGGCCGACTGCTGCAGGGCGTCGCGGGCTCCGCCGCGCTGGTGATCGCCCGGGCGGTGGTCCGCGACCGGCTGGAGGGCACCGCGATGATCCGGTTCATGGCCACCATGGGCCTGATATCCGGGCTCGCCCCGATCGTCGCCCCGCTGGCCGGGGCCCAACTGCTGCGCGTCACCGACTGGCGCGGCACCTTCGTCGCGCTGGTCGTGCTCGGCGTCGCGCTGACCGCCGCCTGCGCGTTCGGCGTCCGCGAGACGCTGCCGCCCGAGCGGCGGCACGGCGGCGGGCTGGGCACCACCGTCCGGGCGATCGGCGGGCTGCTGCGCGACCGGGTCTTCCTCGGCTACCTGCTGACCAGCACCTTCGCGTTCGGCGCGCTGTTCGCGTACGTCGGCGGCTCCTCGGTGGTGCTGCAGGACGTGTACCGGATCAGCTCGCAGACCTACAGCCTGGTGTTCGCGGTCAACTCGGTCGCGCTGCTGGCCGCCACCCAGCTCAACGGCCGGGTCCTGGTGCAGCGGTACTCCGAGCGGACGCTGCTGGTCTCCGGCCTGACCGTCGCCGCGCTGGCCGGTGCCTCGGTGGTGCTGTGCACCACCGTCTGGGACACCGGCCTGGCCGGGGTGTGGCCCGCGCTGACGCTGCTGATGGCCTCGATGGGCGTGATCCTGCCGAGCGCCAACGGCCAGGCGCTGACCATGGCCCCGCACGCCGCGGGCTCCGCGTCCGCGCTGCTGGGCACCGGCACCTTCCTGTGCGGCGCGGTGGTCGCCCCGCTCAGCAGCCTGGGCGGGCACCCGTCCGCGACGGTGCTCGGCGCGGTGGTGCTGGGCTGCGCGCTGCTGGCGCTGGCCTCGTTCCTGTCGCTGTGCCGCAAGGGCTGAGCGCTCAGCGCCTGCCGCGGGCCAGCAGCTGGTCCCGGGCGGTGGCCGCGAAGGACGGGCCGGCCGCGGTGGCGGTGGCGTCCGCCGCGGTGCCGCCCGGGTTCACGGTGCCGGAGACGGTCAGGTAGACGTACCGGCCGATCGAGGCGTGGGTGCTCTGGCAGCTGGCGCTGGTGCAGTACGAGGTGTGCCCGCCGGGCACCAGGCCCTGCACCTGGCCGGTGAAGGCCGCGATCACCGCGTCCGCCTGGGCCTTGCTGTCCAGCACCGCGATGCCGACGGTGACGGCGCTGTTGCCCGAGGTGTACGTCACCCGGATCAGCGAGCGGCAGCCCTGGGCCGCCAGCACGTTGCCGAGGCCGCCGGTGGTGGCCTGGTAGCAGGTGGCGGTCTGGGCGTCGGCCAGCCTGGTCCAGGTCTTGCCGTTGACCTGCAGCGTCGCGGCGGGCAGCACCCCGGCGGGGGTGAGCGGGGCGGTGTCGGTGGCCGCCGAGGAGATCACCGTCAGCGGGTCGGGCGGCCCGGCCGGGGAGACGGGGGCGGAGGAGGGCGCCTTGCCCGGGCCCTTGCTCGCGCCGCGCGAGGGGGAGGGCGAGGCCGGGCCGGACGCGGACGCCGAGGGGGAGGCCGAGGGGGAGGAGGAGTCGGAGGGCAGCGCGCTCGGGGACGGGTCGCCGCCGGTGTCGGGCTGCTGCGAGGCGGCCGAGGTGGCCTCGACCACGACCGTCGGGTCGGCCTTCGGCTCACCGGGCGAGGAGGTGGCGGCCGCGACCGCGGTGATCCCGCCGACCGCGACGACGGCGGCCAGCACGCCGCCCGCGGCCTTCATCCGCTTGCGCCGGGACCGCTCCCGCTGGTGCTGGTCGGCGAGGGCGGCCCAGTCCGGTTCGTCGAACTGCACCTGCCCTGCCGGAGAAGGCTGTTGGGGCGGCATCGGCCCGCCCCCGTTCGTTCCCCACCCGTTGGTCATGGTCGCTGATCCTAGAGCACCGGTAGAACACCGGTCCGAACGGGACGGACCCGGACGGGGCGGGCCCGGGCGGTGGCGGACCCGGACGAGAAGGACCCGAACGGGGCGGGCCCGGGCGGTGGCGGGGAGCCACCGTCCGGGCCCGGTCCGGGAGCCGTGCGGCCCCCTGCGGGTCGAGCCGGGGTCAGGCGATCGAGAAGTCGTCGCCGTAGACCGCGCCCTGGCCGTACCAGCCGTGCAGGTACACCGTGACGGTGCCGTTGGCGCCGGTGGTGAACGGGACGGTCAGCTTCGTCCAGGAGGAGCCGTTCGCCCAGGAGGAGGCGGTGGCGCCGCCGCTGACGCCGACGTACGAGTACGGGCCCTGGACCCAGGCGGTCAGGGTGTACGCGTGGTTCGGGGCCAGGGTGACGGTCTGCTCGCACTGGCCGGTGGTGCTCGCGGTCGGGACGGCCTTCAGGGCCTTGGAGCCGCCGTGCACCGGGGAGGTGACGACCGCGCCGCCGCTCTGGCAGGTCCACGGGGCGAGGTTGCCGCTCTCCAGGTCGCCGTTGCCCAGGCCGGTGGGCGGGGTGGTGCCGGTGACGGTCAGCGCGTAGGTGGCGGTGTGGGTCCTGCCCGCGCCGGTGCCGGTGACGGTCAGGGTGTAGGTGCCCGGGGCCGCCGCGGCGGTGGTGGACACGTTCAGGGTGGCGGAGCCGCCCGCGGTGACGCTGGAGGCGCTCAGCGCGGCGGTGACGCCCGCCGGGGCGCCGGAGACGGTCAGGTTGACGGTCGCGGCGGTGCCGGAGGTGACCGCGGTGTTCACGGTGCTGGAGGCGGCGGAACCGGCCTGGACGGACCCCGCGGCGGGCGACAGGGAGAGGGAGAAGTCGGAGGCGGTGGTGCCGCCGGTGACGGTCAGGGTGTACGTCGCCGAGTGGGTGCCGCTCGCGCCGGTGCCGGTCACGGTCAGCGGGTAGCTGCCGTTGGCGACGCCCGAGGTGGTGGACACGTTCAGGGTGGCCGAGCCGCCCGCGGTGACGGTCGAGGCGCTCAGCGCGGCGGTGACGCCCGCCGGGGCGCCGGTCACCGACAGGTTGACGCTCTGCGCCGAGCCGGAGGTGACCGCCGTGTTGACCGTCGCGGAGGTGGCGGCGCCGGCCGCGACCGAGCCGGAGGCCGGGCTCAGCGACACCGAGAAGTCGTTGGCCGGGACCGAGGAACTGGTGAACTTCGAGAAGATGCGGCTGAAGTCCCAGGTGCCCTGCGCGATGCCGGAGCAGTCGTCCCGGGCGCCGGTGCCCGCGCAGTTGCCGTTGTCGCGCTGCAGCGCCCAGAAGGACAGCGTGTTGATGCCCTTGGAGACGGCCCAGTTGTAGACCGTGGTGGCGTTGGCGAGGGTGAAGGTCTCGGCGGCGCCGAAGTCGTCGATGCCGACCATCTCGGTGATGCCGATCATGCCCCAGAGCTGGGCCGCGGTCTTCGTCGGGTACAGCTTCGCCAGCTGGTTGTACAGGCCCTGCGCGGAGGTCTGGGTGTCCGCGGCCATGTCGTGCGACTGGTTGTCGTAGTAGTCGAACGTCATCATGTTGACGACGTCGATCCGCGCATTGTTGGTGACCGCGTTCTTCAGCACCGCCAGGCCGCTCGAGGCCAGGCCGCTGGTGGTGGTCGGCAGGGTGTAGCCGAACTGGATGCTGCGGCCGTTGGCGGCGGCCCAGTCCTCGACGATCTTGATCGCCTTGTTGCGGCGGTCGATGCCGGCCGTGTTGGTCAGCGAGTTGTCCTCGATGTCCAGGTCGATCCGGGAGATGTCGTACGTGGTGATGACGTTCTCGAACTGGGCGGCGATCTGGTTGACGTCCGTGCAGGAGTCGGCGATCTCGGTGCCCGTGTTGTCCGCGGTGTAGCCGCCGAAGGACGGGATCACGTCACCGCCGTTGGCGCGGATGGTGTTGATGTCGGCGCCGAAGACGGAGCTGGACACCGGCATCGCGGTGTCGCCGTTCCACAGCGCGGTGCAGGAACCCTTGGTGGCGGCCTGCAGGAACGCCATGGTGAGGTGCTTGGCGCCGGACTGGGCGGCCAGGGTGGCCGGGCTCTCGCCGGTCCAGGCCTCGAAGTACGGGGCGAACACGTGCTGCGGCAGCGGGGTGGCGGCCTGCGCGGGGGCGGAGATCAGCCCCAGCGAGGCGGCCGCCATCGCGCCCGTGGCGAGCAGCGCTTGGAGTGGTCGGTGAAGGCGCATCGAGTCTCCATCAGGCATGGAAGGGTGGCCCGCGTGCCGGTGGTCGGGCACGGGGCAGGGGTCGGCCTGGTACAGGGAGTGCCGGGGTGGTGCGGGGCAGGACAACTCGCCCCGGCCGGTGGTCACACCCCCACGATGCGTTCCGGTCGGGAAGTACAGCGGACTCATGGTTGGTCTGGACCACTACATCTGTCAAGACTCTTTCCAGTTCCCCGGAAGGGCTGCTCCGGAGCTTTACCAACCCTTGGCGACAAGGCCCTTGACGTGCCGTCGGCCCCGCCCCCGAGCTGCTCGGGGCGGGGCCGACGGACGGCGCGCGGCGGGTGCGGATCAGCTCAGACCGGCACTCTTCAGCCAGCTCTTGGCGACCGCCGACGGGTCCTCCTTGTCCACCGCGACCCGCTTCATCAGCGCGGTCAGCCCGGCCGTGTCCAGCTTCGCCGAGACCGCGTTCAGCGCGGCCGTCCCGGCGGCGTCCAGGCCCGCGGTGTTCACCAGCGGGGTGACGTTCTGCGAGCTGAACACGTTCTTCGGGTCGTCCAGCGACACCAGCTTCAGCTGGACGATCTTCGGGTCGGTGGTGAACACGTTGCCGACCTGGATCCCGCCGTCCTTCAGCGCGTTGGCGGTGGTGTCGCCGGTCGGCTTCCACTCCTTGAAGGTCAGCCCGTAGACGTCCTTGAACTGCTGCTCGCGCCGGGTCTTGAACTCCGGCGGGCCGCCGATCACCAGGTCCTGGGCCTTGCCCGCCAGGTCGGCTATCGACTTCACGCCCAGCTTGTCGGCGGTCTCCTGGGTGAGCGTCAGCGAGTCCTTGTCCTCCGCGGCCGCCGAGTCCAGGATCGCCAGCCCCGCCGGGAGCTTCGCCTTCAGCTCGGTGTTCACCGCGTCCTTGCCGGTCGCGGTGGACTTCGCGTCCAGGTAGCCCAGCAGCGCGCCGTTGTACTCCGGCAGCACCGTCAGCGCACCCGACTGCAACTGCCCGTACAGCACCTCGCGGCTGCCGATGTTGAACTTCTCCTCCACCTTCACGCCCTTGGCCTGCAGGGCCTGCGAGTAGATCGAGGCCAGCAGCACGTTCTCCGGGAAGTTCGCCGAGCCGACCACCACGGTCTTCCCGGACGCGCCGCCCGCCGAGGCGGACGTCGACGGCGCCGGGGCGGGCGACTTCGCGGCCAGCGGGTCGCCGCCGCCGGAGGAGGAGCAGGCCGCCGCGCCCGCCACCAGCAGGGCGACGGCGAGGGCGGTACGGACCGGACGGGGCGTCATGGGGCTTCCTTCACGAGTGCGGGTGAGCTTGCGGGATCGGGTGAGGGGACGTCCGCGGCACCGCCGGTGCGGCGGACGCGGGCACGGGGGCCGGAGCGCGCGCCGGGCGGCGCGGCGAGCCGGATGAGCAGGGCGAACAGCAGTTGGACGCCCACCGCCAGCAGCACCACCAGCAGGGCGCCGCCGACCGTGGTCGGGTAGTTGCGGGTGGCCAGCCCGTCGATCACGTACCGGCCCAGGCCGCCGAGGCCGACGTACGCGGCCACCGTCGCGGTCGCGATCACCTGCACCGACGCCGTCCGGACCCCCGCCAGCAGGGTCGGCGCGGCCGCCGGGACGCACACCCGCAGCAGCGTCTGCGGGTGCGTCAGGCCGATGCCGCGTGCCGCGTCCCGGACGTCCGGATCGGTGCCGCGCACCCCCTCGGCCGCCGCCACCAGCATCGGCGGCGCGGCCAGCGCCGTCAGTGGCAGCAGCACCGCCGTGTCGCCGACGCCCGCCAGCAGCACCGCCAGCGTCACCAGGCCCAGCGTCGGCAGGGCGCGCGCGACGCCCGCCACCGCCGTCACCAGGAACAGGCCGCGCCCCGAGTAGCCGATCAGCAGCCCCAGCGGCAGCGCCACCAGCGCGGACAGGCCCAGCGCCTCGGCGGAGAACGCCAGGTGCTCCAGCAGCCGGTGGACGATCGAGTCCGGGCCGGAACGGTGCGCCGGATCGGCGAAGAAGTCGTGCAGCCAGCCCAGCCAGTTCACCGCGCCACCCCCCGCTCCCACGGTGCCAGCACCCGGCGGGCCGCCACCAGCAGCAGGTCGGTGGCCAGCGCCAGCAGCGCCACCAGCACGATCCCGGCCAGGATCGGGGTCGGGAACGTCCGCTGGAAACCGTCCACGAACAGGTAGCCCAGACCGCCCCGGCCGACCAGCGCCCCCACCGCCGCCAGCGAGATCGAGGACACCGCGGCCACCCGCAGCCCCCCGATCAGGTACGGCACGGACGCCGGGAGTTCGACCGCCGCCAGTCGCCGCCACGGCCCGTAGCCCATCGCGGTGGCCGCCTGTCGTACCGGCTCCGGCACCGCCCGCAGCCCGTCCACCGCGGTCGGCAGCAGCACCGCCAGCGCGTAGCAGGTCAGCGGCACCATCACCGTCTGGCGGGTGGCCAGCCCCGTGTACGGGATCAGCACCACGAACACCGCCAGCGAGGGCAGCGCGTACACCACGTTGAACACCGCCGCGAGCGGCTGGTAGAGGCGGGGGAAGCGCGCACAGGCCAGGCCAAGCGGCACCGCGAGCAGCAGCGCCAGCAGCACCGGGACGAGCGCGATCACCGCGTGGTCGGCCGTCAGGTCGGCCAGGTAGCCGAGGTGGTCGCCCAGCCAGTGCCAGCGGACCAGCGGCTCACCGTCCAGCATGCGGCACCTGCCCGGGCGTCGGGGTGCCGGCGCCGGTGCCGGGCGCGGCGGCCAGGGCCTCGACCACGGCGGCGCGGCTCGCGGTGCCGACTGCCCGGCCCTCGGCGTCCACCGCGACGGCGTGGCCGGACGGGGCCAGCAGCGCGGCGTCCAGCGCGGCGCGCAGCGAGTCCCGCGAGGGGGTGAACACCGGGACCGGGTGGCGCTCGGTGCCGCGCACCCAGTGCTCCGGGCGGCCGCCCGGGTCGAGCACCAACTCCCAGCCCTCGTACGGTATTCGGAGGTCGAGGTCGAGATCGGTGAGCGGGACGGAGCCGGCCGGGCGCAGGCCCAGGCCGCGCAGGCCGCGGTCGCGGCCCAGGAAGGCGGCCACGCCCGCGTCCGCCGGAGCGGTCAACAGGGTGTGCGGGTCGGCGAGTTGGGCGATCTCTCCGTGCTCGCGGAGCACCACCACCCGGTCGCCGAGCCGGACCGCCTCCTCGATGTCGTGCGTCACGAACAGCACCGTCTTGCCCAACTCACCCTGCAGCCGCAGCAGTTCCTCCTGCAGCCCGGCGCGCACCAGCGGGTCGACCGCGCTGAACGGCTCGTCCATCAGCAGCACCGGCGGATCGGCGGCCAACGCCCGTGCCACGCCCACCCGTTGCTGCTGGCCCCCGGAGAGCTGGGCCGGGTAGCGGCGGGCGGTCTCCGGCGGCAGGCCGACCAGCTCCAGCAGTTCGGCGGCCCGGGCCCGGGCCCGCTTGCGGTCCCAGCCGAGCAGCCGGGGCACGGTCGCCACGTTGTCGATCACCCGCCGGTGCGGGAACAGCCCCGCCTGCTGGATCACGTACCCGATGCCGCGCCGCAGCTCGGCCGCGGGCAGCGCGGCCACGTCCGTCCCGTCCAGCAGCACTCGCCCGGCGGTCGGCTCCACCATCCGGTTGACCATCCGCAGGATGGTGGTCTTGCCGCAGCCCGACGGCCCCACCAGCACGGTGGTCCGGCCCGCCGGGACCTCCAGGTCCAGGCCGCGGACGGCGACCGTGCCGTCGGGGTGGCGCTTGGCGGCGCCCTCGAATCTGATCACGGAAGGGTCCTCGGAGGGTCGGCCGTCGGGTGGTCGTCGGGTGGTCGGTGGATGGTCGTCGGGTGGTTCGTCGGTCAGTGGTGCGGGTGGTGCGGGTGGTGCGGGTGGTCGTGGGGCGTCGCTTGTCCGGCTTCCCGTGCCGCTCTCACCGCAAACCTTGATCAACCTGACGGGTCGGCAGCCCGGCCGCCGCCCAGGCGACGAAACCGCCGTCCAGGTCCGTGGCCCGGTGCAACCCCAACTCCTGCAGCGAGGCTGCGGCCAGCGAGGACGCGTACCCCTCCGAGCAGACCACGATCCAGCGCACGTCGTGGTCCACCGCCTCCGGGATCCGGTGGCTGCCGGTCGGGTCCAGGCGCCACTCCAGCACGTTGCGCTCGATCACCAGCGCGTCCGGGATCTCCCCCTCGCGGGCCCGCTGCGCCGCCGGACGGATGTCCACCAGCCGTGCCCCGTCGGCGAGTTCGGTCCAGGCCCGGGCCGGGTCCGGCCGGTCCAGGCCCGCCCGGGCCCGCGCCACCAACTGGTCCACCGTGGTCACCACTGCTCCGGTCCTTCCGTCGAGGTCTTCACCAGGCCGCCGGCCCGCAGGTCGTAGTGCGACATCTCGCTCAGCGGCGGCGAGTACGCGTGCAGCGTCACCGCCGGGCCCGGCGCGGTGTTGCGGACGTCGTGCAGGTACTGCGGGCCGAACGCCCGCTCGCTGCCCGCCGACAGGCGGCGCACCGTCAGCCCGTGCTCCGGACCGGCCAGCGCCAGCTCCTCCAACTCGCCCAGCGCCACCGTGAACGCGCCGCGCGAGCCGCCGTGGTCGTGGAAGCCGGTGGACTGCCCCGGCAGCCAGCTGATCAGCCACACCTCGTAGTCCTCGGCCAGCTCCAGGCGCTCGTACCAGCGGTCCTCCGCGGACAGCCGCACCCGGTGCAGCCAGCGCTCGGGCCGTTCGGCCAGGTCGCGGACGATCCGGCGCAGCGCGTTCGGGGAGAGCGGCTGGCGCGCGGGCGGGGCGGGGGCCTCGGTGGCGGGGGTGGCGGCGAGGTCGATGCTCATGGGGTCCTCCGGGGTGCGCCGGGGCGGCGGCCGCCGCCGGGGAGGCGGACCCGGAAGGGTCCGGACCGGGCGGGCGGCGCGCGGACGGCAGAGTGAAAGAAGGGGGGTGCGACGGGGCGGGCGGGGTGCGGGCGGCCCCGGTCAACTCACGGGGCGCACGCGGGATTTCACGCGGAGGGCGTCAACAGCAGGCACACATGTCGCTCGCCTGGCGTCGCAGATCGACGTGCAGGCGGCAGACCAGGAAGGTGCCGGAGTTCATGCCGCCGATGGTTCACGACCCGGCGGCGACCCGTCAAGTTCCGCCACGCCGAGGGTCGCATCGTGGACCCCCGCGTCCCGGCATGCGGACAGGCCGACGGCCCGCGCTCCGGGGAGGGCGCGGGCCGTCGGGGTCCGGGGGCTGCTTCGGCCGCCCCGTCGGTCGTGCTGTCAGGTGTCCTGTCAGTTGTCCTGGCCGGCGTCGGTATCGGCCTGGGCGGCGGCGCTGTCCGCGGCGTCCACCTTCTGCTGCATCTGCTGGACCTGCGCGTCGTCCGCGCCGCCCCCGGAGCCGGACTTGCCGGAGGTCGGGCCGCAGGCCGTCAGCAGGGCGGCGCAGGCCAGCGCCAGGGCCGCCACGGCCGCGCGCGCGGCGGCGGGCCGACGGGTCACTTCCCGGCCGCCGGGGCGTTCTTGGCACACCAGTCGGCCACCGCCGCCAGGTCCGCCTTGCGGGTCTGCAGCGTCGGCAGCAGGCTGCGGCGGAAGGTCAGCCGGTCGTTCAGGTACTTCTCGATCTCGGCGTGCCCCGCCTTGTGGGCGTCGTCCACCCGCTGCTGCAGCCGCGCCACCGATCCGCTGACGGTCGCGTCGCCGTTCAGCCGCTCCAGCGCCTTGTCGATCCGCTCCTGGGTCTTCGGCAGCCGCTTGCAGACCGCCTTCGCCCCGTCCCCCTTCGGCGCCGTCCCGCCCGCCGCCTGCGCGGGCCCCGCAGCCAGGAACGCGCCCGCCAACGCGAGCACCCCGACCGCGGCCGCCGCCCGGTTGATGCGCATGGGTATCCCCTTCCGTCCACTCCGAATCCCGGCCGGTTCCCCCGGCCCGCTCCGACAGTAGGGAGCCTTCTTGTGGAAACCCTGTGGAACGGCGGCCGCGGCCCACCGAAACGCGTCGCCCCGGGGCGGAGCGGGCGGCTACGCTGGCGCGACGGAACCGGACGAAGCCCTGGAGCCGCTGCGCCGGGTGCTGCTGGAACGCGGGACCGACGGCCGCCCGGAGACGGTCGCCGCGGCGGTGGAGGCCGCCCGGGCGGCGCTGGCGGGCGGGGCGGACGCCCCGGGCCTGTGGGAGCTCGGCACGCTGCCCGGGTGGGACGCCCCGGAGGCCCGCCGCCTGCTGAACGAGCTGGAGCAGGAGCTCTGGCGGGAGCTGCGGCTGCCCACCACCCCCGCGGGCCGCGACCTGGCCCTGGCCCGCTTCTGCGCCCAGGACCTGCTCGACGGCCGCCTCGACCCGCTGACGGCGGCCGAGCGGCTCGGGTACGAGCTGTGCCCCGTCGACGACCACGACTCCCCGCTGCGACCGTTCCGCGACCGGCTGCACCGCGCGGAGGACCGGCGCGAGTTCGGCGGCGGGCCGTCGGAGGACCTGCTCGCCGAACTGCCCGTCCTGGCCGCCCGTCTGCCGGCCGGAGGCGGGGAGGCGTAGTCGGCCCGTGCGCGGAACGCGGTGGCGGGGGAGTCCGGGGAAAACCGGCTGTGCCGTCGGTGGCTCCGGCCCTACGCTGCGGCCATGACCTTCTCGTCCGGCTGGAGCGACGGACCCGCGTTCGACGACCGGGCCGTCACCGTCGACATCGCCGGGTCGGTGCCGACGGCGGCCGACGCCCGGCAGGTGGCGGAGGTCCTCCTCGGGCAGGGCTGGCGCGTGCGCAGGCAGTCCTGGACGGAGTTCGAGGCCGAGCACGGCTACGCCCGGCTGTCGGTGCTCCCGCTGGACCCGGTGGTCTTCACGGGTGAGATCGCGGTCACCGGGGTCACCGAACTGATCGGGACCTTCGACCGGAGCGGCCACCGCTGCACCGTCGAGCTCTACGACCCGGACAGCGGCGAACTCCTCGCCGAACGGCCTAGCCCCGGCCCCGGGCCGACGGACCGCTGCGGCCGTTGACCGCGCACGCCCCGCGTCCCGGTGCTGGCCCGTCAGCCGGGCGTGCGGTTGCTCAGCCAGTCGCGGGGGGAGGGCGGCAGGGCGGTCGGGGCGTCGGGGAGGAGGAGGGGGAGGCGGACCTCCAGGCGGCAGCCCGGGGCGTCGGGGCGGTCGGCGACCAGGGCCGATCCGCGGTGCAGGGCGGCCTGTTGGGCGACCAGGGTCAGGCCGAGGCCGGAGCCCGGGCTGTCGGGGCGGCGGTGGAAGCGGTGGAAGACGGCGGCGCGGTCGGCGGGCGGGACGCCGGGGCCGGTGTCGTCCACGGTCAGGCGGGCGGTGCCGCCCTCGACGCGGAGGCGGACGTCCACCTCGGCGGGGCGGTCGGCCGGGTGGGCGGTGGGACGGCCGTGGACGGCGGCGTTGGCCAGCAGGTTGGCGAGCAGGATGCGCAGGCCCGCGTCCCAGCCGAACACCCTTGCCTCCGGCGGGAGTTCGGTGCGGTAGACGGTGCCCGGGTGGCGGCGGGCGGCCTCGGCGACGGCGGTGTCGACCAGTTCGGCGAGGTCGACCGGGCCGAACGCGGAGGCCTCCACCAGGTCGCCCCGGGCCAGCGCGGACAGCGCGCTCAGCAGGTCCAGCATCCGGGCGTGGTCCTGCTGCAACTCGCCCAGCACCTCGGCGCGTTCGTCCTCCGGCAGGTCCGGGTGCGCGGCCAGCACGTCCAGGTTGGTGCGCAGGCTCATCAGCGGGGTGCGCAGCTCGTGCGAGGCCGCAGAGGAGAACGACCGTGCGGTGTCCAGGGCCTGCGCGGTGCGGGCCGCCTGCTCGTCGTACCGGGACAGCAACAGGGCGATCGCGCCGGAGAGTTCGTCCACCTCGGCGGTGCCCGTCCGGGCGTGCGCGAACGCCGCGTGGCCGGTCCGCGGGTCCAGGGCGGCGGCCCGGCGGCCCAGGCGGCGCAGCGGCCGGGTGGCCCGCTCGGCGAGCGCGAAGGCGACCAGCCCCGAGAGCGGAGCCGCGACCAGTGCCACCAGCAGCACCCGCCGCCGCACCGCCCGCAGTTCGTCCGCGGGCTCCTCGGCCGGGGCCAGCACCCACAGCGTCCCGCTCGCGCTCCCGCTGTCCACCTTCACGGTCAACACACGCCAGGAAGTGCCGTTCTGACGGACCGTCACGGCCTTCCCGCCCGGCTCCTGCGGGAGCAGCAGCGGATCGTCCGGCTGGGAACCCGCCGAGAGCAGCACCGTGCCGTCGGCGGCGGTCACCCGGACGCCCGCGTCCAGCGCCGCGTCCATCAGCTTGCGCTGCTGGTTCTGCTCCACCTTCGAGCGGCCCCGGCTGTCCGCCGCGAGCAGCCCCCTGGCGTTCGGCAGGACGGCGGCCGCCCGGGCGCCCAACTGCGCGTCCTGGCGGCGGTGCAGGTCCGTGCTCACCAGCGGCAGCAGCAGCGCCCCGGCCGCCGCCACCAGCAGCGGCACCAGCACCGCCGCCCCGATCGCGATCCTGGTCGACAGCTTCACCGGCCCGCCCCGCCCTCGTCCGGCGCCCGCAGCACGAACCCCACCCCGCGCACCGTGTGCACTGTCCGGGGGCGGCCGTCGGCCTCCAACTTCCGCCGCAGGTACGAGACGAAGGTGTCCACGGCGTCGCTGCGCACCTCGAAGTCGTAGCCCCACACCCGGTCCAGCAGCACCTCCCGGGAGAGCACGATGCCGGCGTTCCGGGCGAGTTGGGCCAGCAGCTCGAACTCGCGCCTGGTCAGCCGCAGTTCGGTGTCCTCCCAGAACACCTGGCGGGTCTCCGGGTGGATCCGCAGCGGGCCGACCCGGAGCAGGTCCGCGGGCTGCGGCGGGCGGCGGCGCAGCAGTGCGTGCAGGCGCAGCACCAGCTCCTCCAGGGCGAACGGCTTCACCAGGTAGTCGTCCGCGCCCGCCTGCAACCCGGCGACCCGGTCGGCGAGCTCGTCCAGCGCGGAGAGCATCAGCACCGGGGTGTCGTCCGCCCGGGCCCGCAGCGTCCGGCACACCTCCGTCCCGGAGGGGCCCGGCATCCCGACGTCCAGCACCAGCACGTCCGGCGGCTCCGCGGCGAGGGCCGCCAGCGCCTGCGCCCCGTCCGCCGCGACCGCGACCCGGAAGCCGCTCAGCCGCAGCCCGCGCTCCAGACTCCGCCGGATCGCCGCGTCGTCGTCCACCACCAGCACCCGCCCGGCCGACCCGCTCACCTGCCGCACCTCCGCCCAGACCGTACCGTCGCAGAGGGAGATGCGTGGCGGCGGGGGAGGGTTCCGGCGGCGGGCGGGAAAGGTTCCGGCGGTGGGGTTCAGGTGGTGCGGTTCAGGGGCTGCGGCAGGTGTCGGTGTGGTGGCGCAGGAGGTCGTCGACGAGGCGGCGGACGTCGGCGGGTTCGACCGGGCCGAGGTTGAGGATGATCCGGAAGTAGAGCGGGGCCAGCAGGTGGTCGACGCCCTGGCGGAGGGTGGGGGCCGGTTCGCCGCGTTCCGCGGCCCGGGCCAGGATCGTGGCCAGTTGCTGTTCGCGCGCGGTCATCCGCGGGGTCGAGCCGGGGCCGGGGCAGGTGGCGAGCTGGCCGACGGAGTGGCGCACCAGCGCCAGGTTCTCCGGGGCGGCGACGGAGGCCAGGCTGCGTTCGGCCCACTGGAGCAGGTCGGTGCGGAGGGCGCCGGTGTCCGGCGGGGGGTCCTCCGGAGCCAGCCGGGTGGCGGTGACGTCGGCCAGCAGGCCGTTGAGGTCGCCCCAGCGCCGGTAGACGGAGGTGGGGTTGACGCCCGCCCGGGCGGCGACGACCGGGATCGAGAGCTGCTCCGCGCCGCCCTCGGCGATCAGTTCGGTGACGGCCCGGTGCACGGCGGCGCACACCCGCGCGCTGCGCCCGCCGGTGCGGCGGACCGGCTCGGCCGGGGTCGGCTCCGGGAGTGGCTCCGGGGTCGGCTCCGGGCCGGGGGGTGGGGTCGGCTCCGGCGGCTGGCTGTTCACTCTCCCATGTTAAGGCAAAGTGATTCGCTTTAACCCTGAGCGGTCACCTAGTATCTGTTAAAGCCAACCCTTTCGACTTAAGGGGTCACGCCTCCGGTCACCGACCGGCCTGCCACCGAGGTGCCCATGCCGAACTCCCGCGGGCTGTCCCGCACCCCGGCCTTCTGGCTGGTCGCAGCGGCCCTGCTGCTGCTGACCTTCGCCGCCGCCGCCCCCTCCCCGCTGTACGTCGTCTACCAGGCCGCCTGGGGCTTCTCCTCCGGCACCCTCACGGTGGTCTTCGCCGTCTACGCGCTGTTCCTGCTGCTCGCCCTGACCACCGTCGGCAGCCTGTCCGACTTCCTGGGCCGCAAGCCGCTGCTCTACGGTTCGCTGCTGCTGGAGGCGGCGGCGATGCTGCTGTTCACCGGCGCGGACGGGGTCGGCCCGCTGCTGCTGGCGCGGGCCGTCCAGGGCTTCGCGACCGGCGCCGCGACCGGCGCCCTCTCGGCCACCCTGGTCGACCTGCAGCCGCAGCGCTCCCCGGGCCTCGGCGCCCTCGTCAACGGCGCGGCCTCCACCCTCGGCCTGGCCCTCGGCGCCTTCGGCTCGGGCCTGCTGGTGCAGTACGGCCCGGCCCCGCGGGTCCTGGTCTTCGCGCTGCTCGCCGCCGGCTTCCTGCTCGCCGTCGCCGCCCTGGCGCTGGTCCCCGAGACCGCCGGACGCCGCCCCGGCGCCCTGGCCTCCCTGGTGCCGCGGGCCCGCGTCCCGCGGCAGGCCCGCCGCGCCTTCGCGGTCGGCGCCCCGGCCCTGGTCGCGGTCTGGTCGCTCGGCGGCCTCTACCTCTCGCTCGGCCCCTCGCTCGCCGCCGGGGTCCTGCACCTGCACAACCACCTGGTCGGCGGCCTGGTGGTCAGCACCATGACCGCGGCCGGGACGCTCGGCTCGCTCCTGCTGCGCGGCCGCCCCGCCCGGACCACGCTCCGGTTCGGCGGGAGCGCGCTGACCCTCGGCGTGCTCGGCACCCTGCTGGCCCTCGACCACGGCAGCACGCCGCTGTTCTTCGCGATGACCGCGCTGGCCGGGCTCGGCTTCGGCGCGACCTTCCTCGGCGTGCTCTCCGGCATCGCCCCGCTGGCCGCCCCCGCGGAGCGCGCCGAACTGTTCGCGGCCGTGTACGTCCTCAGCTACCTGGCCTTCAGCGCCCCCGCGGTGGCCGCCGGGTTCGCCGCCCCGCACTTCGGCCTGCTGGCCACCGCGACCGGCTACGGCGCCGCCGTGGCCCTGCTCGCCCTGGTCACCCTCGCCACGACCTTCGTCCGCCCCCGCCCCGCCGCCCGGCCGAACCCGGTGGAGGCGGCCTGCCCGGCGGAGACCGGGGGGGCGGTGCGGTCCTGAGCGGCCAGGGCCGAAGGGGCGGCGCGGGCCCGCGCGGCGGCTACGGCTCGTCGTGCCAGGAGAAGGCGGTGATCCGCCAGCCGTCGGGGGTGCGGGCGAACTGGAAGGTCTTGGTGCCGGTGCCCTCGTACGGTTCGCCGTTCAGCAGGCCGGACTTGCGGTAGGTGCCGATCCGGCAGGCCACGCCGTCGGCGATCTCGGTGCGCTCGTCGACCTCCCACTCGTGGAAGTCGGTCAACCGGCCGTCGGAGAGCAGGAGTTCGCGCGGGGCGATGAACTCCTCGACGCCGTACGCGGCGTAGCGGGGCGAGGTCACCACGATCACGCCGCCGGGCAGCATCAGCCGCCGGAGCCGCCCGACGTCGGCCGGGCCGCCGTGCCGGTTGTCGAAGGCGCCGAAGAACTCGCCGGTCAGTCGGTCGAGTTCGGCCTTGTCGGTGGAGGTGCTCGCGGGCATGATCCGCACCGTAGCACCGCGCCCCGCCGGGCGGGAGGGGTCGGCGACAGGAGGGAACCCGGTTGCCGGTCCTTACCGGGAGGGCCGAGAATCCGGCGCATGACTTCTGTGATCAGGCACGTGACCATCGACAGCCTCGACCCCTACCGCCTCGCCTCGTTCTGGTCCGAGGTGCTCGGCCAGCCGCTGCACGAGGAGGACTTCCCCGGCGACCCGCAGGCGCTGATCGAGGCCGCGGGGCTGCTGTTCGTGACGGTCCCGGAGGAGAAGGCGGGCAAGAACCGGATCCACTTCGACCTGCAGCCGCAGGAGCGCACCCGGGACGAGGAGGTCGAGCGGCTGGTCGGCCTGGGCGCGGTGCTGGTGGCCGACCAGCGGCGTCCGGACGGCACGGGCTGGGTGGTGCTGGCGGACATCGAGGGCAACGAGTTCTGCGTGGAGCGGAGCGCGGCCGAGCGCGCGGCCTGAGACCGGCCGTCCGCCGGGCTGCCGGGTCGTCGGAAAGAAGGGTGAATCCTTTTCGGCGGCCCGCGCCTCTCATGGGCACCACGCCGGACGGTGCACCGGGCACCGGGCGGCACGGAACAGCCCGGAGGAGAAGGACATGATGGTCGTCGTCGCGGTCGGTGCGGGTGCGGTGCTGCTCTGCACCTGCGTGCTGGTGCTCAAGCGGAAGCGGGGGAGCCGTGGTTGAGACCCGCTGGCCCGGCGAGGAGGTGATCCGCGCGGCGCGCGGCGGCGACCCGGACTCGCTGGCCGTACTGGTCGCCGGGGCGCACCCGAACGTCCGCCGGTTCGCGCACTCGCTGTGCGCCAGCCCGGAGGACGCGGAGGACGCCGCGCAGGAGGCGCTGATCGTCCTGTACCGGCGGATCGGCATGCTGCGGGCCAGCGGTGCGCTCGCGTCCTGGCTGTTCCGGATCGTCCGCAACGAGTGCCTGCGCCGGATCCGGACGGCGCGGCCGCCGGTCGCCGAACCGCCCGGCGGGACGGGCGCGGTGGCGGACTCGGCGGAGCAGGAGGCGCTGCGGCGGCTCGACACCGAGCGGGTCGCCGCCGCGATCGCCGCGCTCCCCGCCGACCAGCGCCGGGTGCTGATCATGCGCGACCTGCAGGGCCTCGGCGGGCGGGCCGTCGCCGACGCGCTCGGGCTGAGCACGGCCGCGATGAAGTCCCGGCTGCACCGGGCCCGGGCGGCCGTCCGGGCCGAACTCGGCGGCGTCCCGGGCGGCGTGCGGTGAGCGGGAGCGGCCCGGCGGACGGGAGCGGCCCGGCGGACGCAGGCGGCCCGGAAGGCGGGAGCGGCCCGGCGGACGAGGGGGGACGGGGAGGCGGGGGCGGTTCGGCGGGCAGGTGGTGGTCGCCGGGCGGTGGGGCCGACCACGCGAGCGCCACCCTGCCGCGCCACCTGCTGCGCGGCGCGGCCGGGTTCGGGGCGATCGGGGCGGGACCGGCCCTGTTGCCGGCGCTGGGGCTGCCCGCGCTGCTGCTGGTCCCGGTCGGGCTGTTCGCGCTGCGGGGCTGCCCGATGTGCTGGACGGTCGGGTTGCTGCAGGCGCTCTCCCGGGGGCGCCTGCAACGTTCCTGCGCGGACGGTCAGTGCAGCATCGCGGCCCGGCCCAAGGGCGCGGGGCGGTAGCGGGCGGATCATCGGATGAGCTGGCGGATCCGCCGGGTGGGGGAACGGCCGACGGTTCTGCGCCGCCCGGCCCGGACGGTCCAGCAGACTCGTCCCAGTCGGGCGGCGGATCCGCCCCGGGCCCGCCCCGGCGGGGCCGACCCGAAGCCGCCGCTCCGAAGCCGCCCGTCCCGAAGTCGCCCGGCCCGCCCGGGCGTCCGAGACACCCGGACGCCCGGGCGGCCCGTCCGACGCACCCACCCGTCCGACCCGCGCACCCGCCCGCGGCACCGGCCCGCGGCACCGGCCGACGCGTGCGCCGGACGCGCACCCCGAGGAGGACCCCGCCATGAGCCCCGCCACCGCGCACCGCCTCCCGGCCGGAGGGCTCGCCGGACTGCTCGAACGGATCCCCGCCCCCGCCCCCCACCCGCACGCCGACGCGCTCCGCGAGGAGGCCGTGCACTGGCTGTCCGGCACCGGTCTGCTCGACCGCGAGGGCGTCGAACGGCTGCTGGAACAGGGCCACTTGGAGCTGGCCTCGCTCTGCTGGGGCGACCTCCCGCCCGGCCCCGCGCTGCGGGCCGCCACCCAGTGGCTGCTGCTCGGCTGGATCCTCGACGACCACTTCGACCGGCACTGGCTCGGCGACCCGTCCGACGAACCCGACCGCACTGTCCGCGAACTCGCCGCCCTGCTCGGTCCGGAGCTCGGCCCCGGCGCCACCCCGCCCGCCCCCGGCACCCCGCTGGCCCGGGCCTTCCGCACCCTCTGGCAGGACAGCATCGCCCTCGCCGGGCCGTCCTGGCGGGCCCGCCAGACCGCCGACTTCCGCAGCTACCTGGAGAGTTCGCTCGACTTCCTGCGCCTGCGCGGCGCCACCCCCACCGTGCCGCAGTACCTCTCCCACCGCGACCAGGACGGCGCCACCCGCTGCGCCGCCGGGGCGGTCGAACTCGCGCACCGCCTCGACCTGGCCGAGCAGTTCCACCGCCACCCCCAACTCGTCGACCTGCGCACCCGGTTCGACCACCTGGTCGGCTGGGCCAACGACCTCTGCTCCCACCGGGTCGAGACCGCCGCCGGGCACGGCAACAACCTGATCAGCTCCCTCGAGGTGCACGAGCGGCTGCCCCGGGACGCCGCCGCGGCCCGGGTCGCCGCCCTCTGCGAAGCCGAGCTCACCACCCTGGAGTTCCTCGCCGAGGGCATCGCCCGCGGCTCCCACTGGCCGCCCCAGGTGCGCTGCTACGTCCGGGCGCTGGTCCGTTTCGTGCACGCGCTGCTGCACTGGAGCGCGACCAGCGCCCGCTACCGCCCGCAGCCCGTCCCCCCGCCCCGGGGACGCGAGTAGGCCCCGGGACGGGGGACGGATCCAGGGCACCCGGTCAGAGCGGGGGCAGCGGCTCCTGCGCGTCCAGCCAGCGCGCCGGGACGCCGGTGGGACCGGTGCGGGCGGCGACCACGCCGCCCGCGACGGCGCAGGTGGTGTCCATGTCGCCCCAGCCCGCCAGGGTCTGCCACAGCGCCTCGGTGAGGTCGTCCAACTGCCCGGCCGCGGACCAGAGCGCGAACGGGACGGTGTCCTGCGCGGAGACCGCGAAGCCGGAGCCGAGCACCGTCGCGGCGTGCCGCACGCTCGTCCCGGCCGGGAAGCGGGCCGCGATCCGCAGCCCGGAGCGGACGTCGCCCTCCGGGAGCAGGGCCGCGACCTCGGCCAGGAACTCGGCCCGCCCCGGCGCGGCCGCCCCGCGCGAGCGCACCGCCAGCGCCGCGGCCAGCGCCACCGCCTGCGCGCCCGCCACCGCCTCCGGGTGCGCGTGCGTGGCGCGGGCGGAGAGCGCCGCCTGCTCGGCGACGACGCCCAGGTCGTCCGCGAACCAGGCGCCGAGCGGGGCGACCCGCATCGCGGCGCCGTTGCCGTGCGAGCCCTGGCCGCCGAACAGGGCGGAGGTGACCGCGACGTGGTCGGCCCCGTCCTGCACCGCCCGCAGCACCTGGTGCATCGAGGGCCCGTACTTGCGGTGCGGGACGGCCGTGTACTCGGCCGCGAACTCCCGGGCCAGCGCCGCCGGTTCGACCTCGCCGCGGGCCCGCAGGTGCCGGGCCAGGACGAGCGCCATCGCGGTGTCGTCCGTCCAGTGCCAGGGCGCGGGGCGGACGATCCGGGCCGCGAGCTCCGCCGAGGCCTGCTCCACCGGCGGGTGGAACCAGCGGTCGCCGAACGCGTCGCCCAGCGCCAGCCCTCGCAGGCTGTCCAGGGCGGGGCGGGGGACGGGGCGGAGGGTGGACACGGGAAGCTCCGGGGCGGGGGAGGGGAAAAGGGAGATCGACGGGGCCGATTCTCCCGAGCGGAACGGGAGGTTCGCCAACGGATTTCCGTTCGGCGGCTGAACGCCGGGTGTCGCCCGGCCGACGCCCGGACGCCACCCGACTGGTACCAAAGGCTGATTCGCGGTCACCCATCGGACGGGGTTCGCTCGATCGTGGGCGGTTCGTGCTGCCGAACCGCCCCCGTGGGTCCAAGGTGGGTTCAGGACGCACTCGGAAGATCGCGTCCCGCTCGCCGCTCCAGGCCCGGGCCCGTGCACGCGCCCCGACGGACGCCGTCCGCCGGACGTGCGCCCCCGGTCCCGCCGCGACGCGCTGAGCGGCAGGCCACCTCGCAGGGAGGCGAACCGATCTTCTAGGCTCGCTCATCGGTCCCCTGCCGCGGTGCCCGTCCGCACCGAGGAACGGAGACCGACGTCCCCGGGCTCCGGGCCGAGCCGGAGCCGCGGACCGAGCGAGGAGGACGCAGTGTTGCCCAGCCCGAGGTCGCACCGTACGCCGCGACCGAGCCCGACGCCGCGCAGGACCCCCCGGCCGCTCGCCCCACCGATACCACCAGGCGCCCCGCGACCCGCCGGGGGTGAACAGTGAGTCCCCATACCGTGGCCCCCGAGCCGCACCCCGCCGAAGCACTGGGAGCACCCGCCGGTACGCCCGCCGCACCCGCGGCCGCCACCGTCGCGGACCCCGCCGAACTGCCCACCGCCGCAACGGCGGTGACCCCCACCGCCGCCCTGCCCGGCCTCCCGCGCACCCTCGCCGGGCGGGCCCGCACCCTCGCCGCGGCCGTCCGCAAGCGCTGCGGCGACCTCGCCCGGATCGAGTCCCCCTCCGGCGACGCGGCCCGGCTCGACTCGCTCGCCGAGGAACTCGCCGCGGGCTACGCCGCCACCGGCGCCACCGCCGTCCGGCAGCGCTGCGACCACGGCGACCACCTCGTCCTGGACTGGCCCGGACAGCAGGAGGACCTCCCGCACCTGCTGGTGGTCGGCCACCACGACACCGTCTGGCCGGTCGGCACCCTCACCGACTGGCCGGTCGAGGAGCGCGACGGGCGGCTCACCGGCCCCGGCGTCCTCGACATGAAGGGCGGACTCGCCCTGCTGGAAGGCGCGTTCGCGCTCCTCGCCGACCTCGGGCAGCGGCCGCACCGGCCCGTCCGGATGGTGATCGTCTCCGACGAGGAGGTCGGCAGCCCCGACGGCCGCCGCCTGGTCGAACGCCACCTGCGCGGCGCCGCCGCCGTCCTCGGACTCGAACCCGGGCACCCCGACGGCCGTCTCAAGACCGCCCGCCGCGGCTCCACCCGGGTCCGGCTCACCGTCACCGGACGCGAGGCCCACGCGGGCAACGACGCCGCCGACGGCGTCTCCGCGATCGACGAACTCGTCGACCAGCTGATCGACGTCCGCGGCCTCGCCCGCCAACCCGGCACCGAACTCAACACCGGACGGATCGACGGCGGCACCCGCGCCAACGTCATCGCCGGACGCGCCGAAGCCGAGCTCGGACTGCGCTTCGCCACCACCGAGGCCCAGCGCCGCACCCTCGACACCCTCGCCCACCTCACCCCCCACCGGCCCGGCGCCGACGTCCGCACCGAGGTCCTCTCCAGCCGCCCGGCCTGGCCCGAACGCACCGGCAACCCGCTGCTGCGCCACGTCCGCTCACTGGCCGCCGCGCTCGGCCAGCGCCTCGACGGGGCGCCCGCGGGCGGCGCCGGGGACACCAACCTGGCCGGGGCGAGGGGTCTGCCGACCCTGGACGGCCTCGGCGCGGTCGGCGGCGGCCCGCACGCCCGCACCGAACACCTGCGGGTCGATCAACTGGGCCCCCGCATCGCCCTGCTGGCGGCGCTGCTGGCGGTGCCGCTGCCCAGGCTGCGCGAGCGGTAGCGGGCGCGCGCATTCAGGGGCCCGGGGAACGGCGGGCTCGGGGCTGCTGACGGTGCACTGCCGGTGCGTGCCGTTGCTTCGGGTTCTTGTCACTACGGCCCGAAGCAGCACGGACACTCCGGTGGGCTCCGGCCGTCAGCAGCACGGACCCGCCGTTCCCCGGGCCCCTGGTCACTGCTGTCCGTGACCTCCTTGCCACGGTCCGGCCCCTGTGTACAGAATGGAACCGACCGAACGGTCAGTCGGGAGGTGGGTCGTGGAGGCGCAGGCTCAGGCGCAGGCGCAGTTCGACGCGGTGGTGGCCGCCGAGCAGCGGGTGGAGCCGCGGGACTGGATGCCGGACGCGTACCGGGCGACGCTGGTGCGGCAGATCGCGCAGCACGCCCACTCGGAGATCATCGGCATGCAGCCGGAGGGCAACTGGCTGACCCGGGCGCCCTCGCTGCGCCGCAAGGCGATCCTGCTGGCCAAGGCCCAGGACGAGGCCGGGCACGGGCTGTACCTGTACGCGGCGGCGGAGACCCTCGGGGTGGACCGCGCCGAGCTGACCGAGAAGCTGATCGACGGCCGGCAGAAGTACTCCTCGATCTTCAACTATCCGACGCTGACCTTCGCCGACGTCGGCGTGATCGGCTGGCTGGTGGACGGCGCGGCGATCTGCAACCAGGTCCCGCTGTGCCGCTGCAGCTACGGGCCGTACGCCCGGGCGATGGTGCGGATCTGCAAGGAGGAGTCCTTCCACCAGCGGCAGGGCTACGAACTGCTGATGACGCTGATGGCCGGGACGGACGCCCAGCGCGCCATGGTGCAGGACGCGGTGGACCGCTGGTGGTGGCCCTCGCTGATGATGTTCGGACCGCCGGACGGCGCCTCGCCCAACAGTGAGCGCTCGATGGCCTGGCGGATCAAGCGGCACAGCAACGACGAGCTGCGCCAGCGCTTCGTCGACATGACCGTCCCGCAGGCCGAGCACCTGGGCGTGGTGCTGCCCGACCCGGAGCTGGCCTGGAACGCGGAGCGCGGCAGCTGGGACTTCGGCGAACCGGACTGGTCCGAGCTGCAGCAGGTGATCAAGGGCCACGGCCCGTGCAACGCGCAGCGGATCGAGCGGCGCCGGGCGGCCCACCGGGACGGCGCCTGGGTGCGCGAGGCGGCCTCGGCGTACGCGGCCAAGCAGGCTGCGCGAGATGGGAGTTCGGGATGAGCGGGGAACGGGCCTCCTGGCCGCTGTACGAGGTGTTCGTGCGGCCCCGGCGCGGGCTGAACCACGTGCACGTCGGGTCGCTGCACGCGGCCGACGACAGGATGGCGCTGCTCGCGGCGCGCGACCTGTACACCCGGCGCAACGAGGGGGTGAGCCTGTGGGTGGTCCGCTCGGACGCGATCACCGCGTCCAGCCCGGACGAGCAGGACCCGTTCTTCGCGCCGAGCGGGGACAAGGTGTACCGGCACCCGACGTTCTATCCGATCCCCGAGGACGTCCCGCACATCTGACGAAGCGTCAACAACCTGGCAGGGAAGGCGACATGAGCGACGACCACGTGTACCTCTCGCTGGCCGAGGCGGGCCCGGGGCCGGAGGGCGAGGCCCGCTGGGCGTACGGCACGGGGTTCGCCGACCCGCTGCTGGGGGTGGACGCGGCGGCACCGGAGGGGATCGACCCGGCCGACCTCGCCGCGTACTGCCTGATGCTGGGCGACGACGCGCTGGTGCTCTCCCAGCGGCTGATCCAGTGGATCACCCGGGCACCGGAGTTGGAGGAGGAGGTGGCGCTGGCCAACCTCGGCCTCGACCTGCTCGGCCAGGCCCGCCGCCTGCTCACCCGAGCCGGACAGCTGGACGGCAGCGGCCGGAGCGAGGACGAACTCGCCTACTGGCGTGCGGAGTCCGAGTACCGCAACGTGCGGCTGGTGGAGCTGGAGAACGGCGACTTCGCGCAGTGCGTGGTGCGGCTGCTGCTGTTCGCCACCGCCCGCGAGGAGCTGTACCGGCGCCTGACCGACCACGCCGACCCGGTGCTGTCGGCCGTCGCGGCGCTCGGCGTCAAGGAGTTGGCGTACCACCGCGAGTACGCGGCCGCCTGGACGGTGCGGCTCGGCGACGGCACCGAGGAGTCGCACCGGCGGATGCGGGCCGCCCTGGACGCGCTCTGGCCCTGGCTGGAGGAGCTGTTCACCCCGCACGAGGTCGAACTCCGGCTCGGCGTCGACCCGTCGCCGCTGCGCGAACCCGTACTCGCCGCCCTGGCGGGGGTGTTGAACGAGGCCACGCTGCCCGTCCCCGACCTCCCCGGCCGGGCGTACGTGAACGGGCGGGCCGGGCGGCACGGGGTGCACACCGAGGCGATGGGGCCGCTGCTGGCCGAACTGCAGGTGGTGGCCCGGGCGCACCCGGGGGCGACGTGGTGAGCACCCTGCTGGAGCGCGCCCGGGAGGTCGCCGCCGCCGTGCCCGACCCCGAACTGCCCATGCTCACCCTGGCGGACCTCGGCGTGCTGGCCGACGTCGAGGAGGCGGACGGGGCGGTCACCGCCTGGCTGACCCCCACCTACTCCGGCTGCCCGGCCGTCGCCGAGATGGCCGCCGAGGTGGCTCGCAGGCTACGGGCCGCCGGGTTCGCCGAGGCGCGGGTGCGGCTGCGGATCGACCCGCCCTGGTCCAGCGACCGGATCAGCGCCGAGGGCCGCCGCAAGCTCGCCGAAGCCGGCATCGCGCCCCCGCACCCCGGCGGACTGCTGCAACTCGCCCCCACCCGGCGGGCGGTGGCCTGCCCGCAGTGCGGGTCCGCGGACACCGAGGAGCTCTCCCGGTTCGGCTCCACCGCCTGCAAGTCGCTGTGGCGGTGCCGCAGTTGCCGCGAACCCTTCGACCGGATCAAGGAGATCTGATGGCCGTCCGCCGCCCGCGGTTCCACCCGCTGCCGATCGGCACCCTGGAACGGCTCTGCGAGGACGCCGTCGCGGTCACCTTCGACGTCCCCGCCGACCTCGCCGCCGAGTTCGCCTTCCGCCCCGGCCAGAGCCTCACCCTGCGCCGGACGGTCGACGGCGCCGACGAGCGCCGCTCCTACTCGCTCTGCTCCCCGGTCGGCGGCCCGCTGCGGATCGCCGTCCGGGAGGTTCCCGGCGGCCTGTTCTCGCACTGGCTGGTGAGCGAGGCCGAGCCCGGCGAGGTCGTCGAAGTCCTGCCCCCCGCCGGGGCGTTCGCCGCCGACCCGGCCGAACCCGGCGAGCACGTGCTGATCGCGGCGGGCTCCGGCATCACGCCCGTGCTCTCCATCGCCGCCTCCGTCCTGGCCGGCCACCCCGCGTCCAGGGTCACCCTGCTGTACGGCAACCGGCGCAGCGACACCGTGATGTTCGCCGACGAACTCGCCGACCTCAAGGACCGCTACCTGGACCGCTTCCAACTCGTCCACGTGCTCTCCCGGGAGAGCCGCGACGCCGAACTCCTCAGCGGCCGCCTCGACCCCGACCGGGTCACCGCCCTGCTGACCGCCCTGGTCGACGCCCCCGCCGTCGACCACTGGTGGCTGTGCGGGCCGTACGGGATGGTGCTCGGGACGAAGCAACTGCTGGCCGAACTCGGCGTCCCCGCCGGGCGGGTGCACCAGGAGCTGTTCCACGCCGACGACGAGCGCCCCGAGGAGCGGCACGCCGAACCCGCGCCGGACGCGGCCGCCAGCGAGGTCACCCTCGTCCTCGACGGCCGCTCCAGCACCCTCGCCCTGCCGCGCGACCGCTCCGTCCTCGACGGCGCCCAACGCGCCCGCCCCGACCTGCCGTTCGCCTGCAAGGGCGGCGTCTGCGGCACCTGCCGCGCCCTGGTCCGCGACGGGAAGGTCGAGATGCGGCGCAACTTCGCCCTGGAGGAGGCCGAGTTGGCGGCCGGGTACGTCCTCACCTGCCAGGCTCGTCCGGTCTCCGACCGGGTCACCGTCGACTACGACGCGTGACCCTCACGCCCGATCGGCCACCGCGCCGATCAGGGCGGCCAGTTCGGCGGGACGGCTGAACATCGGCCAGTGGCCGGAGTCCAGGTCGACGTACTCGATCCGCTCCATCCGGGACACCTCCGGGGCCGCGCCCTGCGCGACCCACCCGCGCACCTGCTCCGGCGAGGCCTCGGCGCACAGCATCGTCACCGGCACGCCGTAGCGCCGCTCGTCCGACAGCCGGACCGGCGCCTGCGCGACCCCCGCCGGGACGGGGACGGCCGCCGCCTCGAACCGGGCCCGCAGCCCCTCGTCCAGATCGGCGGCGGTCGACCCCGCGAAGGGCTCCCAGCCGGGGAACGGCACCACGCCGTCGACCACCGGGAACAGGTCCGCGTACGGGTGCCCGTCCCCGTGCGGGAAGCCGTCCACCAGCACCAGCCCCGCGACCTCGCCCGGGCGGGCGTCCACCGCCATCCACCCCAGCGAACAGGCCGCCGAGTGCGCCACCAGCAGCGGCTTCCCCGCCGCCGCGTCCACCGCGGCGAGCACCGTCGCGAGCTGCTCCGCCAGCGTCGCGTCCGTCCGCCCGTCCCCCTGGCCGGGCAGGGTCAGCGGCACCGGGCGGTGGCCGCGCTCGGCCAGGGCGGGCACGACCGCGTCCCAGGCGGTGGAGCCGTTCAGCCAGAGTCCGCCGATCAGCAGGACGTCCATGGGGGGTTCCCTCCGTTCAACGGGGCCGCGAGCGGCCCGTTCGAGCAGGTCACTGCCCATGCTAGGGAGGATTCAGGACGATCGGCTTCCGGAATGTGCGGCGGAGTTCGGAGGCCGGTCCGTACGCTGTCGGTGTGTCGAGCACTGGAAGCAGCCCCACCGCCCGGGCGTTGCGGGCGCTGGAGATCCTGCGGGAGCGGCCGGGGACGACCTCGGAGCAGTTGGCGGAGCGGCTGGGGGTGACGGACCGGGCCGCGCGGCGGTACGTGGCGATCCTGCGGGAGGCCGGGGTGCCGGTGGAGTCGGAGCGGGGGCCGTACGGGGGCTACCGGCTGGGGCGGGGCGCGCGGCTGGCGCCGGTCTCGTTCACGCAGGAGGAGGCGCTCGGGCTGGTGATGGCGGTGCTGGACGGCCGTCCGGCCGCCACCGACCCGGACGACCTGGTGGGGGCGGCGCTCGGCAAGGTGGTGCGGGCGCTGCCGGAGGCGATCGGACGGCAGGCCGCCGCGCTGCGGGCGCACGCCGCGGCCGCGCCCGACCCGTACCCGGCGCACCCGGACCCGGCGGTGGCCAGCACGCTGGTGGAGGCGATCGCGGCGCGGCGACGGGTGCTGATCGGCTACCGCAGCGGCGGCGGCGGCGAGGAGTGGCGCGCGGAGGTGGACCCGTGGGCGGTGGTGGTGCGCCGGGCCCGCTGGTACCTGCTGTGCCACTCGCACCGGGCCGACGCCGTCCGCACCTACCGGATCGACCGGGTCCGGACCGCCGAGCAGTGCGGCACGCCGTTCACCATGCCGGAGGGCCTCGACCCCGTCGCCGTGCTGGAGGAGCACCTCGGCACCGGCTGGGCGTTCCGCACCCTGGTGCGCTTCGACGCCCCGCTCGAGCAGGTCGCCCCGTGGGTCGGCCCGGCGATGGGGCGGCTGCGGCCGGACGGGGCGGGCTGCGTGCTGGAGGGCAGCACCCGCAACCCGGCGATGTACGCGGGGGAGTGGCTGGCGGCCGTCCCGTTCCCGTTCCGGGTCCTGGAGGGGCCCGAACTGCGGGCGGCGGTCGCCGCGTTGGCGGCCAGGTTCACCGAGGCGGCCGCGGAGCGGGACTGAGGGTCAGACCGCGGCGGACCGTGCGGGTCAGACCGCCGCGGGCTGGGTCGGCGCCGGGGCGCCGAGCAGCCGGACCACCTCGTTGACGGCCGCGCGGCCCGCGCGGTTCGCGCCGACGGTGGAGGCGGACGGGCCGTAGCCGAGCAGGTGGACGCGCGGGTCGTCGGCGACCCGGGTGCCGTCCATCCGGATGCCGCCGCCCGCGGTGCGCAGGCCGAGCGGGGCGAGGTGGGTGAGCTCGGCGCGGAAGCCGGTCGCCCAGACGATCGCGTCGACGGGCAACTCCTCGTCGCCCCAGGCGACTCCGCGTTCGGTGAGCCGGTCGAACATCGAGCGGCGGTGCAGCACGCCCAGCTCCTCGGCGCGGCGGTAGGCCACGCTCGGGCCCAGGCCCGTCACCGAGACGACGCTGCGCACCGGCAGCCCGGCCCGCACCCGCGCGTCCACCTCGGCGACCACCTCGCGGCCGAACTCCTCGGTGAACGGCCCCTGGTGGAACACCGGCGGGGTGCGGGTCACCCACACCGTCCCGGCGACCGCGCCGAGCTCGGAGAGCACCTGGACGGCCGAGGCGCCGCCGCCGACCACGACGACCCGCTGCCCGGCGAACTCGGCCGGTCCGCGGTAGTCGGCGTAGTGCAGCTGCCGCCCGGCGAAGCGGCCCGGGTAGCGGGGCAGGAACGGCCGCGTCCAGGTGCCGGTGGCGTTCAGCAGGGCGCGGGTGGCCCAGCGCCCGGCGTCGGTCTCCACCAGCAGCCGCCCGTCCGGCCCGCCGTCGGCCCGCCCGTCCGGCCGCTCGCGCACCGCGCGCACCTTCACCGGCCGCAGCACCGGCAGCGCGTGCCTGGCCTCGTACGCGGCGAAGTAGCCGGGGACGGCGACGCGGGCCTCGGTGGCCGGGTCGGTGGCGGGGAGCTCGAAGTCCGGCAGGTCGTGGAAGCCGTGCACGGTCGCCATGGTGAGCGAGGGGGAGCGGTGCGCCCAGGCGCCGCCCGGGGCGTCGTCCGCGTCCAGCACCACGAAGCCGGTGTGCGGGGCGAAGCCGCGGCGGCGCAGGTGGTAGGCGGCGGACAGGCCGGCCTGGCCCGCGCCGATCACCAGCGCGTCCACCTCGCGGACGGCGCCGTCGGGGACGCCGCCCGCCTCGGTACTTGCACGCTCAACAGTCACGCCGGTGAAACACCGGGGCGCGGCCGGGTGTTCCCCGGCAGCAGGGCGAGGGTGGCGGCGGCCAGCCGCTCCGGGCCGCCCGGGCACAGGTCCAGGAACAGCCGCGGCTCGGTCAGCTCCAGCTCGATCAGCGCGGGCGACCCGTCCGGCAGCCGGACCAGGTCGACCCGGGCGTACAGCAGCTCGCCCGGCTCCGCCGACGCCGCCAGCACCCGCTCGGCGAGCGCCAGTTGGTCGGCGTCCGGCTCGCGGGCGACGTCCGCGAAACCGCCGCCCAGCATCGGCCCGCGGCGCACCGCGTGGCTGAACTCCCCGCCCAGGTACAGCAGCGAGGTCTCGCCCTCGTCCTCCACCATCGCCAGGTACGGCTGCACCATCGCCGTCCGCCCGGCCCCGGTCAGCGCGGCGACCTGCGCCAGCGCCGCGGTCCGGTCGGCGGTGCGGACGGTGTCCCGCGCGCCGGAGGAGACGGTCGGCTTCACCACCAGCTCCGGCCAGTCGACGGCCTCGACCGCGGCCACCGCCGCCGCCCCGTCCGCCGGGCCGCCCGGGGCCACCCACAGCGTCGGCACGATCGGCAGCCCGGCCTCCGCCAGGCCGCGCAGGTACGTCTTGTCGGTGTTGTGCTCCAGCACCCGGGCCGGATTGGCCAGCCGGGTCAGCGCGGAGACCCGGCGCGTCCAGGCCAGGAACTCCTCGCGGTACAGGATGTAGTCCCAGACGCTGCGCACCAGCACCAGGTCGTACCCCGCCCAGTCCACCGCCGGATCGTTCCAGTGCACCGCCTCCGCGCCCACCCCGAGCTGCGCGAACGCCGCCAGCACCGGCATCGCCTCCACGTCCTCCACGCCGCGGCAGGTGGCGTACGCGACCCGCGCGGGTCGGTGGACGGGCGGGCGCAGGGCGGTGCTCACGGGAGGGCTCCTGGGGTCGGGGCAGAACGGTGCGCAGCGAGCCTCCACCGCGCCCCTGACCAGTGTCAATCGTTATTTCGTACCGGTCGGTCCGGTGGCCGTGCCGCCCGGCGCCGCACCCCCGCCGCCGCGCCACTTGGTAGGTTCGCGAACACCCGGCCGACCGGCCCCGTCCGCCGGAGGGGGAGCCGGAGCCGCGGTGGGGGAGAAGGGGGACGCCGATGAGCCTGCTGGACGAGCTGTGGGCCGAGGGCTGGATGCCGTTCCGGGAGGGCCTGTACCGCGCGGACGGGCGCGCCCGCGACGCCGACGTCGAGGGGCCCGACCTGGGGGTCCTCCGGCTCGGCGAGCCGATCGACCTGGCGGACATGCTGGACGAGGATCCGAACGGGCTGAGCGCGGCCCTCGCCTGTGCGGAGGCGGGACTCCCGGACGGCCGGGGCCGGCTGGTCGGCGGCGGCGGTTCGCACGGGTCGGAAGGTTTCGTGGCCTGCCTCGACACCGAGGGCGCGGTGGTCTGGCTGCTGCACCTCGGCGAGTCCAACGAGTTCGTCCGGATCGCCGTCGACTGGCCGACGGCGACCTGCACCAACAACCTGGACCGGTCGATCACCCTCGACCTCACCTCGCCCGACTACTCCCCCGACCGGCCGGTCCGGCCGACGACCGAGGACCCGGACCCGGCCCGCCGGGCGCGCGGCGGCACCGGCCGACGGCAAGGGGCGACGACGGACGGGACGTGGATCACCGAACTGTGGCGCGACGGCCGGACGCCGATCCACTACGGGCTGTTCCGCGCGGACGGCACCGCACGGAAAGCCGACTGCGACGGCCCGCAGTTGACGTGGTTCAGGCCGGGGGAGCCGCTCGGCCCGATCACCCTGGCAGCGGCGGCGGACCCCGCCTGGACCACGGCTGCCGAGATCCTCGCCGAAGCGGCGCTGCCGGACGGCTCCGGGCGCCTGGTCGCCGGCGGGGACGCGGACGAATCGGACGGGTTCTTCGCCCGGATCGACGCCGGGGGCCGCCTGGTGTGGCTGGTGCACCTGCCGTGCGCCGAACTCGCCGGGGTCACCATCGAATGGCCCCGGGCGACCTTCGCCAACAATCGGGGGAACACGCTGACGATCGACCTCACCGCACCCGAATTCTCGGACGCTCCGCGGAATTGACGGCCCGTCGGCCCCGGCGGAATTGTCAGTGGCCCGCCGTAGTGTGGGAACAACGCTGGAGGGGGCGCCGGAAAAGGCGTCGGGCAATGGCGTGGGAAAAGGGGTCGAGCATGTCAACGAACGTTTCCGCGAACCGCATCGCACACAAGGTCAACCACGTCTCGCTGGTGGTCGACAAATCCGGCTCGATGCAGCGTCACGAGACCCAGCTGATCCGGGTGGTGGACGAATTCGTCAAGGGCCTCCAGGAGGAGTCCGACCGCCTCGGCCACGAGACCAGGATCAGCCTGTACGCCTTCGACCACGAGGTGCACAACCTGGTGTGGGACATGGACGTCAAGCACCTGCCGTCCCTGCAGGGCCTCTACGCGGTCGACAACGGCGCGACCGCGCTGATCGAGGCGGCGGTGAAGTCCGTCGACGACCTGAAGCACATCTGGGAGGGGTACGGCGAGCACTCCTTCCTCCAGGTCGTCGTCACCGACGGCGAGGAGAACGCCTCCGGCTGCTCCGAGCACGGCCGGATGCACGCCCGGATGAAGCCGGCCGAGGGCAAGGCCGTCCTGCGCGGCTGGATGGACCGCATCCGCGGCGCCATGGCCGAGCTCCCCGAGCACTGGACGTCGGCGATCCTGGTCCCCAACTCGCTGGCCAAGCGCACCGCCCAGGAGTACGGCTTCCCCGCGGGCAACATCGCGATCTGGGACGCCGACTCCACCGGCGGCGTCGAGGAGGCCATCGACACCGTCAAGACCGCCGCCACCACCTTCCTGCGCGGCCGCGAGCAGGGCGTCCGCGGCACCAAGCAGCTGTTCACCATGGGGCAGGACCTCAGCGCCGCCGACGTCAGCGCCGGGCTCGACGCGCTGGAGGCGGGCACGTACGCGCTCGTCCCGGTCGACCGGCAGGCGGCGCTGCGCGAGTTCGTCACCGGCGCCGGGCACCCGTACCGGACGGGCTGCTCCTTCTACGAGCTGTCCAAGCGCGAGAAGATCCAGGGCGGCAAGCAGCTCGCGGTGGCCGAGAAGGACCCGGTCACCGGGCAGCTCACCGGCCGGGTGTTCTCCGGCCCCGCGGCCCGCGGGCTGCTGGGCCTGCCCGCGGCGGAGGCCACCGTCAAGCCGGGCGACAACCCGGCGTACGCCGTCTTCGTCCAGTCGACCTCGGTCAACCGCAAGCTGGTGCCCGGCACCCGGCTGCTCGTCATGCTGTAGCCCCCACCGGTCCCCGGGCCCCGGACGGGCGGCCCCGGCGCGGTGCGCTCCGGGGCCGCCCCGCCGCGGGCGTCAGCCGATCGGCTCGATCACGGCGGCCGTGCCGTACGCGCACACCTCCGTGCCGACGTCCGCGGCCTCCGTGACGTCGAAACGCATCATCAGCACCGCGTTGCCGCCCCGGGCCTTCGTCTGCTCGACCAGGCGCTCCATGGCCTGGTTCCGGGTCTCGACGAGCGTCTTCGTCAGTCCCTTGAGCTCGCCGCCCATCAGGGACTTCAGGCCCGCGCCGATCTGCGAACCGATGTGCCGCGACCGCACCGTCAGCCCGAACACCTCGCCGATCACCTTGACCACCCGGTGCCCCGGGACGTCGTTGGTGGTCACCACCAGCACACCGCCGGACGGGTCCTGCCCGCCGCCGAAATCGTTCAGTTCGCTCATGCCCCCAGCCTCCCGCCCCGGCCCGCCCGTCGGCCACCCCGGCGCGCCGGGGGAAGCCGTTCCGCGCCCGCGTGCCACCGGCACCGGGCCCCGGATCGGAAGAGCTGATGGACACCGGGCACCGGGTTTGTCAACCTTGTCGCATGGGCGAGCGAAACGATCATCCACACGGGCCGCACGCGGCGGAGGAATCCGGCGCGCAGGAGATCGAGGCCACGGTGGTACTGGGCCTGCGGATCACCGACTGGCCGGCCTTGCGGGCCGCCGCACGGGCCGCCGTCGAGGACCTGGACTTCGACGGCATCGATCCCGAGGGCCAGCGCGCCCAACTGCTGCGCGAGGTCGCCGAGGACCCCAACGCGGCCCTCGGCGCGCTCCTCCACCCCGACCGGCTGGTCGCCTCGCTGCCCGGCATCGAAGCGCTCGGCGGCACCCTGGAGATCAGCGTCACCGACGACTTCGCCCCCGACTTCGCCGAACTCTTCCCGCTCGACGACGAGGGCGACACCGGCGACTGGACGCTCACCCCCCGCACCGCCTGCCTGCTCCACACCCAGCTGATCGGCCTCTCCGACGCCGCCTACGAGGACCTCGACGACCACGGCGACGACCCCGTCACCGTCGCCGACGAGAGCGACTGGACGGTCTTCGGCCGCCTCCCGCAGCGCACCTGGACCCTCCACCGCGGCTGGCGCCGCGCCTTCGCCCGGGCCTTCGACGACCTCGCCGACGACCTCGCCACCGGCGAGTGGCCGCTGCCCCGCTGCCCCGCCGAGGACGTCGCCCTGCGGCTGGCCCTGGCCGACGCCCGCGCCCTGCTCGGCGCCCAGCCCGAATCCGTCGCCGACATGATGGGCGACCTGCCCGCCGACCTGTACGACTACGACTGGGACGGCTGCGCCGACGAACTGTTCGGCGTCTACGGCCCCGACGAGGAGGACGGCGACCTCGACGCGGGCCAGCGCATCGACCAGCTCCTCGCCGCCGCCCACCCCGAGGGCTGGTTCCTCGGCTACGAGGACGCCGAGGAGCGCGACCCCGGCCGGGGCTACCGCCGCTGAACTGGCATGCTGGGAGGGTGAGCTCACCCTTCGACCCGCCCGCCCGGCCCCCCGTCGACGCACCCGCCGCCGACGCCCCCGCCCCCGCCGTGGGCGGGCACGCCGAGGACCGCGACACCCGCCCGCAGTACGTGCTGCCGCTGGTCGTCCGGCTGGAACGGGCCGACCCGCCCGCCCGCACCGACGCCCTGGAGACCTCGGCCCGCGCCGTCCTCACCCTGCTCGCCGACCCCCGGGTCACCGACCCGGACGGCGAGTGGGCCGAGCGGGTCGCCGCCTGGGAGGACGCCCGGATCCGCAAGGTCGTCCGGCGCGCCCGCGGCGCCGAGTGGCGCAGGGCCGCCGAACTGCCCGGCATCACCGTCACCGGCAGGGGCGGCGCCGAGGTGCGGGTCTTCCCGCCGGTCCCGCTCGACGGCTGGCCCAAGGAACTCGCCAGACTGCAGGTCTCCGGCACCGACCTCGACGACCCCGAACCGCCCGGCCCCGCCCCCGAGGGCGTCCCCGTGCTCTGGCTCAACCCCGCCCTCGAGATGAGCGCGGGCAAGACCATGGCCCAGACCGGCCACGCCGCCCAACTCGCCTGGTGGGAACTGGACGAGCCCCAGCGCGGGAAGTGGGCCGCCGACGGCTTCCCGCTGGCCGTCCGCACCGCCCCCGCCCCCGACTGGCCCGCCCTCACCGACGGCCGCCTCCCGGTCGTCCGCGACGCCGGCTTCACCGAGATCGCCCCGGGCAGCGCCACCGTCGTCGCCGACCACCCCGAGGTGCGCCTGCGGCGTCCGTGAGGGGGCCCTGCCTCGAGGGGAGTGACGTGGCGGGCCGGGCACCTCACGGCGCAGGGAGGTCAGCCGGCTGCGGGTGTGCGCCGCTCGTCGTGGCAGTGGCAGTGGCAGTGGGCAGGCGCGTACGGGGCGGCGGTCACGGGACGATGACCAGCTTCCCCCGGGTGTGGCCGGTGCGGCTGGCGTCGAAGGCGTCGCCCGCGCGCTCCAGCGGGAAGGTCCGGGCGACCTCCACGGTGAGTGCCCCCCGGTCGACCGCGGCCGCCAGCCGGGCCAGCTCGGCGCCGTCCGGGCGGACCCAGATCCAGTGGCCGCCGTGCTGCTCCACCTCCGGGTCGGCGACCGAGACGTGCCGGCCGCCGTGGGCGAGCACGGCCAGCGTCGTCTCCAGCTGGCCGCCGACGAAGTCCGCCACCGCCGACACCCCGCCGGGCGCCAGCGCGCGCACCCGCTCGACCAGGCCCTCGCCGTAGCTCACCGGCTCGCCGCCCAGCCCTTCGACGAAGGCGTGGTTGCGCTCGGAGGCGGTGCCGACGACCCGGGCCCCGCGGTCCCGGCCGAGCTGCACCGCCAGGCTCCCCACGCCGCCGGCCGCGCCGTGCACCAGCAGCACGTCACCGGGGCCGACCCCCAGCCGCTCCAGGCTCCGCAGCGCGGTCAGCCCGGCCAACGGCAGTCCGGCCGCCTGCGCCCAGTCGAGCGCGGCGGGCTTGCGCGCCACCGCCGGGGCCGCGACCGCGACGTACTCGGCGAAGGTGCCGGCCTGCACCACGTCCTTGCGGGCGTAGGCCATCACCTCGTCCCCGGGCGCGAACTCGGGCGTGTCGGGACCGGTCCGGACGACCACGCCGGCCACGTCCCAGCCGGGGACGACGGGGAAGACCGCGTCCATCATGCCGTCCAGGCCGCCCGCCATCACCTTCCAGTCGACCGGGTTGACGGCCGCCGCCCGGACCTCGATCAGCACCTGCCCCGGACCCACCTTGGGGTCCGCCACCTCGCCGCAGCTCAACCGCGAGTTGTCCGGGGCGTACGAGTCGTAGGTCACCGCGCGCATGAACCGACCTCCAGGGGTGCCGTTGTCGCCGTCCGGCGCGCCGCCAGCCGAGGTGCGGGCGCCACCGCCGACGCTATCCAAACAGCGGGTGCCCGGCGCTCCCGACAGGCCGTCGGCGCCGGTCGGGACGTTGCCGGACGGTGCCCCGCGCCTCCGGGCGGGCGGGGGTCACGGTGTCCGGACGGCCCGGGCCTCGACGACCAGGGCGTGGCCGGGACGGTTGGCCGTCTCCGGGGCGGCCAGGCCGACCCGGGCCAGGTAGCGGCCGGTCGCGGTGAGGGGGGTGGCCCGCCGCGCCCAGGCGGGCCAGGTGGGTTCGGGGGCGGAGAGCTCGGGGCGCACGCGCAGGGTGTAGCGGGCGTCGGGCTCCAGGCCCGGGAGGCGGACGGGGGCGCCGCGCTCGGCGGCGGAGGTCTCCAACTGGACGTGGGCGAAGAGGGCGTGGGCGCGGTCCCGGGAGACGACGCCGTGGACCCAGGCCGCCGGGTCGGGGTGGTCGGCGCGGACGACGTCGCCGCCGTGGAGCAGCGGCCGCAGCCGCTTGTAGGCGCCGACCCACGCGGTGAGCGCGCGCAGCTCGTCCGGCGACCAGGTCGACAGGTCCGCCTCGATGCCCGCGTGCCCGAACAGCGCGGTGGCGCAGCGGAAGGCGAGGTCGGTGCGGCGGTGGCTGATGTGGGCGGGGGAGGAGCCGACGTGGGAGCCGATCAGCTCGGGGGGCAGCAGCAGGCCGGTCCAGCGCTGGACGGACTGGCGCTCGACGGGGTCGATGTTGTCCGACCCCCAGATCCGGTCGGTGCGCTCCAGGATGCCGAGGTCGGCGCGGGCGCCGCCGGAGGAGCAGGACTCGATCTCCAACCCGGGGTGGCGGCGGCGCAGTTCGTCCAGCAGCCGGTAGACCGCCGCGGTCTGCGCGTGCACGCCGGGCCGGCCGTCGTGGACGGCGTCGGCGAGGTCGCGGTTGTGGTCCCACTTGACGTAGTCGACGCCCACCTCCCCGACCAGGGTGCTGATCCGCTCCAGCAGGTGGGCGTGGGCGTCGGGGTGCGCGACGTCCAGGACGTGCTGGTGGCGCTGCTGGTGGGGGAGGCGGTCGGGGTCGGCGAGGAGCCAGTCGGGGTGGGCGCGGGCCAGGTCGGAGTCGGGGTTGACCATCTCGGGCTCGAACCACAGGCCGAACTGCATGCCGAGCGCGTGGACGTGGTCGGCGAACGGACGCAGCCCGTCCGGCCAGACCTCCTCGTCGACGTACCAGTCGCCGAGGCCCGCCCGGTCGTGGCGGCGGTGCCGGAACCAGCCGTCGTCCACGACGAACCGCTCCACGCCGACCTCCGCCGCGGTGCGTGCCGCGGCGCGCAGCCGCTCGGGGTCGTGGTCGAAGTAGACCGCCTCCCAGATGTTCAGGGTGACGGGCCGGGCGGTGGCCGGGTGGTGCGGGCGGGCCCGGAGCAGGCCGTGGAAGGCCCGGCTGATCCCGTCCAGGCCGCTGCCGGAGTTCGCGAAGCAGACCCACGGGGTCCGGTAGGACCCGCCCCGTGCCAGCCGGACCTCGCCCGGCTCCAGCAGTTCGCCGCCGCCGAGGACCGTCGTCCCGTCGGGCAGCCGTTCCGCGTACTGGACGTGGTTGCCGCTCCAGGCGGGGTGCACGCCCCAGACCTCGCCGTGCCGGAAGCCGAAGCCCTCGGTGCCGGCCAGCAGCAGCCCGGCGTCGAAGCCGGTGCGGCCGCGGCGGCTCTCCCGCGACCGGATGCCGTGCCGCAGCGGGGAGCGCTGCGGGGAGCGCTCCCGGGCCCACCGGCCGGTGAAGTCCAGCAGTTCCGCGGCGTGCGCCGGGAGGGGCAGCAGGCACGCCAGCACGTCCAGGGTGTACGGGTCCGCGGCCGTGTTGGTCAGGGTGTGGCGCAGCCGCACCACGCCCTGCCCGGTCAGCTCCAGCTCGGTCTCCAGCGCGAGCCCCGCGCCGGCGTCCCGGGCCCGCACCCGGACGGTGCCGCCCCGGCCCTCCCGGGCGTCCACGGCGACCGGCTCGGCGAGTTCGAGGCGCAGCGGGCGGACCCGGCCGTCGCGGTGCCCGGCCAGGGCGGGCCGTCCGAACCAGCCCCCGCCCCGCCCCTGGGCGGGCAGCAGGCTCCCGGCCTGGTCGCCCGGGGCGCGGCCGGTGGCGTCGAGCAGTTGCGCGGCGTCCTCGGCGCCCAGGCCGGGGTCGGCGCCCCAGTGCAGCACCCGGGGCACCTCGGGGCCGGTGGTGTCGAGCACGAGGGCCGTGTCACCGGCCGACAGCACGACGAGGGTGGTCCGGTTCATGTCGTCCTCGTTCCGGGGGTGGTCGGGGCCGTTACCGGCAGGGTCGCCACGGCGGCGCCCTCCCGCAGCAGGACCGGGATGCGTTCCAGCGGGGCGTCGAGCTCGTGCACCGCGCCGCCCTCCAGCAGCCGCCCGGTGGCCGGGTCGAGCCAGCGGGCGCCGGACGGCAGGTACACCGGGCGGGACCGGACGCCCGCCTCGTACACGGGGGCGACCAGCACGTCCGGGCCCAGCAGGAACTGGTCGTCCACCGCCCAGGCGCGCTCGTCCGCGGGGAAGTCGAAGAACAGCGGGCGCATCGGCGGGGCGCCGGTGCGGTGGGCCTCCCCGGACAGCGCGTGCAGGTAGGGGCGCAGGCGCTCGCGCAGCAGCAGGTGGTCGCGGAGGATGCCGTACGCCCGCTCCCCGTACGACCAGACCTCGTTCGGCCCGCCGGTCATGTCCGCGGAGAAGGCCGGGTGGTGGGGCTGCCGGTCGCCGTGCAGCCGCATGACCGGGCAGAAGGTGCCGTACTGGAACCAGCGGACCAGCAGCTCGCGGTAGGCGGGGTCGTCGGGGTCGCCGCCGGAGAAGCCGCCGATGTCGGTGTTCCACCAGGGGATGCCGCTCATCGCGACGTTCAGGCCAGCCCGGATCTGCCGTGCGAGGGAGTCGAAGGTGGTCGGGATGTCGCCGGACCACAGCAGGGCCCCGTGCGCCTGGCTGCCCGCCCAGGCGGAGCGGACCAGCGACAGCGGGCGCTCCTCGCCCGCCGCGCGCAGGCCGTCGGCGACCGCGCGGGCGTGCAGCACCGGGTACAGGTTCGCGACCTCGGCGGCCGGTCCGGCCGCGTACACGGCGCGGGCGGCGAGGTCCGGCGGCAGGTCGGGCTCGCAGGCGTCCAGCCAGAAGCAGGCCACGCCGTGCGCCCGGTAGTTGCCGTCCAGCCGCCGCCACAGCGCGGCGCGCGCCGCGGGGTGGGTGGCGTCGTAGTACGCCATCGGCGCCAGCGGCGACTCCTCGGCGTACCGGGTCGGCCAGGGGAAGGTCAGCAGGCCGCCGGCCGCGTCCCGGACGAGCTGCCCGGCCGAGCGCAGTTCGTCGTAGCTGTCGCCGCCGGGCTCGACGGTCGGCCACACCGAGACCGCGAGCTTCACCCCGAGCTCCGCCAACTCCGCGACCATGGAGGCAGGTTCGGGCCACTCGTGCTCCTCGAAGCGCCAGTCGCCCATCCGCGGCCAGTGGAAGAAGTCGCAGACGATCACGGACAGCGGCAGGCCGCGCTCCCGGTACTCCCGCGCCACCGCCAGGAGTTCGTCCCGGGTGCGGTAGCGCAGCTTCGACTGCCAGAAGCCCGACGCCCACGCGGGCAGCAGCGGCGGCCGCCCGGTGGCCAGGGTGTAGGCGTCCAGGACCTGCGCCGGGGTGTCGCCCGCGGTGATCCAGTAGTCGATCCGCCCGCCCGCGTCGGCGGTCCACCGGGTCTGGTCGGCCCCCAGCTCGACCCGCCCGGTGGCGGGGTTGTTCCACAGCAGCCCGTAGCCGCGCGAGGAGTGCAGGAACGGGACGGCGGCGACGGTGTTGGCCTGGACGAGGTCGACCACGCAGCCCTTCTGGTCCAGGCGGCCGTGCAGGTGCTGGCCGAGCCCGTGCAGCCGCTCGCCGTCGTACGCCGCGAAGTGCTGCTCGGTCCGGCCGCCCGCCGCGTGGATCCGCGCGGCGGCGTGGTGGTGCGCCTCCGGGCCGCGCTCGGCGAGCAGTTCGCGGCCGGAGGCGGCGTGGCGGAACCGCAGCCGGCCATCCGCCGCGGCCTCGACCGCGATCCGGCCGTTGACCAGGCGGGCCCGGCCGTCCTCCGTCACCGACAGCTCGGCGAGGGGGGCGGGTGCCGGGCTGCCCAGCGCGCCGGGGGCGGCCGGGTCGATCGTCCCGGCCGAGGCCCGGACCCGGACCGCGTCCGGGCCCCAGGGCTCGACGCGCAGGACCTCCCGGGCGCCGTGACGCTCCAGCCCGCCCGCGCGGATGCTGTAGGACAAGGTGTTCCCTGTTTCTCTGGGTGCGGGTGGAACGGTCAGGCGGGGAAAGGCAGTTCGGCCTCGGCGGTGCCCGCCGGACGGGCGTGCAGCGGCCCCTCCGGCCCGCCCAGGCGCACCGACCAGGGGGCGGCGGAGTCGGTGGTGACGGTGAGCCGGTCGCCGGTGCGGCGCAGGTGGAAGCGGGCGCTCTCGCCTGGGCCGTCGCTGCGCGGGACGACCACGGTGCGCTCGGCGCCGTCGGCGAAGGCGTGCACCAGCAGGGTGACGCCGTCGGCCCAGTCGGAGACCGGCCGGGAGTCGTCGGCGGCCAGCGGGATCACCGAGTCGGGCCGGGCCAGCAGCGGCAGGGTGTGGAAGCCGTGCTGCTCGCGGACCCAGCGCGGGCCGGTGACCCGGTCGCCGGTCAGCAGGTTGGTCCAGGTGCCCTCGGGGACGTAGTAGTCGACCTCGCCGGAGTCGGTGAACACCGGCGCGACCAGCAGGTCGTCGCCGAGCAGGTACTGCCGGTCCAGCGTGGCGGCCGCCGGGTCGTCCGGGAACTCCAGGACCATGGCGCGCATCACCGGCGTGCCGTGCAGGTGGGCCTGCTGGGCGGCGCGCTGCAGGTAGGGGGCGAGGCGGTGCTTGAGCCGGGTGAAGGCCCGGGTCACCTCCACCGCCTCCTCGCCGTAGTCCCACGGCACCCGGTACGACTTGGAGCCGTGCAGGCGGCTGTGCGAGGAGAGCAGGCCGAACTGCACCCAGCGCTTGAACACGGTGGGGGTCGGGGTGCCCTCGAAGCCGCCGATGTCGTGGCTCCAGAACCCGAAGCCGGACAGGCCCAGCGACAGGCCGCCGCGCAGCGACTCCGCCATCGCGTTGAAGGTCGACTCGCAGTCGCCGCCCCAGTGCACCGGGAACTGCTGCCCGCCCGCCGTCGCCGACCGGGCGAACAGCAGCGCCTCGCCCTCGCCGCGCTCCTCGCGCAGCAGCTCGAACACGGCCCGGTTGTAGAGCTGGGTATACTGGTTGTGCATCTTCTCCGGGTCGCCGCCGTCGTGCCACACCACGTCGGTGGGGATCCGCTCGCCGAAGTCGGTCTTGAAGCAGTCCACGCCCTGGTCGAGCAGGCGGCGCAGCCGCCCGGTGAACCAGGCGACGGCCGCCGGGTTGCTGAAGTCCACCAGCGCCATGCCGGGCTGCCACAGGTCCCACTGCCAGACCGTGCCGTCGGCGCGCCGCACCAGGTAGCCGTTGCGCACGCCCTCCTCGAACAGCTCGGAGCGCTGCGCGACGTACGGGTTGATCCACAGCGAGATCCTCAGGCCCTGCTCCTTGAGCCGGGCCAGCATGCCCGCCGGGTCGGGGAAGGTGTCCGGGTCCCAGACGAAGTCGCTCCAGTGGTAGCCGCGCATCCAGAAGCAGTCGAAGTGGAAGACGCTCAGCGGGATGCCGCGCTCGGCCATGCCGCCGACGAAGCGGTTGACGGTGGCCTCGTCGTAGTCGGTGGTGAAGGAGGTCGACAGCCACAGGCCCAGCGCCCAGGCGGGCGGCAGCGCGGGGCGGCCGAGCAGGCCGGTGTAGCGCTCCAGGACCTGCTTGGGGGTGGGGCCGTGGACGACGAAGTACTCCAGCGTCTGGTCCTCGACGCTGAACTGCACCTGCCCGACCGACTCGGAGCCCACCTCGTAGGACACCTTGCCGGGGTGGTTGACGAAGACGCCGTAGCCGCGGTTGGTCAGGTGGAACGGCACGTTCTTGTACGCCTGTTCGCTGGTGGTGCCGCCGTCGGCCTGCCAGACGTCCACCACCTGGCCGTTCTTGACGAACGGGGTGAACCGCTCGCCCAGGCCGTACACCGACTCGCCGACGCCCAGCTCGAGTTGGCCGAGCATGAAGTGCCGGCCGGCGGCGTCGGTGACGAAGCCGGTGCCGCGCTCGCCGACGCCGGTCAGCACCCGGCCGTTCGCGGTGAACTCCAGTCGCCACGGCCCGGAGGTGTCGACGCGCAGCGTCAGTTCGCCGGAGCGCAGCTCCAGCACGTCCCCGTCGCGGTGGACCTTCCCGCTGCCGGGGTCGGCGCCGGGCAGGGCGAACTCCGGTCCGCGGCGCACCGATCCGGCGTGGTGGGTGGCGCGCACCCCGATCACGCCCTCGGCGGGGGACCAGCACTCGACGGTGAGCAGCGGGCTGTTGAGCGTGTCGCCGCGGCCCCGCACGTGCTTGACCGGCGCGTACAGGGTGAGCCGGTGCTCCTCGGCCCGGACGTCGGCGACCTCGGTGGCGTACCGGGCGGTCACGCCGGGGCGCATCAGCCAGTAGCCGTCGGTGAACTTCATCGGGCGGCTTCCTCCGTCCGCGCACGGTGCGCGGTGATCAGGCCCCGGTACCAGTGGTAGCTGTCCTTGGGCGTGCGGTTCAGGGTGTCGTAGTCGACGCGGACCAGGCCGAAGCGCTGGTCGTAGCCGCGGGCCCACTCGAAGTTGTCCAGCAGCGACCAGACGTAGACGCCGCGGACGTCCACGCCGAGGGCGATCGCGTCGGCGACGGCGGCCAGGTGGTCGCGCAGGTAGGCGATCCGCGCGGTGTCGTGGACGCCCCCGTCGGGGGCCACCGCGTCCGCGAAGGCGGCGCCGTTCTCGGTGATCCACACCGGCGGCAGCCGCGGGTGGCGGGCGTGCAGGTCGACCAGCAGCTCGGTGAGCGCGCCGGGGACGACCGGCCAGCCCATGGTGGTGTGCGGGGTGCCGTACGGGTCGAGTTCGGCGACGCCGATGTCCACGGCGGTGCGGGCCGCGGGGTCCGCGGCGCGGTGCGGGGCGGCGGCGACGGTGACCGGGCGGTAGAAGTTGACGCCGAGGAAGTCCAGCGGCGCGCCGATCACCGCCAGGTCGCCGGGGTGCCGCCAGGGGCCGTCGGCGAGGCCGCCCCAGACCTCGGCCTCCTGCGCGGGGTAGCGTCCGGCGAGCAGCGGCCCGGTCCAGACCTCGTTGTGCAGGACCTCGGCCCGGCGCCGGGCCGCCTCGTCCTCGGGGCTCCCGGAGGCGGCGTGGACGCGGTCGAGGTTGAGCGCGATGCCGACCTCCCGGGCCCCGGCGGCGCGCAGCTCCCGGACGGCCAGGCCGTGGCCCACCAGCAGGTGGTGCGCGGCGGCCAGCGCACCGCGCCCCTCGCGGGCGCCCGGCGCGTGCCGTCCCTCGGCGTAGCCGACGAACGCGGAGCAGTACGGCTCGTTCAGGGTGATCCAGCGCTCCACCCGGTCGCCGTAGCGCTCGGCGGCGAGGGCCGCGTACGACGCGAACGCCTCGGCGGTCTCCCGGACCCGCCAGCCGCCCCGGTCCTCCAGGGCCTGCGGCAGGTCCCAGTGGTAGAGGGTGACGGCGGGGCGGATCCCGGCGGCGAGCAGGTCGTCGAGCAGGCGGTCGTAGAAGTCCAGGCCCTCGGGGTTGGCCGGGCCGGTGCCCCGGGGCAGCAGGCGGGGCCAGGCGATCGACAGGCGGTAGGTGTCGACGCCGAGGCCCCGCAGCAGCGCGACGTCCTCGCGGTGGCGGTGGTAGTGGTCGCAGGCGGTGTCGCCGGTGGCGCCGCCGAGGGTGCGGCCGGGCGTGTGGCTGAAGGTGTCCCAGATGGAGGGGCCGCGGCCCCCTTGGTCGTGGGCGCCCTCGATCTGGTACGCGGCGGTGGCGGCGCCGAACCGGAAGCCGGGAGGCAGCTCCGGCGCGCCCGGGTCGACGGCCGCTCGGGGGTCGGGCACGGCGGTCACAGCTCCGGCGCCAGTCCGCGCGCGTGCAGCCAGGCCAGCTGGACCGGCGGGTTGGAGCCGCAGCCGCCGGCGTGGTCGGCGAACGGCCACACCGTCATGGTGCGCTCCTGCCCCGCGTACGAGTTGAAGGCGGCGTAGACGGTGCGCGGCGGGCAGATCGGGTCCATCAGCGCGACGCTGAACAGGGCCGGGGCGGTGGCCCGTCGGGCGAAGTGGACGCCGTCGAAGTACGCGAGGGTGGCGAAGGTCGGCTGCACGCGGTGGCGGCTGTGCCAGCGCAGGTACTTGACCAGCTCCTGGTACGGCCCGTCCAGGGACAGCTGCGCGCCCTGCCGGTAGTGGCACAGGAACGGCACGTCGGACAGCACCGCCGCGACCCGGTCGCCGAGCAGCCCGGCCACCGCGAGGGCCAGGCCGCCGCCCTGGCTGCCGCCGCTCACCACGACCCGCTCGGGGTCGAGGCCGGGCAGCCGGTCGACGGCGTCCACGGCGCGCACGCAGTCGGTCATCAGCCGCCGGTAGTAGTGGTTCTCCGGGGAGTCGATGCCGCGGGTCATGAATCCCTCGGCCCACTGGGTGCCGTCGCCCTCGCCGCGGTCGGGGGTGTCGTGGCCCTGGCCGCGGCTGTCGACGACCAGCTGGGCGTAGCCCGCGGCGGACCAGAACAGGTGCTCGGTGGGCAGCCCGCGGCCGCCGCTGTAGCCCTGGTAGCCGACCACCACGGGCAGCGGGCCCCGCGCACCGCGCGGGCGCAGCAGCCAGGCGGCCACCGGCTCGCCGTTCCAGCCGGGGAAGCGGACGTCCTCGACCTCGACGGTGCGCAGCCCGTACTGCGGGGTCACGCGCTCGGCCCGGACCTCGCCGTCGTGGGCGCGGGCCGTTTCGAGGGTGCGCCGCCAGAACGCGTCGAAGTCCTGCGGCTCGGGCGACTCGGGCCGGTAGGCGGCGAGTTCGTCGAGCCCGAAATCGGCGGGCGGTACGGGGGATTCCTCCGGGTGCTGCGAGGAGGAGGTGAGGTGGTGGGGCGTGAGCAGCGACATGCGGGCCGCCTCCGGGCGGCGGGTGACGGGGTAGGGGCGGACGCGGGCGGCGGGCGGGCGCTCCGCGCGGGCGGGTCGGGCCGGGCGGCCTCAGTCGGCCGGGCCGAAGCGCAGGTCGCCGAGGCGGAACGCGCCGTGCAGGCGCAGGCGCAGGTCGTGGACGCCGTCCGGGGTGCCGGTGAGCGGGGCGGTGACGGTGGTCCAGGCGTAGCGGTCGCCGGTGGTCGGGACGTCGATCTCGGCGAGCACCCGGCCGTCGGCCTCGACGACCAGGCGGGCGGTGCCGTCGGCGTCCTGGCGGGCCAGGTCGGCCTCGACCCGGGCGGCGCCGGTGAGGTCGAGGGCGCGGTAGCGCAGGGTGGCGCCGGTGGCCGGGTCGGCGGGGGTGACCGCGTTGCCGTGGGCCTTGCTCGCGTCGACCAGGGCGATGCCGGTGTGCTCGTCGAAGTCGACCGCGGCGAGCGGCCGTCCGAGGGCGGGGCGGGGCGCGGGGGCGGGGCCGGTGACGGTCAGCCGGGCGGAGTGCAGCAGGTGCTCGGCGGAGCGGGCCGCGATCACCTGGTGCTCGCCGGGGTCGACGGTGAACGCGCCGGTGCCGACGTCCCAGTGGGCGAACGCGGCGGCGGGCAGCTCGAAGGCGACCTCCCGGCTCTCGCCGGGCGCCAGGTGGAGCTTGCGGAAGTCGGCCAGCCGCAGCCGCGGCGCCTGGTAGCGGGCGTCCAGGGCGCGGACGTACAGCTGCACGACCTCGGTTCCGGGGCGGGTGCCGGTGTTGGTGACGGTGAGGGCCGCGCGGAGGGTGCCGTCCCGGCCGACGGTGTCGCTGTCCAGCGCCAACTCGCCGTGGGCGAAGGTGGTGTAGGACAGGCCGTGGCCGAAGGGGTAGAGCGCGGGGCCGCGGTGGTACTGGTACGTCCAGCCGGCCTGGATGATGTCGTAGTCCAGCGGGTGCGGCAGCTCGTCGTCGCCGCGGTACCAGGTCTGCGGGAGGCGCCCGGCCGGATCGCTGTCGCCGCACAGGACGGCGGCCAGGGCGTGGCCGGTCTCCTGCCCGGCGTGCGAGGTCCACAGCACGGCGGGCAGGTGCCGCTGGGCCCGGTCGACGGCGTAGGGGTAGCTGCTCATCAGGACGAGCGCGGTCTCGGGGCGGACGGCGGCGACCGCTTCGAGCAGGTCCTCCTGGGCGGGCGGCAGGGCGGTGTGCTTGCGGTCCTGGGTCTCGCGGGCGTGGATGAGGGGGTGGCTGCCGAGGACGACGACGGCCAGGTCGGCGTCGGCGGCCGCGGCGAGCGCCTCGGCCCGGCCGTCGCGCAGCAGTTCGCGGTGCCAGTGCTCGGCGTCCTCGGGGCGTTCGGCGCTCATCCGCACCCGGCCGTCGGCGTCGAGGGCGGCGTACCGGCCGGTGTGGACGGCGCGCAGCAGCACGGTGCCCTCGGCGGTCTCCTCCAGCCGGAAGGTCTCGTTGACGAACCAGCTCTTGATCACCGCGGCGTCGGCGGCCAGCGTGTCGTCGCTCTTCAGCGACAGGAAGCGGCGGCTGTCGGCGGCGCGCAGGGTGAGCACGCCCTCGCCCCAGTCGGCGAGGTCGAAGGCGGTGCCGGCCAGCGCCTCGCCGGTGGTGGCGGAGTTCAGCCGGATCCGGTCCAGGCCCTCGGCGACGGTCACCTCGCCGCCGAGCGGGGCCAGCCGCTCGCGCAGGCCGTCGGCGGCGGTGACCTGGTAGGGCATGGTGCCGGAGTACCAGTCCTCGTAGAGGCTGTCGGCGAGCGGGCCGATCACCGCGACCTTCTGCGCCGCGCCGCTCAGCGGCAGCAGGCCGTCGTTCTTGAGCAGGACGACGCAGGCGGTGGCGGCCTCGCGGGCCAGGGCGCGGTGCTCGGCGCTGTCGACCACCTCGGCGCCGATCTGCGCGTACGGGTCCAGCTCGGGGTCGAACTCGCCGAGGCGGAACCGCAGTTCGAGCTGGCGGCGGACGGCGAGGTCGACGTCGGCCTGGTCGATCAGCCCGCGCTCCAGGGCGGTGCGCAGCCGGCCGATGACGGTCTCGCTGTCCGCGTCGTGGTCGGTGAAGGAGTCGATGCCGGCCTTGAGGGCGGCGGCGTGCGACTCGGCGTGGTCGTCGAAGTAGTGCTCGGGGTCGACCAGGTTGGACGGGGCCTCGGCGTCGGAGACCACGAACAGCTCGTGGCCGGTCGGCTCGGCCCAGCGGCGCAGCTCGTCCCGCAGCAGCGGGGAGACGTGGCAGGGGCGGCCGTTGACCAGGTTGTAGGCGGCCATCACGCCGGTGGCGGCGCCGGAGGCGACCACGGGCCGGAAGGCGGCGAGGTCGTACTCGTGCAGGACGCGGGGGCGCACGCCGGAGGAGGTGGTGCAGCGGTCGTCCTCGTTGTTGTAGGCGAGGAAGTGCTTGAGCACCGGGGCGGCCCGCAGGTAGGTGGGGTGGTCGCCCGCGAGGCCGCGGCAGAAGGCCTCGCCGATCCGGGCGGTGTGCACCGGGTCCTCGGAGTAGCCCTCCTCGTTGCGGCCCCAGCGCGGGTCGCGCAGCAGGTTCAGCACCGGGGCCCAGGCCTGCAGGGAGATCGGGCCGCGGTCGGGGGCGACGGGGGCGGGGCGGTGGTGGTGGAAGGCCCGCAGCTCGGTGGAGACGGCTTCGGCGACCCGGCGCACCAGGGACTCGTCCCAGCTCGCGCCGAGGCCGACGGCCTGCGGGAAGGAGGTGGCCTCGCCCAGCCAGGACACGCCGTGCAGGGCCTCGCTGCCGGTGCGGAACGCCGCGACTCCCAGGCGGGGGACGGCCGGTGCGTACTGGTGGAGCATCGCGAGGCGCTCGTCGGGGGAGAGCCGTCCGAGCAGGTCGTCGACGCGCTTGTCCAACGGCAGCGCAGGATCGCGGAACGGGAACGGGTCGGTGGGGGGCATGGCGGTGGAACTCACGTGGGTGGACCCCTCGGGCAGATCGGAGCGGGTGCGTTCGTCGAAGCCCATCGACGCTGACACGGCGCGCTCAGGCGTGTCAACAGCCTTGCTGCGCCTGGAATTTATATGTGTCCAGGCTCTTGCCGAACCTGCAACCCGTCGTTAGTGTCGCCGAAACATTCAAGCGATTCGACATTTGCTGGAGAAGGGCCGCCCCATGAGACAAGGGTTGAACCGCAGAAGCTTCCTCGGCTCGGCCGCCGCCGTCGCGGGTGCCGCCGCCGCGGCACCCCTGCTGACCGCCTGCGGGGGCGGCGGCGGCAAGCACAAGTCCGGCGCCAACACCGCGCAGGGCATGAAGGCCGCCCTGCCCGCGTACGTGCCGAGCACCGCCGTCCCCGCGGACATCCCCAGCGTGTCGGGCGGCAGCAACGGCGCCGCGACCGACCCCGGGTTCCTCAGCTACCCGGCGAGCCCGGTCGCCACCGTCTCGGGCGTCCCCGGCAAGGGCGGCAGCTACACGGCCGTCGTCCCGCTGTGGGGCACCGTCCCGCCGGCCGGCAACTCCTTCTACCAGGCCATGAACAAGGCGCTGGGCGTCTCCTTCGAGATGAAGCCGGCCGACGGCAACAACTACAACACCATCATCCCGACCATGACGGCCGCCAAGAAGCTGCCCGACTGGATCAACCTGCCGGCCTGGTGGAACTCCAACTTCAACACCGGCGGCCTGGCCGACTCCCAGCTCGCCGACCTCACCCCGTACCTGGCCGGCGACAAGATCAAGCAGTACCCGAACCTGGCCGCCATCCCCACCGGTGCCTGGCAGACCGGCGTGTGGGGCGACAAGCTCTACGGCATCCCGTGCTTCTCCACCGCCATGCCGCTCCCGGGTGCGGTCTTCTACCGCCGCGACCTGCTGGAGGCCAGGGGCATCACCGCCGACCAGGTCAAGTCCGCGGACGACATGATGAACCTCGGCAAGGAGTTCACCGACGCCAAGGGCGGCGTGTGGGCCTTCGACGACGTCTGGACCTACCTGTCGATCGCCTGGGGCATCCCCGCCAAGTGGGCCCTCAAGGACGGCAAGCTGGTCCACAAGTACGAGATGCCGGAGTTCCTGGAGGCGCTGGACTGGCACTACAGGCTGGCCACCGCCGGCTACCTGCACCCCGACGCGATCGCCGGCAACAACTCCGACGCCAACACCCGCTTCTACGCGGGCAAGACCCTGATCGGCGGCGGCGGCCTCGGCACCTGGAACCTCGCCGACCACCAGTCCGGCACCGCCGCGAACCCGAACTACCGGCGCGGCGCGTTCGACGTCATGGCCGCCTCCGGCACCGGCACCCCGCAGATCTTCATGGGCTCCTCGGCCAGCATGCTGAGCTACCTCAACGCGAAGCTGAAGCCGGAGCAGATCGAGGAGCTGCTCGCCGTCGCCGACTACCTGGCAGCGCCGTACGGTTCGGCCGAGTACACGATGGTCAACTTCGGCGTCGAGGGGGTCCACCACACCCGGGTCAACGGCGTGCCCACCGCGACCGAGGAGGGCAAGAAGGACGTCCAGGCCACCACCTTCCCGTTCCTGGCCGCCCCGCCCTCGGTGATCTCCAACCCCGGCGGCGACCAGGTCACCAAGGACTACACCGCCTGGCAGGCCGCCAACGTCAAGACCCTGTACAAGCCGCTGTTCTGGAACATGAACCTCAGCATGCCGCAGCAGATGGCCAGCGCCGACAGCGGACAGGCCGTCGAGGACACCGTCAAGGACTGCTACCACGGCAAGAAGAAGGTCTCCGACGTGCAGGCCGCCATCTCCACCTGGAAGTCCAGCGGCGGCGACCGGTTGAAGGGGTGGATGACCGACAACGTCCTGGACAAGTACGGGACCGGGCAGTGAGCGCCGCGCGGTCGGAGCGGGGCGGCACCGGCAGGTCGCTGACCTGGCGGACGAGGCTGCGGCGCGACAGGTCACTGCTGCTGATGACCGTGCCCGCCGTGGTCCTCCTGCTGGTCTTCAACTACGCGCCGCTGTTCGGCCTGGTCACCGCGTTCCAGTACTACGATCCGCTGGACGGCGTGCGCAACAGCGAGTGGGCCGGTCTCGCGCAGTTCCAGCAGCTGTTCAACGACCCGCTGTTCTGGGGGGCGCTGAAGAACACCCTGTGGCTCAGCTTCGTCCAGCTGGTGCTGTTCTTCCCCGTTCCGATCGTGCTGGCCCTGCTGCTCAACACGGTGCTCAGCGAGCGGCTGCGGAACTTCATCCAGTCCGTGGTCTACCTGCCGCACTTCTTCTCCTGGGTGCTGGCGATCACCATCTTCCAGCAGATGCTCGGCGGCGCCGGGGTGCTCAACCACTTCCTGCGCCAGCACGACATGCAGCCCTGGGACATCACGACCAACCCGCACACCTTCGCCCTGCTGATCACCTCCCAGGCGGTGTGGAAGGAGGCGGGCTGGGGGATCATCGTCTTCCTCGCCGCCCTCGCCGCGATCAACACCGACCTGTACGAGGCCGCCGCTGCGGACGGCGCCGGACGCTGGCGACGGATGTGGCACATCACCCTGCCCGGCCTGCGCGGCGTGATCGTGCTGATGCTGGTGCTGCGCCTGGGCAACGCGCTGTCGGTCGGCTTCGAGCAGTTCCTGATCCAACGCGAGGCGGTCGGCCACGAGACCGCCGACGTGCTGGACACCTTCTCCTTCTACTACGGCATCGCCAACGGCAACTACAGCTTCGGCGCGGCGGCCGGCCTCTTCAAGAGCGTCATCTCGCTGCTGCTGATCTGGGGCGCCAACAAGCTGGCGCACGTCTTCGGCGAGGACGGGTTGTACCGGAAATGACGAACGCTCACCCCACCCTCCGCACCGGCGCCGCCCCCGCCGCCGCCCGGCCGCTCCGCACCGGCCGCCGCTCCCGGGCCCGGGCCGGGCGGGCCCCCTGGGAGGAACCGCCCACGGTCGTCGGCCAGACCGCCAAGGGCATCACCCTGACCGGCGTCCTGGCGGTGGTCGTCGTCCCGCTGTGGATCATCACGCTGACCAGCTTCTCCACCCCCGGCGCCGTCAACCGGGCCGGCGGACTGGTGATCTGGCCCGACGGCCTCAGCACCGAGGCGTACCGGCAGATGCTCGGCGACGGCACGGTGCGCACCGCGCTGATGGTGAGCCTGGGCATCACGGTCGTCGGCACGCTGGTGTCGATGGTGGTCTCGGTGCTCTGCGCGTACGGGCTCTCCCGCTCGCGCTCGCTCGGGCACCGCACGATCCTCGGCCTGCTGATCGTCACGATGTTCGTCAGCGGCGGCCTGATCCCCAGCTTCCTGGTGGTCACCGGCCTCGGCGGCTACGGCCAGTGGTGGTCGCTGATCCTGCCCAGCGCCGTGTCGGTGTTCAACATCCTGGTGCTGCGCTCGTTCTACTCCACCACCTCCGGCGACCTGATCGACGCCGCCCGGATCGACGGCGCGGGCGACTGGCGGATCCTGTGGTCCGTCGTGCTGCCCACCTCGCGCGCCGTCACCGCGGTGATCGCCCTGTTCTACGCGGTCGGCTACTGGAACTCGTTCTTCAACGTGATGCTCTACCTGCCCACCGACGCCCAGAAGTGGCCGCTGCAGTATGTTCTGCTCACGTACGTCAACCGCGGCAACGGCCTGCCCGGCTCGGTGAACTCCGGCTTCGGCAGCAGCCACGCGCAGACCGCGCCGCTCTCCCTGCAGATGGCCGTCGTGGTCCTCACCCTGGTGCCGCTGCTGCTGGTCTACCCGTTCATGCAGAAGCACTTCCGCGCCGGTGTGCTCACCGGCGCGATCAAGGGCTGAGCCGAAACACACCGAAGGAAGTGCACGCGATGGTGACCCTCGTCGATGTGGCCAGGTACGCGGGCGTGTCCGCCAGTACCGTGAGCTACGCGCTGAGCGGCAAGCGGTCGATCTCGCAGAAGACCCGCGACCGGATCGAGCAGGCCATCGCCGCGCTCGACTACCACCCCAACGCGGGGGCGCGGGCCCTGGCCGGGAAGCGGTCGCACATCATCGCCCTGATGGTGCCGCTGCACACCGAGGTCCACGTGCCGACCATGATGGAGATCGCGATCGCGGTCACCGTGGCGGCCCGCGAGCACGGCTACGACGTCCTGCTGCTCACCAACGACGAGGGCCCGGACGGCGTGCAGCGGGTCGCCGCCAGCGGCCTGGCCGACGGCGTCATCCTGATGGACGTCCGGCTGGACGACGAGCGCGTCCCCGTGCTGCACGCACGGGGCGTGCCCGCCGCCCTGATCGGCCTGCCCGCCGATCCGGCCGGACTCTCCTGCGTGGACCACGACTTCACCACCGCGGGCGCCCTGTGCGCCGACCACCTCGCCGACCTCGGCCACCGGGACGTGGCCTTCATCGGCTACGGCAGCGCCGTCTACCAGCGGCACGCCGGGTACGCCGAACGCACCCTGACCGGCTTCCGGGAGCGCGCCGCGGCCCGCGACCTGCGGTTCCTGCACCGCTCCTGCGAGGGCAGCTACGAATCCACGGCCGGCACCCTGGCCCGGATCCTCGCCGACCGGCCCGACACCACCGCCTTCGTGGTGCAGAACGAGGGCGCGATCGGGCCGCTGCTCTCCCTGCTGCGGGCCAGCGGGCGGACCGTCCCCGAGGACGCCTCGGTGATCGCGATCTGCCCCGACGTGCTGGCCGAACAGCACTCCCCCCGGCTCACCTCCGTCTCCAGCCCGAAGAAGGAGCTCGGCCAACTCGCCGTCGACCAGGTGATGGCCCGGATCGAGGCCCTCGCCGCGGGCCGCGAACCGAAGGACGAACTGCTGCTGATGGCCCCGGAACTGGTGGTCCGCGAGAGCACCGCCCCGGCCCCGCGCCGCGCCTGACCCGCCGCGTCCCTCTCCCCCCAAGGAGGGCACCATGACCGATCCGCACGAGACGATCCGCTGGGGCCACGACGCCCTGGAGCTGGAGATCGCCCCGGACGACCGGGGGACCGCCCGCCTGGTCCGCCTCGGCGCACCGGGAGAGGAGCGCACCGCCCCGCGCCCCGGCGCGCCGCTGCCCCTGGTGGAGGTGACGACCGCCGGCCTCGGCCGCCACTGGTCGGGCCGGCACCTCGTCGACACCGTCCTCGGCGGGCGCCTGCGCCACCGCGCGCACCACGCCGCCCGGGACGGCGACCGGCACCTGCTCACCGTCGAACTCCACGAACCGGGGACCGGTCTGACCGCCGTGGTGCGCCACCACTCGTTCGACGGCCTCCCGGTGCTGCGCAGCGAGGTCCTGCTGCGCAACGAGGGGCCGCGGACGCTGCACCTGGAGTCGGTCGGCTCGCTCGTGGCGGGCTGCCTGACCGGCGGCGGCCCGGCGGCCCTGGACGACGCCGAACTGCTCTGGGCGGAGAACGAGTGGTTCGCCGAGTGCCGCTGGCAGCGCCGGCCGTTGCGGGCGTCCTCGCCGGAGCGCGGCGGTCGTTACCGCACCACCTCCGGCCGCAGCGCCCGCGTGGTGGCCGGGCAGGGCGTGTGGTCCAGCTGCGGACGGCTGCCGATGGGCGGGCTGACGGACCGCCGCACCGGACGGACCTGGCTCTGGCAGATCGAGCACAACGGCGGCGGCTGGCGCTGGGAGTGCGGGGTGCGCGACGACACCGCGTACGCGGCCCTGTACGGACCGAACGACGCCGACCACGGCTGGCGCCACCCGCTGGAGCCCGGCGCCGAGTTCCGCACCGTCCCGGTGGCCCTCGCGCTCGCCCCGGACGGAGGCCCGGACGGCGCCTTCGCCGCCCTGACCCGCTACCGCCGCGCCACCCGCCGACCGCACCCGGACCACCACCGGCTGCCGGTGGTCTTCAACGACTACATGAACTGCCTGATGGGCGACCCCACCACGGAGAAGCTGCTGCCGCTGGTGGACGCCGCCGCCGAGGCCGGGGCGGAGTACTTCGTCATCGACGCGGGCTGGTACGCCGACCGGGGCGAGAACTGGTGGGCGAGCGTCGGGGCGTGGGAGCCCTCGGCCTCCCGCTTCCCCGGGCCGCGCGGCATCCACGAGGTGCTGGACCGGATCCGCGCCCGCGGCATGGTGCCCGGCCTGTGGCTGGAACCGGAGGCGGTCGGGGTGTCCAGCCCGCTGGCGCAGTCGCTGCCCGCGGAGGCGTTCTTCCGCCGCGACGGCCAGCGGGTCGAGGAGGGCGGCGGCCGCCACCACCTGGACCTGCGCCACCCCGCCGCCCGGGCGCACCTGGACGCCGTGGTGGACCGCCTGGTCGGCGAGTGGGGCGTCGGCTACCTCAAGCTCGACCACAACACCGACCCCGGCTCGGGCACCAGCGCCCACCCCGGCGAGGCCCCGGCGGCCGGACTGCTCGGCCACAACCGGGCCCAACTCGACTGGCTGGACGGGCTGCTGGACCGCCACCCGGAACTGGTGCTGGAGAACTGCGCCTCCGGCGGCATGCGGATGGACCACGCGCTGCTGTCCCGGATGCAGCTGCAGTCCACCAGCGACCAGCAGGACCTGCTGCGCTACGCCCCCATCGCGGCCGCCGCCCCCACCGCCGTCACCCCCGAACAGGGCGCCGTCTGGGCGTACCCGCAGCCCGGGGACTCGCTCGACGAGGTGGCGTTCACCATGGCCAGCGCGCTGCTGGGCCGCGTCCACCTCTCCGGCCGCCTCACCGAACTCTCGCCGCGGGCACGGGAGTCGGTGCACGAGGCGATCGCCGTCCACAAGTCGCTCCGGGCCGAACTCCCGCACGCCGTCCCGTCCTGGCCGCTCGGCCTCCCGGGGTGGGAGGACCCGTGGACCGCCCTGGCGCTGCGCACCCCGACCGCCACCCACCTCACCGTCTGGCGCCGCCCCGGCGGGGAGGCGGACACCGTCCTGCCGCTGCCGCACCTGGCCGGTGCCGACGTCCGGGTCGAGGTGCGCTACCCGGCGGCCGCCGAGGCCGTCACCGCCTGGCGCCCCGAGGCCGGCGAACTCGCCCTGACCCTGCCGACGGCCCCGGCCGCCGTCCTGCTGCGCCTCACCGGGGCACCGTCCGCGCGGAGTTGACGCCCCGGCGCGGGCCGCCCCCGGTCCGTCGGTGGGCCGCGGTGCGGGCCGACCCGGTCTATGTCATGCACTGATCACACTGCTCCGGCCCGCGCGGGACACCGCTCCCTCGCGCGCCGGACCCCCGAAAGGAACCGACCGCGTGTCAGCCCAGCCCCGGCCGACCGGCACCGTCCCCAACCCGGTGATCCCCGGCTTCCACCCCGATCCCAGCGTCTGCCGCGTCGGAGAGGACTACTACCTCGTCTGCTCCAGCTTCGAGTACTTCCCCGGCATCCCGGTCCTCCACAGCCGCGACCTGGTCCACTGGCGGCAGATCGGCAACGCCCTGGACCGCCCGAGCCAGCTGCGCCTCCCGCTCGACCAGCCCTCCTCCGGCGGCGTCTTCGCGCCCACGCTGCGCCACCACGACGGCCGGTTCCACCTGATCGTCACCAACGTCAGCGACCGCGGCACCGTACTCCTCACCGCCACCGACCCGGCCGGCCCGTGGTCCGACCCGCTCCACCTGCCCGGCGTCCCCGGCATCGACCCCGACCTCGCCTGGGACGAGGACGGCACCTGCTGGGTCACCGTGAACGGGATCGCGCAGGTCCGGATCGACCCGGCGACCGGCGAGACCCTCGGTGAACCGCAGCGGCTCTGGTCCGGCACCCCCGGCGCCCTCGCCCCCGAGGCCCCGCACCTGTACCGGATCGGCCGGTGGTGGTACCTGATGATCGCCGAGGGCGGCACCGAGCGCGGCCACGGCGTCTCGATCGCCCGCGGCCGCACCCCGTCCGGGCCGTTCGAGCCCTGCCCGCACAACCCGGTCCTGACCCACCGCAGCACCGCCCGCCCCGTCCAGAACACCGGCCACGCCGACCTCGTCCAGGCGCCCGACGGCTCCTGGTGGATGGTGCTGCTCGCCGTGCGGCCGCGCGGCGGCACCCCCGGCTGGCACGTGCTCGGCCGGGAGACCTTCCTCGCCCCGGTCGAGTGGGTGGACGGCTGGCCGGTGGTCGGTGAGGTCCCCCTCGAACTGCCCACCCCCTCCTGGCCGTTGCACCCCGTGCCGGAGGTGCCGACCCGGGACGACTTCGACGGGGCCGCACTGGACCCGCAGTGGATCTCGGTGCGCCGACGCCCGGCCGAACTCGTCACCACCGGCGAGCGCCCCGGCTGGCTGACCCTGCGCGCCGCCGGCGCCTCCCTCGACGCGCCCGACGTGGTCTTCGTCGGCCGCCGCCAGCAGCACCACGCCTGCCGGGCCCGCACCCTGGTCGACCCCGCCGGGGGCCGCGGCGGCCTGGCCGTCCGGCTGGACGAGGAGCACCACTACGAGATCGAGGCGGGCGGCGGCGAGGTGAAGGTCCTCGCCCGGGTCGGCCCGCTGCGCAGCGAGGTCGCCTCCCGGCCGGTGCCCGCCGGGGCGGTGGTGCTCGGCGTGGAGATCGTCCCGGAGCCCCCGCGCGGCTCGCGGACCGGCCCGGACACCCTCTCCTTCGGCATCGAGGAGCCGGACGGCAGCTTCACCGTGCTCGCCGCGCTCGGCGGCCGCTACCTGTCCACCGAGGTCGCCGGCGGCTTCACCGGCCGGGTCGTCGGCATGTACGCCGCGGCCGGGACGGTCCACTTCGACCGCTTCGACTACGAAGCCACCCCGCTTCCCTGACCACCCGTCAGGGGCAACCGTCAACTCCGCACGAAAGGGACGACCCGTGAACGACGCACAGCAGACCGCACCCCCGCGCAACCGCCGCCCCCGGTGGACGACCGGCCTGGTGGCGGCCCTGGTCACCGCGGGCAGCCTCGTCGGCGGCACCGCCGTCGCCGCCCCGGCCGCACCCGACGCCGCGGCCGCACCGGACGCCGCGGCCAAGGACAGGCACCGGCCGGTGCGGGTGCCCGGCGACCCGATGGCCGCGGTCGCCGCGATGCAGCCCAGCTGGAACCTCGGCAACACGCTGGACGCCCTCCCCGACGAGACCTCCTGGGGCAACCCGCTCACCACCAAGGCGACCTTCGACGGCCTCAAGGCGCAGGGCTTCCGCAGCGTCCGCATCCCCGTCTCCTGGTACCCGCACCAGTCCGCCACCGCCCCCTACACCATCGACCCGGCGTGGATGGCGCGGGTCAAGCAGGTCGTCGACTGGGCCCTGCAGGACGGCCTCTACGTGGAGATCAACGTCCACCACGACTCCTGGCAGTGGATCGCGAACATGCCCGCCGACCACGACGACGTGCTGGCCCGGTTCAACGCCACCTGGCAGCAGATCGCCACCACCTTCAAGGACGAGCCGCGCACGCTGCTGATGGAGAGCATCAACGAGCCGCAGTTCTCCAACGCGACCGACGCCCAGAAGACCCAGTACCTGCGGGAGCTCAACACCTCCTTCCACCGCATCGTCCGGGGCAGCGGCGGGCAGAACAGGGACCGCCTGCTCGTGCTGCCCTCGGAGGAGACCAACAACGCCCAGCACTGGCTCGACGACCTGGCGACCACGATGGGCTCGCTGCGCGACCGCAACCTGGTCGCCACCGTGCACTACTACAGCTGGTACCCGTTCAGCGTGAACATCGCCAACGGCCCGACCTACGACGCCACGGCCCAGGCCGACCTGCACGACGGCTTCGCCCGGGTGCACGACACCTTCGTCGCCAAGGGCATCCCGGTCTACGTCGGCGAGGTCGGCCTGCTCACCTCGCCCTACTCCGGCGTGGTCGAGCGCGGCGAGATGCTCAAGTACTTCGAGCACGTCAGCTACGAGGCGCGGGCCAACGGCTTCACCACCGCCCTCTGGGACGCCTACAACGACTTCCTGAACCGCTCCACCATGCAGTGGATGGTCCCCGAGATGAAGGCGCTGATCCAGGCCTCCTGGCGGACCCGCTCGGGCACCGCCTCCAGCGACAACGTCTTCGTGCCGGCCTCCGGCGCCGTCCCGGCGCAGACCCTCACCCTGAACCCCAACGGGCTCTCCTTCACGGGGGTGTGGCAGGGCGACACCCCGCTGGTCCCGTCCCGGGACTACACCCTCAGCGGCAACCAGCTCACCCTGACCGCGGCCGCCCTCACCCGGCTGGCCGGTGACCGCGCCACCGGGGTCAACGCCACCCTCGAGGTCCGCTACTCCGACGGCGTCCCGTGGAAGCTCTTCGTGCGCTCCTACGAGCGGCCGGTGCTCTCCGACGCCACCGGCACCACCGACGGCCTGACCGTCCCGACCCGGTTCAACGGCTCCCTGGTGGCCGACGTCGAGTCCACCTACGCCGACGGGAGCGCCGCCGGTCCGGCCTCCTGGACCACCTACCAGTCCTTCGACAACTACCGCGCCGACTACGGCGCCGACACCACCACCGTCAAGTCCGACTTCCTCAAGTCGCTCAAGGACGACGCCCCGGTGACGCTCACCTTCCACTTCTGGACCGGCGCGACCGTCACCTACCACCTCACCAAGTCCGGCAACACGGTCACCGGCACCGCCTCCTGACCCCGGGCCGGGAGGCCCCGGCGGGGTCGGGGTCTCCCGGTGGGGGAGGGGTGCGGCCAGGGCTGCGGTGGCCGTCACCCCGGAGGGGCGGGCGTGGTGCGGGGAGGGGGCGGCGGGTGGCTAGAGTGGCGGCCTGCCGCGGGGCCGCGCCCGGCCTCCCGCGCACCGTCAGGGGGGAAGAGATGACAGCGAGTTGCGGGCACGACGCACCGGCGTACGGCCCGCCGATGTGCGAGCACATCCGGGCGGCGGCCGGGCCGATCGACTACGTCACCCGCTACACCGGCGTGGGCACCGCCACCGACCGGGTGTGTCACGGCTGCCGGGACGCGGTGGCGGGCGGGCGGGCCGTCGAGACGGCCCGGGCCTGCGAGGAGTGCTTCGCCGCGGGCATGCGCACCCTGACGGGCGCGGTGGGGAGCCCGGAGGTCCGGGAGCGCCCCACGGCCGTCGACCCGACGCTGCGGGCCACGGCGGTCCCGGCCGAGTGGGGGGCCGTCGCGGACCTCGCCGCGGTCGACGGCGGGACGGCCGGGTGGCTGGTCCTGTGCGAGGACGGCCGGATCGTGCGCTGGGAGCCGGACTCCGGCGACTGGGCCGTCCTCGCCCGCACGGAGGTGCGGGTTCCGCCGGACGCCGAACCGTGGTCCGACCACTGGCCGGCGCGCCGCCTGCACGCCTCGTCCGACGGCCGGTTCGCCGCGGTCGTCGTGGACCACGGCCGGTACGGCGAGGTCCTCGACCTGTCGACGGGGACGAGGACCATGACGCTCGACGGCGGCGACTACTGCGCCGAGACCGTCCCGTTCTCGCTGGCCTTCGCGCAGCACCGCGACCGGACCGTCCTGGTGCACCGGACCGAGTGGAACAGGCTCGACGTCTCCGACCCCGGGACGGGCGAACCGCTCACCTCCCGCGCGTTCGCCCCCGTCGACTCCGACCGGCTACGGCCGCCGCACGACCTGGACTACTTCCACGGCGGCCTGCTGGTCAGTCCGGACGGTCGGCGCGTCGTGGACGACGGCTGGGTCTGGTCGCCCGTCGGGGTGGTCACCGCCTGGAGCCTGGCCGGTTGGCTGGACGAGAACCCGTTCGAGTCCGAGGACGGCGCGACCAAGTCGCACCTGGCCTCCTGCGACTACCACTGGAACCGGCCGCTGGCCTGGCTCGACGACCACCGGGTGGCCGTCGGCGGCCTGGGCGAGCACGACTACGAGATCGTGCCGGGAGCACGGGTCTTCGACGTCCGGCGGACCGACGGCGCGTGGGCGGCCGAGACCGCCGCGTTCGGTGGACCCGAGGGCCGGTTCTTCAGCGCCGACGGCCTGCTGTTCTCGGCCTCCCCGCAGGGCCTGGAGGTCTGGGACCCCGCGGACGGCGCCCGCCTCGCCGTGCTCCCGGGCTTCCGTCCGACGCACCACCACCGCACGGGGCGGGAGTTCGCCCGGATCGACGGCGGTGACGGTGGCGGCGCGCGGCTGCTGCGCTGGCGGATCGACCCGGGCCTGGTGGTCCGGCGCTGAAGCGGCCGCGCGCCGTCGGCGCTCAGCCCGCGCGCAGTTCGGAGCGGGCCAGGGCCGTCACCGAGAGCAGCAGGACCGCGGTGCCCAGCAGGGCCGCCGGGGTCAGCGGCTCGTCCAGCACCGCGGCCGCGAACGCGGTGGCGCTGAGCGGCTCGATCAGCGCCACCACGGAGGCCGTCGCCGCCCGGACCACGGCCGCGCCCGCGAAGTACAGCGCGTAGGCGAGCGCGGTCGGGACGGTCGCCAGGTAGCCGAGCAGCAGCAGCGTCGCGGGCAGCGAGCCGGTGGACGGCAGCGGGCCCTCGGCCAGCGCGAACGGGAACAGGCAGACCGCGCAGACCCCGAACGACCACAGGGTGGTGGTCGCCGGGTCGTCGGCGTTGCCGGTGCGCGAGGCCCGGTGGCGGGTGGCCACGGTGATCGCCGCGTAGCCCGCCGCCGAGGCCAACGCCCAGGCCAGGCCCACCGGTTCGACCCCGCCGCCGGAGCCCGCAGCGGCGCCGCCGAGCACCAGCACGCCCAGGCCGAGCACCGCCCCGGCCACCGCGGCCAGCCCGGCCCGGCCCAGCCGCTCACCCATCAGCAGCCGCCCGCCGAGCGCCACCAGCACCGGCGCCGACCCGAGCGTCACCACGGTGGCGACCGCCAGCCCGGTGTGCCGGACCGCCAGGAAGTACGCGGTCTGGAACAGCGTCAGCCCCAGGCCGTTGAGCAGGATCCGCGGCACGGACGGGCGCGCGGGGCGCACCGCCCGGCCGGTGAACGGGCGCAGGGCCAGCAGCACCGCCGCGCCGCCGGCCGAACGCCAGAAGGTCAGCGCGAGCGGGCCCAGGCCGCTGCGCTGGAACAGCAGCGCGGCCGCCGCCCCGGCGGTGCCCCAGGCGGTGGCGGCGAGGGCGACGTACAGCAGGCCCCGCCGCGCGGGCAGGGTGGAGGAATGCAACGAGAACACGGATGGACTCCCGGAGGGCCGTGACGGTCGGTGGGCCACGGAAGCGGGCAGCACCGACCGGCCCGGGGCGGCGTCCGGAGACGGACGGCCCGGGCGGGCTCAGGAAGTGGCCGGCCGCCCGCTCAGCGAGCGGGAGGCGGCAGGACGCCGTGATGCACGCCCGCCACTGTACGGGACCGGGGGGTGCGTACGGTGCTCGCGGGGTTCACCGGTCCGTGGTCATCGCGGCGTCGGGGCGAGGGTGGCGACCAGGTCGGCGGCGGTGAGGCGGCGCAGGGCGTCCGGTGCGGCGTCCAGCGGGCCCGGGTGCAGGCGGTACAGCTCGCCGTGGACGCCCGGGGGAACCGGCAGGTCGGCGTCCAGCAGGGCGAGGAACGCCCGTCGCCCGGACAGGAGTTCGGGCAGCGGCTCGGTGGCCGGCGGGCCGTCCGGGGCGTGCCGCAGGCGCAGCCGCTCGGCGAACTCGCCGAGCGGCTCGGCCGGTTGACGCCGCCAGCGCAGGACGGCGCCGTCCAGGCCGCGGACCAGCACCTCGCCGGTGGCGTGCGCGGCCCGGGCGCAGGCCACGTCCCACAGGGTGGCGCGCCGGTCCGGGGCGAAGTGGTCGAGCACGTCGCCGCACAGGGCGGCGATCGTGTCGCGGTGCCGGGCGACGCTGTGGAAGCCGCTGGGGACCGCGGTGTTGAGGTCGGTCCAGGTGAAGCGGCGCTCCGCCAGGTCGACGATCAGCGGGACGGACACCTTGGCGTTCCCGGTCAGATCCATCCGCTGGCGCACGGCCCGGGCCGACAGCGGACCGCCCCCGCCGCCGCCCCCGCCCCCGTCCCCGTCGACCGCGGCGAAGCCGGTGAACGCCTCCGGCAGCCGGTCGAAGGGGACGTCGTTGTAGCTGAACACGACCATCACCGCGTAGCGGAGTCCGGTGGCCCGCAGCGCGGCGAAGTCCAGGTCGACGAACTCGCTGGCGCCCAGCGGAGGCGGCGCCGAGGTGTAGTCGCCCGAGTGCACGGCCGCGCGCCGCCCGAAGACCAACTGCGTGTAGTCGCATGTCCCGCGGTGGCGCCAGCCGTCGTCGTACAGGGCCACCGACAGGTCCAGGTCGACGCGCTGGTGCTGCGGCTGCATCCAGTGCAGGAACAGCCGCAGCCGCTCGCCCGGCGGCAGCGGCAGCCTGCTGCCGCGCGGCACCGACACCAGCGCGCGGGCCGCCGAACGCTCCGCGAACGGCACCGACATGCCCGTCAACGCCTCGTCCAGCAGCGCGACTTCGGGCCGCACCGGCAGCGTCGCGGCGGACCGCCGAAGCAGCTCCGCCTCGATCGCGGCGACCACCGGAGCGCTCGACCGGGCCGGGACGACGGTGCCGTGGTCCTCCCGCCCGTACGCCGACGAGACCAGCCCGCGCGGGAAGTAGAGCCGCCGCTCGCCCCGGCTGCGCGGCCCGCGCAGCCGGCCGTACGCGCCCAGCAGCGGGCCCGGTCCGACCGCGGGCAGCGCCCGGGCCAGCGCCGCCGACAGCTCGGCGGGCGGCGGCGTGCCGGGCTCCATGATCTCGTGCACCCGCAGCAGGTGGTGCAGGCGGCGCACCAACTCGCCCGGCCTGCGCGCGAGTTCGGTCAGCGCGCCGGAGGTGTCGCCGACCGCGAGCAGGGTCTCCACCCGGGAGGCGAAACCGGTGTGCGCCAAGCGGCGGCGGCCGTCGACCCGCTCCACCCGCAGCGGTGCGGGCGGTTCGGCGAACCCGGGGCCGAAGCCGTCCAGGTCGGTGCCGCGCAGCAGCGCGAACGCGGCCGCGGTGGACGGGAACTGCCGCCGGTACTCGAACGGGTGCAGCGACTCGCCGACGCGCAGCCAGGGTTCGCGGTGCCGCCGGAGGTCCTCGGCCAGCGCGGCGGCGGGCAGCGCCTCCAGCGCGCCCAGCAGCCCGCGGCGCAGCGGCCGCGACAGCCCGCGCAGCCGCAGCCGCCGGGCGGTGCCCGGCAGCAGGTCCGGCTGCGCGCCCGCGTACGCCCACAGCAGGCGCAGCACGTCGGTCGCGGTGGTGAGCCGCTCGGCCAGCACAGGCAGCGCCGACTCGCCCTCGCGGCGCAGCAGTTCGGCCAGTGCCACCGCCTTGGTCTCGCGGACCGGGATCTCCGCGGGCAGCCGCGCCGCCAGGTCGGCCGGGGCGTGCGCCAGCAGGGTGGCCAGGTCGTCGCGGTCCTGCGGGCCCAGCGCCGTCCGACGGGTCAGCAGGGCGGTCAACTCGTCCATCGCGGCCGAGAGTTCGTCCTGCTCCAGCAGCCGCAGCGGACGCAGCACCGCCCCCGGTCGCTCCGCCCGGTCCGGCTGCCCCTTGCGCGGCGGGGCCTGCTCGCGCACCGCCTTGCGCTTGCCGCCGTACAGGAACGGCTGCGCGGCCAGCACCACGCCGCAGGACGGGCAGCGCGGCGGGCCGTCCTGCGCCTCCAGGCAGTCCGGGCAGAGCAGGTGCGCGCACGGGGCCAGCAGCCCGATGCCGACCTCCGCGCCCCGGCGGCCGCAGCGCGCGCACGGCTGGTACGGCTGGCTGCGCAGGAATGCCCGCATCCGGCGGCTGTGGTGGAGCTGCGCGACCTCCGGCACCGCGTCCGGGAAGCGGCGGAACAGCGGGGTGTGCTCGCGGTCGGTGCCCAGCAGGTGGTCCAGTCGGCCGAGCAGCGCGCCGCCCAGCGCGGCCAGCCGCAGCGGTGCCAACCGGGCCAGCGCGGACCGCAGTTCGACGGTCGGCAGGTAGCCGCGGGCCGCCAGGTCGGCGTCCAGCGCGGTCAGGCCGCGCAGGCTCCACGGGTCGGCGGCGGGCAGCAGCTCCGCCGGGTCGACCGCGACGGCGGTGCGGCGGCGGAGCAGGAAGGAGCCCAGGTCGCGGTCGACGCGCACGTCGAACTTCACCGGAACGGCTCGGGGCATGCGGAGCGGACCCCCACGGGCGACGGAAGACGAAGACGCGGGCGGAGAGAGGGCGCGCTGGATTCTTTTGCAGAGAAGGGAGAAGGAAGCACGCCGCGGAGCCGCCCGCACCCGCCACCCTAGCCCAACTCGCGACGTGCACCACCGAATTAACCGGCGGTGGGGCCAGGGGCTCAGCCCGCCGCGGGCTCGTCGGTGCCGGTGTCGGTGCCGGTGCCGGTGTCGGATTCGGCGTCGGCGTCGAAGGTGTCGGGGGAGATGAGGCCGCGCCGGAAGGCGGCGAAGTCGGGGGCCAGCGGCAGTTCGGTGCCGAACTCGGCGTCGTACCAGGTGACGGCGGGCTCGCCGGTCGGGCCGCAGCGGCGGTGGTCGAGCGCGATCCAGTGGTGGCCGTCGTCGCTGATCGGCACCAGGCCGGGCGGCGGGCCCCACTCGGCGGCCAGGTAGGGGCCGTCGAGCAGCGAGAACGGCACCTGCGGGTGGCGGCCCGCGCCGTGCAGCAGGTCGAACGGGACGTGGTCGGGCGCCCAGGAGGTCGGCCGGTCGGTGGGGAAGGCGCTGCACCCGTCCGCGACCGGGCCGCCGTCCTGCTCGCGCAGCAGGTCGAGCAGCGCGGCGGGCAGGGCGACGCCGAGCAGCTCCTCGGCGGCCAGGCGGTCGGACTCGGTCAGCGGCGGCGGGGCGGGGTGGTCCGCGTCCCAGAACGGGCGGTTCGCGTCCCGGAGCGGGCGGGGGTGGTCCATGGGGGAGAGGGTAGGGCCTGCCTGCGACGTTCGAGGGCGGCGAGGGCGGGGCCGGGGGCTCGTGGGGGTCAGGCCGGGTAGGCGTGGGTCTGGGTGGCCTTGACGGCGGCCCAGACGCGGGTGCCGGGGGTGAGGTCGAGGTCGGCGGCGGCGGTGGGGGTGAGGTCGGCGGCGAGCGGGAGCGGGCCGGTGAGGTCGACCCGGAAGCGGTCGCCGTGCAGGTCGAGCCCGGCGACGGTGCAGGGGAAGAGGTTGCGGGCGCTGGTCTCGGGGCGGTGGCGGTGCAGGGTGACCGCGTCGGGCGGGAAGGCGACGAAGGCCGGGCCGGTGAGGTCCTCGTCGGTGGCGAGGACCTGTCCCTCGGGGAGGGTGACGCGGCGGCCGTCGGCGGTGCCCTGGTAGAGGTTGAGGCCGACCAGCCGGGCGATGTAGTCGGTGCGCGGGTGCCGGGCGACCTCGGCGGGGCGACCGCTCTGGACGACCCGGCCGCCCTCGACGACGACGAGGCGGTCGGCGAGCACCATGGCGTCCAGCGGGTCGTGCGTGACCAGCACCGCGACGGCCTCGAACTCGGCGAGGCGGCGCCGCAGTTCGGCCCGGACGTCGAGCCGGGTGCGGGCGTCCAGGGCGGCCAGCGGCTCGTCCAGCAGCAGCAGGCGGGGGCGGACGGCCAGGGCGCGGGCCAGGGCGACGCGCTGGGCCTGGCCGCCGGAGAGCTGCGCGGGGCGGCGTCCGGCGTGCTCGGCCAGGCCCATCCGCTCCAGCCAGGGCAGCGCCGCGGCCCGGGCGGCGGCCCGGCGCAGGCCGCGGGTGCGCAGGCCGAAGGCGACGTTGTCGAGGGCGGACAGGTGCGGGAAGAGCAGGTAGTCCTGGAAGACCACGCCGATCGGCCGCCGCTCGGCGGGCCGGAACAGGCCGTCCGCGGGGGAGTCCAGCGGCGCGCCGTCCAGCCGCAGGTACCCGTCGGTGAGCGGCAGCAGCCCGGCCAGGGCGCGCAGCGCGGTGGACTTGCCCGCGCCGTTCGGGCCGAGCAGGGCGAGCACCTCGCCGGGTTCGGCGCTCAGCGGGACGTCCAGGGTGAACGCGCCGCGGGAGACGGTCAGCCGGGCGTCCAGGGCGGGACGGGCGTCGGGGGCGGGGGCGGCTTCGGAAGGCTTCACGGGGTCGACATCCAACGGTCGCGCAGCCCGGCGAGGACGGCGACGGAGACGGTGAGCAGGACCAGGCTGAGCGCGATCGCCGCCTCGGGGTCGGACTCCATGGCGAGGTAGACGGCCAGCGGCATGGTCTGGGTGCGGCCGGGGAAGTTCCCGGCGAAGGTGATGGTCGCGCCGAACTCGCCCAGCGCCCGGGCCCAGGCCAGCACCGCGCCCGCCCCGATGCCCGGGGCGACCAGCGGCAGGGTGACCCGGCGGAACGCGGTCAGCCGGGAGGCGCCCAGGGTGGCGGCGGCCTCCTCGTAGCGCGGGTCGGCGGCGCGCAGCGCGCCCTCCACGCTGATCACCAGGAACGGCATCGCGACGAAGGCCTCGGCGACCACCACGCCGGTGGTGGTGAAGGGGAGGGTGACGCCGGTCCAGGCGTCCAGCCAGCGGCCCAGGACGCCGTTGCGGCCGAGCACCAGCAGCAGCGCCACGCCGCCGACCACCGGGGGCAGCACCAGCGGCAGGGTGACCAGGGCGCGCACCAGGCGCCGTCCGGGGAACTCGGTGCGGGCCAGCAGCCAGGCCAGCGGGACGCCCAGCAGCAGCGAGACGCCGGTGGCCAGGGTCGCGGAGAGCAGCGAGAGCTTGAGCGCCTGCCACACCTCGGGGCCGGTCAGCAGCGCGGGCAGCGAGCGCCACGGGGCGCGGACCAGCAGCCCCAGCAGCGGCAGCACCAGGAAGGCGAGGCCGAGCAGCGCGGGCAGCAGCAGCGCGGCCGGGGCCCGCCCGGCCCCCCGGGGCCGCCGCCGGCCCCGGGGGTGCGGTGCGGGGGTGGTGCGGGGGGTGTCCGGGCCCGTCACGGCGCCTGGAAGCCGGCGTCGGTGAACACCCGGCGGGCGTCCGCGGAGCCGAGGTAGCCGAGGAACGCGGCCGCGCCGTTGGCGTTGGACGCCTTGCCCAGCGAGACGACCTGGTAGTCGTTGACGGCCTGTGCGGCCTCGGGGAAGTTCACGCCCTCGATCTTGCCTGAGTCGGCCTTCACGTCCGTCTGGTACACCAGCGACGCGTCGACCTCGCCCAGTTCGACCTTGGTCAGGGCGCCCTTGACGTCCTGCTCGTAGGTGGCGGGGGTGAGCTCCACGCCCGCGGCCTTGAGCGCGGTGACGGCGGCGGCGCCGCACGGCACCTCCTTGGCGCACAGCGCGGTCTTGACGCCCTTGAGGTCCTGCAGGCCGCCGATGTGCTTCGGGTTGCCCTTGGCGACGGCGATCTCCAGGGTGTTGCGGACGAACACCGTCGGGTCGCCGCCGGTCAGCTTGGCGTCGGTGACGGTCTTCATGGTGGCCGGGCTGGCCGCGGCGAACACGTCGGCCGGGGCGCCGGAGACGATGCTCTGGGCGAGCGCGGAGGAGCCGCCGAAGTTGAAGGTCACCGTGGTGCCCGGGTAGGCGGCCTCGAAGCGCTTGCCGAGCTCGGTGAAGGACTCCTTCAGCGAGGCCGCCGCGAACACCGTCACGGTGCCCTTGACCTCGGGCCGGGTCTGGGCCGGGTTGACCGAGGCGGAGCCGCCGCCGGAGCTGGTGCACGCGGTCAGGCCGACCCCGAGGGCGAGGACGGCGGAGGCGGCGAGGAGGCGTCTGACGCTGCGCATGGATGGTTTCCCCTGGTCGTGTGGGCGTGGCGGGCGAGGAGGTGAGGGTGCGATCAGGTGATCATAGTGCCGCAGCTGCGGGGCTCAAGACTGCTGTCTCATCGCACAAGCGACCTTAAGGTGAACTTAAGGGTTGCATGTGCAATGCCTCAAGCCCGCCCCGTCCCGGACCGGGGCACCCTCGCGCCCCACCACCCGCCGGGGGATACTGACGCGGTTTCAGCGGACCTCCCACGGAAGGGGGTTCGCCCACCGACGGAGGGGATCCCTTGACCGCCACCCGCGTGCCCGGCCCGCCCGGCCTGCCGCTGATCGGCTCGCTGCTCGACCTCAAGCGCGACCCGCTCGCCACCTACCTGGCCGCCCACCGCGACCACGGCGACGTGGTCCGCATCCAGGCCGGCCCGCCCGGCCTGCGCGCCGAGATCTGGATGGTCTTCTCGCCCGAGGCCGTCCAGCAGGTGCTCGCCACCGACGCCGCCAACTTCCGCAAGGACAACGTCTTCTACGGCGAGATCCGGGAGAGCTTCGGCAACGGTCTGCTCACCTCCCAGGACGCCGACTACCTGCGCCAGCGCCGCCTCGTCCAACCGCTGTTCACCCGCAAGCGGGTCGACCGGTACGCCGACGCGATCGGCGCCGAGACCGAGGCCCTGGTCGCCCGCTGGGCCGCCGCCCCCGACGCCACCGTCGACCTCGCCGGGGAGATGAACCGCTTCGCGCTGCGCACCGTCTCCCGGATCCTGTTCGGCCAGGACGTCGAGGAGGCCGTCGAGACCGTCCACCACGCCTTCCCGGTCCTCAACGGCTTCGTCCGCGACCGCGCCTTCTCCCCGCTGCGACTGCCCCGCCGGTGGCCGCTGCCCGGCCACCGCAAGGCCCTCGCCGCCGAACGCACCCTCTACGAGGTGTGCGACGGCATCATCGCCCGCCGCGCCGCCCAGGGGGAGGGCGGCTCCGACGACCTGCTCGGCCTGCTCGCCGACGCCCGCGGCGAGGACGGCGAGCAACTGGACGCCACCGAGCTGCGCGAACAGGTGCTGATCTTCCTGCTGGCCGGGCACGAGACCACCGCCACCTCGCTGGTCTTCGCCCTCCACCTGCTCGGCAAGCACCCCGAACAGCAGGCCCTCGCCCACCGCGAGGTCGCCGACCTGCTCGCCGACGGCCGCCGACCCACCGCCGCCGACTACGCCGAACTCCCGTACCTGACCCGGGTGCTGAAGGAGGCCATGCGGCTCTACCCGGCCGCGCCCGCGGTCGGGCGGCGCGCCGTCGCGGACACCGTGATCGCCGGCGTCCCCGTCCCGGCCGGGGCGGACGTGCTGGTCGCCCCCTACGTCACCCACCGCCACCCCGGCCACTGGGAGGACCCGGAGCGCTTCGACCCCGACCGCTTCACCCCCGAGCGCGAGGCCGCCCGGCACCGCTACGCCTGGTTCCCGTTCGGCGGCGGCCCGCGCGCCTGCATCGGCCAGCACTTCTCGATGCTGGAGTCGGTGCTCGCGCTGGCCGCGCTGCTCCGCGCGTTCGAGGTCACCGCGGTCGACACCGACGTCCCGCTGGGCCAGGGCATCACCCTGGAACTCGGCGGCCCGGTCCGGGTCCGCCTCACCCCGCGCGGTTAGGCCCTGCCCGGGTCCGCCTCACCCCGCGCGGTCGGGCCCTGCCCGGCCCAGGCCCTCCGGGAACGCCGGACGCCCGCCCGGCAGCGCTGCCGGGCGGGCGTCGGTCGGGTTCGCGCGGGTCAGCTGTGGGTGCCCCGGCGGCGGCGCAGGGCCACCAGGATCCCGGCGCCGAGCACCAGGGCCGCGGCACCGCCGACGGCGATCCGCTCCGTGTCGCCCGCGCCGGTCTCGGCGAGCTCGGCGTTCAGGGGGGCGGCCTGCGCGGTCGTCCGCGCAGCGGTCGGAGAAGCGGTCGGCGCAGTGCTCGACGCGCCCGCGGTGGCGGTGGCGGTGGCCGTCGCCGTGGCCGACGCGGTGGCCGTCGCCGAGTGCGAGGGCTGGGTCGACGGCGCGGCCGTCGTGGCGCTGTCCACCACGGTGAAGTCGTGGAACGCGTACCCGGTGAACTGCGTGCAGACCCCGGTGCCGTTCTGGTTGGACGCGGGCTTCTGATCGGCCGCGTCCCACGGGATGAACGTGTCGCTGTCGTCCTCCAGGAGCGCCGACCCGCCGCTCTCCGTGGCCTGGTAGTTCCCGACGGGCGCCTTGGCGGTGGCCGCGATGCGGAGCGAGAGCGTCAGCGAGGCGCCGTCCGGGATCTGGTACATGCCGGAGTCGATGATGGAGGACAGGTCACCGGTGCCGAAGTCGACCTTCTTCCACGCGCCGCCGGGAGCCTTGATCTCGACGGCGAAGGAGCCGGCCGGCAACGGGTTGTCCAGGTAGGCGACGTAGAGCGAGGTCCGGAAGTCCTTGACCTCGTGGGCCACCGAGTTCCGGAAGGTGACGGTCGACTCCACGGCCGGGCCGCCCTTGACCAGCTCGGCGGGGAATCCCGGCCAGGTGGTGGCGAGTTCGGGGTGGTTCTGGACGCCGCCGAAACACGGCGCCTTCAGGGTCTCGGTCGCCGACGCGGTGGCGGCGCCGAGGCCGACCGCGGCCGTGGCGAAAGCCGCCGACGCGGCCACCAGACGAATGGAGCGCATGGGAACATTCCCCCCAGGAACGTAGCGGAACGGGCGTCTCGCCCGTGGAAGTCACGGTGCGAACCGTGTCGTGCGCGTGAACGATACACACGCGCACGACGGCACGGTGCGGGTGGGGCGCGGTCCGGCCCGTCCGGGCTCAGTTGCCGCCGAGCCGGGCCAGGCAGAGGGTGTACGAGCTGCTGCCCCGCGTCACCACGTACGAGGCGACGCGGTCGGGGAACGCCGCGCAGGCGGTGTCGGAGGAGGACTCCACCCGGCCCAGCACCTTGTACTGGGCGTCGGGGCCGCCGCAGTCGACGACCGAGACGTCCGGCGAGAAGACCGTCCCGCTGTTGTGGACGCAGTCACCGGCCGACGCGTAGTCCGGGTCCTGCTGGACGTTGTAGACGATCGCGCCGACCGCCACCACGGGGATCAGCAGGCCGAGGATCTGCGGGCGCAGGTACAGCGGGCGGCCCACGGGCAGCGGCGTGCCGGGGGCGCCCGGGGCGGGCGGCGCGAGCTTGCGCAGCTTGAGCCAGGTCACCAGGTTCATCAGCATGGTGAACGGGTTGATCAGCGAGGAGGCCAGGCCCCACCAGCCCTGCCACAGGCTGTTGGCGGTCATCCGCCGGACGGTCGCCGTCCCGCAGTCCCGGCAGAACGGGCCGGGCAGGCGCAGGAACTTCATCATCACCAGGAAGCCCTGGTGGCCGCGGACCGTGACGTCCAGGGCGGGCACCGAGCCGCAGAAACGGCAGTGCGGCCGGGTCGGGTCCGCCTGGTACGGAGCACCCGCGGCGTACGGGAACTCGCCCCCAGCGTACGGAGACTCGGTCTGCTGGGGCGGGACGGGTATGGACACGCTGTTCCTCAGGGAAGTGGTTCGGCGGGGAAGCAGGCGGAGATTACCGGGCCCGGCCGACAGCGCGCAGGGGTTTTCCGGGGTCGCCTCGCACCGGAGCGGCGGGCGAGCACACCTCGTCGGGCCATTCGAGCACATAACCCCCACAGAGCGGGGTGCTTTTCACATCTTCCGGTGACCATTCATCAGCTCTGGGTAGCGTCCACGGTCCCTGGAACACGAGAGCGGGGCGAGCGGCGGACGCCCCCCGCAGGAGGCACCCGATGGGATCGATGGACCACTTCAGCTTCGGTTGGCTCACACCGACGCTCTCCTACGCGATGGCCTGCGTCGGCGCGGCCCTCGGCCTGCGCTGCACGCTGCGCGCGCTGTCCGCCACCGGCGCCTCCCGGCGGAACTGGCTGCTCACCGCGGCCGCCGCGATCGGCTCCGGGATCTGGACGATGCACTTCGTCGCCATGTTCGGCTTCACCGTCGACGGCACCGACCTGCGCTACGACGTGGCGCTGACCATCCTCAGCCTGCTGGTCGCGATCGCCGTCGTCGGCCTCGGCGTGTTCGTGGTCGGCTACGGGCGGCACCGCGGCCGCAGCCTGCTGCTGGGCGGGCTGACCACCGGCGTCGGCGTCGCCGCGATGCACTACCTCGGGATGTCCGCCGTCCGCATCCACGGCGAACTGCGCTACCAGGTCGGCACCGTGGCGCTGTCCGTGCTGATCGCGGTCGGCGCCGCCACCGCCGCGCTCTGGGCCGCCGTCACCATCCGCAACGTGTACGCGGCCGCCGCGGCCTCGCTGGTCATGGGCATCGCCGTCAGCTGCATGCACTACACCGGCATGGCCGCCGTCCACGTCCACATGGAACCCGCCCGCACCGGCCTCGGCGGCGCCACCCCCATGCAGTTCGTCTTCCCGCTCGCCGTCGGGCTCGGCTCCTTCCTCTTCCTCACCTCCGCGTTCGTCGCCCTCTCCCCGACCGCGCAGGAACGCGCCGCCTACCGCGAGGCGGGCGAGCTCACCGTCGAGGACCTCGGCCGCGCCGCCTGAGCCCGACGCCGTACGCCGGTCGCCCCGTACGCCAGCCGTCCCCGTCCGGGCGCTCCCGCACGCCCGCCGCCGCCCCGACGACCCCGTAGCCCGAAAGGCCGCCACACCCATGCGCGCAAGCCGAGGCACCTCCCGCAGCGGACCGCCCGCCCCCAGCACCCCGCGCGGACCGGCCCGCACCCGACCCGGTGCACCCCGGCGCGGGGCCCACGCCGGGCCGCCCGCCGACGAGACGCCGATCGCGCTGCCCGCGCCCGTCCGGGTCGGCCTGCGGCCCCGGACCGTCCGGGCCCGGATCGTGGCCGTGCTGATGGTGCCGGTGGTGTCGGTGATGGCGCTGTGGGCGTTCGCCACCGTCACCGCCGCCGAGGACGTCTGGGAGCTGCTGCAGGTCAAGCAGGTCGACGCCACCCTGCGCACCCCGCTCGACCGCACCGTCGCCGCCCTGCAGGCCGAACGCGCCGCCGCCGGGCAGCTGTCGGCCGCCCCCGGCGCCGACCAGGAGGCCGCCCTGCGCGCCGCCGCCCAGGAGACCGACCGGGTCGCCGCCCCGCTCACCCTCGCCCCCGGCTACAACCGGGCCGACGCCGAAGGGCTCGGCCCCGAGGCCGCCGACCGCCTCGACACCCTCGCCCGCGCGGTCGCCGCCCTCCCCGCGCTGCGCGGCCGACTGCTCGACCGCAGCATCCCCTGGAACGACGCCTACCTCGTCTACACCGCCGCCGTCGACGACGCCCTCGCCACCACCGGCTCGCTGACCGCCCTGCAGGACCACCGGGTCGCCGCGGACGCCCGCGTGCTGCTGGAGTTCGCCCGCTCCCGCGAGCAACTCGCCCGCGAGGACGCCCTGTTGCGCACCGCCCAGCGCAGCAGGCAGCTCACCGAGGCGCAGTACCGGCAGATCGTCCAGGCCGGGTACGCCCGCGCCCAGTTCGAGCAGACCGCCGTCCCCGACCTGCGCCCCGCCGACCGGGCCGCGCTCGCCGCCTTCACCGGCGGCCCCCAGTACCAGGAACTGCGCCGCTACGAGGAGCAGTTGCTCAACGCCTCGAACCCGTCCGACGCCCTGCAGAGCGTCCCCGAGAACCGCTGGGCCGCCGTCGCCGACGCCGTCGCGCACGCCCTGACCGACGTCGAACGGCAGGCCGGCGCGGCCGCCGCGGAACGCTCGAACCCGTACGCACTGGGCCTGTTCAGCACCTCCGGCGCCACCGTGCTGCTCGGCCTGGTCGCCGTCCTCGCCTCGCTGCTGATCTCGGTCCAGATCGGCCGCGGCCTGGTCGCCGAACTGCACGCCCTGCGCAACTCCGCCCTCGAACTCGCCGGACGCAAACTCCCGGCCACCATGCGGAGGTTGCGGGCCGGGGAGGAGGTCGACGTGGACGCCGAGGTGCCCCCGCGCGACCACGGCGGCGACGAGATCGGCCAGGTCCACCACGCCCTGGACAGCGTCCAGCGGGCCGCCGTCACCGCCGCCGTCGAACGCGCCGAGGTGCTCTCCGGGGTCTCCGGCGTCTTCGTCAACCTGGCCCGCCGCAGCCAGGTCCTGGTGCACCGCCAACTCACCCTGCTGGACGCGATGGAGCGCCGCACCGAGGACCCGGCCGAACTCGACGACCTGTTCAAGCTCGACCACCTCACCACCCGGATGCGCCGCCACGCCGAGGGCCTGATCATCCTCTCCGGCGCCGCCCCCGGCCGCGCCTGGCGCAAGCCCGTCCCGCTCACCGACGTGGTCCGGGCCGCCGTCGCCGAGGTCGAGGAGTACGCCCGGGTCGACGTCCACCGCCTCCCGCACGCCGCCGTCACCGGCCCCGCCGTCGCCGACCTCACCCACCTGGTCGCCGAACTCGTCGAGAACGCCACCGGGTTCTCGCCCCCGCACACCAAGGTCCAGATCCGCGGCGAGCAGGTCGGCAACGGTTACGCCCTGGAGATCGAGGACCGCGGCCTCGGCATGGGCCCCGAGGCGCTCGCCGACGCCAACCGGCGGATCGACGCCAGCGAACAGGTCGACCTCTTCGACAGCGACCGCCTCGGCCTGTTCGTGGTCAGCCGCCTCGCCAAGCGGCACGGCGTCAAGGTCGCCCTGCGGCCCTCCGCGTACGGCGGCACCACCGCGATCGTGCTGCTGCCCACCGACCTGCTCGACCAGCGCGGGAGCGAACCCCAGCCGGACGAACGGGAGTTGGTCACCGTTCCGGAACTCCCGCCGACGGCAAGGCCGTTGGCATCCTTCCCGGCACAGGCGCAGGTCCAGGCGCAGGCACGGGCGCAGGCTCCGGCCGGGTCGTTCCCGGCTCCGCGCCCCGCCGCCCCGACGGCTCCCGTGACGCCCGTGGCGCCCGCGCCGTCCGTGCAGGCGCTGCCCTCGCTGGTCGTGCCCGCCGAGCAGGAGGACGAGCTCCCGCGCCGGGTCCGGCAGGCCAGCCTCGCCCCGCAACTGCGCGAGGCCCCCGAACCGCCCCGCCCCGGCCCGCGCCCCGCCGGGCCCGCCGACCGCGACCCCGAGCAGGCCCGCTCCGCGATGACCGCCTTCCAGCGCGGCTGGCAGCGCGGCCGCGGCGACAACCCCGGCGGCAGCGGTGACCCGTACGACCACCGCACCGACCACCACCCCCACGACAGAGGAGACCGCGCCCGATGATCGGCACCACTCGCCAGAGCGGCGAACTCAACTGGCTCCTCGACGAGTTGGTCACCCGGACCGCCCGGGTCAGGTTCACCGTCATGCTCTCCGCCGACGGCCTCCCGATGGGCAACTCCACCGGCCTCGGCCGCGAGGACGCCGAACACCTGGCCGCCGTCGCCTCCGGCTTCCACAGCCTCGCCAAGGGTGCCGGACGGCACTTCGACGGCGGCGAAGTGCGGCAGACCATGGTCGAGTTGGAGCGCGGCTACCTGTTCGTCGCGGCCGCCGGGCAGGGCTCCTGCCTGGCCGTCTTCGCCGAGCCCGACGCCGATCTCGGCCTGGTCGCCTACGAGATGGCCCGCCTGGTCCGCCGGGTCGGCGAACACCTGCACGCCGCGCCGCGCGGCTACTAGACCGCACCGAAATCCCAGCAGAAGAAGGGGAGTCAGCCGATGGCCTACCCGCCCCGGGAGTACCTGCCCGGCACCCCGTTCGGCTACCCGCCGCCGCCCGACCGCCCCGTCCAGTGGTACGACGAGGACGCCGGACCGATGGTCCGCCCCTACGCCCTCACCAAGGGCCGCACCCGCCCCGGCCAGCCCTTCGACCTGATCGCGCTGGTCGTCACCGACATCCCCGACCCGACCGTGCTGCCGGTCGGGCCCGAGCAGATCGCCATCCTGGAGATCTGCCGGGGCAACGCCCTGTCCGTCGCCGAGATCGCCGCCGACCTCGACCTGCCGCTCGGCGTGGTCCGGGTCCTGCTCGGCGACCTGCTCGACGGCGAGCACATCCGGGTCAGCCGCCCCGTCCCGCCCGCCCTCCTCCCGCACGAACACATCCTCCAGGAGGTCATCCATGGGCTTCGCGCCCTCTGACAGCACCGACCTCGCCCTGAAGATCCTGGTCGCCGGGGGCTTCGGCGTCGGCAAGACCACCCTGGTCGGGGCCGTCAGCGAGATCAAACCCCTGCGCACCGAGGAGCAGTTGACCGCCGCCGGAGCCGAGGTCGACGACCTCGGCGGCGTCGAGCGCAAGACCACCACCACCGTCGCCATGGACTTCGGCCGGATCACCATCCGCGAGGGCCTGTCCGTCTACCTGTTCGGCACCCCCGGCCAGGACCGCTTCTGGTTCCTCTGGGACGAACTCGCCCAGGGCGCCCTCGGCGCCGTCGTCCTCGCCGACACCCGCCGCCTCACCGACTGCTTCCCCGCCGTCGACTTCTTCGAGCACCGCGGCATCCCGTTCGTGGTCGCCGTCAACCGCTTCGAGGGCAGTCGCTCCTTCCAACCCGCGGACGTCTCACGGGCGTTGGACCTCGACCAGGCGACCCCCGTGGTGCTCTGCGACGCCCGCGAACGCGCCTCCGGCAAGGACGTCCTGATCAGCCTGGTCGAGCACGCCGGGAAGGTGCACGCGGCCCGGGTGCTGGCCCAGGCCCGCAGCTGAGGCCCGGCGGTTCCCCGTCCCGTCCCGGTGCCGAGCGGTCACCGGGACGGGACGGGGCGGCCGGTCAGCGCTCCTGGCCGACCCGGTCGACGATGCGCTCCTCCAGCGCCGCCGTGGTGTAGACCGCGCTCCGGTCCGCCGCCAGCTGCGCCGCGGTGGGCTCGCCCACCGGCGGGGCGCCGTCCGGGCCCACCGGCGGGAGGTACTTGAGCAGCACCTCGCGCAGCCCCAGGTAGGCGCCCGTCCGCGCGTCGAAGATCAGGGCCACCCGCTGGGTGCCGTTCATGCCGACCACGGCCACGCCCCCGCGGCCCTCCGCGTCCACCTGGTCGGTCACCACCGAGGTGCCCGGGAGCATCGCCGCCGCCCGCATCAGGGCCCCGGCCACCGCCGGGGGAGCGGAGACGTTCTGGAAGACCGTCTGGATGTCCGCGAAGGCCAGCTGGTTGCGCTGGGCCTCCGTCATCGCCGAGGGCGGGGACACCTGCCGGGAGCGGTCGGCCGCCAGCAGCAGCTGCTTCAACGCGACCGGGTCGGTGGGCAGCGAGGCGAGGAACCGGTAGGTGATCCGCGCCGGGAAGCCCGGCTCCACGCGGACGCCGTCCTGCACGAACAGCCGCTCGGGGGTCGGCTCGATCGCGTTCGGGTCCCGCCCCGGGCGGGTCATCTGCGGATCGATCACCCCGCCCTCGGCCTGCCCGTCGACGGACCACCAGATCCTCCGCTCGTGCCGCGGCCACTGGCCGCCGTCCTGGACCTCCCTGGTGTAGGTGAACTGCCCGTCCCGCACCCCCGGATCGGGTCGGGCGGCCACGGCCGCGGCCGCCCGGTCGAGCAGCCCGGCGGCATCGGTCGGCTCCGGGGCGGGCGCCGACGGCGAGGGCGGTGCGGTGGCGGCGGACGGCGAGGCGCTGCCGCCCCGGGCCGGGCCGACGGGCGCGGGCCGCGCGCCGGGGTGCCCGGGCAGCAGCAGGGCGCCGGCGGCCACCGCGGTGACCGCCAGCGGCGACGCCACCAGCCACACCAGCCTCCGGCGCGGGGCCCGCCCCGCGCGCTCGGTGCGTTCGGCGTGCTCGGCTCGGCCGATCTCGTTCATCAGGTGCTCCTTCAGCAACCGGTGGCGGTCGGCGGCGAGCATCTCGGGCCTGTCGTTCATCGGATGTCCCCCTGCAGCGACCGGGCCGCGACGGCGCGACCCTCCCGTACCTGTCCGGAGCCGTCCGCCGGTTCCGGGCCTCCCGCCAGTTCCTCCTCGGCGAGCGCGCGCAGCCGCCCCCGGGCCCGGGAGAGCCGGGAGCGCACCGTGCCGACCGGCACGCCCAGCGCCTCCGCCGCCGAGGCGTAGTCGAGCCCGACCCACACGCACAGCCGGAACACCTCCCGCTCGCCGCGCCGCAACCGCCCCAGCGCCCGCCGGACGGCGGCCAGCCGGGCGCCGTCGTCGAGCCGGGTGACGAGTTCCTCGGTGAAGTCGGGCACCGCCTCCCGCTCGGGCAGCCGGGCCAGCGCCGCCCGGTGCCGACGCCCCGCCCGGGCGGTGTTGCGCAGCACGTTGGTGGCGATGCCGAACAGCCAGGGCCGCAGCGACCCGCCCTCCTCGTGCAGCGTGCCGCGCAGCCGCCACGCCTCCAGGAAGGTCAGCGAGACGACGTCCTCGGCCGCCGCCCAGTCGCCGAGCGTCCGCAGCGCGTACCCGTACACGGCGTCGGCGTGCTCGTCGAAGAGCTCCCCGCACGCCCCTTGGTCCCCGGCGCGCAACCGCGCCCGTATCGAGAGTTCCACGTCCCCTCCTGTCCGCAGCCGCCCCGGAGTTCCCGCCCCGGCGGGGGAAACCCGGGTGCCCGGCCCGCGCGACAGCCCCTACCATGACGGACGTGTTCCCCACCCGTGACTAGGACCCCGCACCGCGACCGCCGCCCGCCGCACCCGGCGCCGCGGTCGCTCCGGCGTCCCCGTCCACCGGCGCACCGCGTGCGCCGTCCCCGTTGAGGAACCCCCTTCGCCATGTCCACGTCCTACCTGGCCGTGCTGCGCACCCCCGGTGCCGCCCGGCTGATCCCCGCCGCCCTGCTCGGCCGCCTCTCCTACGGCACCGTCCCGCTCTCCCTGCTGCTCGCCACCGCCGACACCACCGGCTCGTACGCCCGGGCGGGCTGGCTGATGGCCGCGTTCTCCGCGGTCAGCGTCCTGCTCTTCCCGTTCCGCGCCGGGCTGGTCGACCGGTACGGCCCGCGCCGGGCCCTGTCCCCCATGGCGGTCGGCTACGCGGCCGCCCTGCTCGCCCTGACCGCCGCCACCTGGCGCCCCGGCACGCCGTACGGGGCGCTGCTGCTGCTCGCCACCGCCGCGGGCGTCCTCGCCCCGCCGCTCGGGCCGGTCACCCGGGCCCAGTGGAGCCTCCTCGCCACCGACCCCGAACTGCGCCGCCGCGCCTACAGCCTGGACACCGTCGCCGAGGAACTCCTCTACGTCACCGGCCCGCTGCTGGCCGGCCTGCTCGCCACCACGGCCCGCCCCGCCCTCGGCATCCTGCTCAGCGCGGCCCTCGCCCTCACCGGCACCCTCGCCCTGGCCGCCGTCGCCACCCCCGTCCCCGCCACCGCCACCGGCGCCGCCCCGCCGCCCCGCTCCGGCACCCGCCGCCTGCTCGACCGGGCCCGTCAGCCCCTCTCCGCCGCCGCGGGCGCGGGCGCGGGCCTCGCCGCGTTCTCCCTGCTCGCGGCGGTCTTCGCCGCCCGGCACGGCCGACCCGCGGACGTCGCCTGGATCGAGGCGGCCCTCGCCGCGGGCAGCGCCACCGGCGGACTCGTCCTCGGCGCCACCGACTGGCGGGCCCCCGCCGCCACCCGCCTCACCGTCCTGACCGCCGCCCTCACCACCGCCCTCGCCCTCGCCGCCCTCGCCCCCACCCTCCCGGCCCTGGCCGCCGTCGCCGCCCTGACCGGCCTCACCGTCGCCCCCACCCTCACCACCGCCTACCTCCTCACCGACGAACTCGCCACCCCCACCGAACGCACCCGTGCCGGAGCCTGGGTCAACACCTCCTTCAACGCGGGCAGTTCCACCGCCACCGCCCTCACCGGCACCCTCCTCACCCACCTCCCCCTCCCCACCTGCCTCCTCCTCGCCGCCACCCCACCCCTCGCCGCCCTCGCTCTCCGCCGACGGTAGGGAGACCCCGCCAGAGAGCCCCGCCAGAGAGCCCCGCCAGGGGCTCGGGGAACGGCGAGTCCGTGCTGCTGGCGGCCGGAGCCCATCGATGTGTCCGTGCTGCTTCGGGCCGTAGTAACAGAACCCGAAGCCACGGCGCGCACCGGCAGTGCACCGCCAGCAGCTCCGAGCCCGCCGTTCCCCGGGCCCCTGATTGCTCCCGCCCCGTTCGCCGATGAGTTCCGGCCGCGGGAGTCGTCCAACCCGGTATGACACGCATCGACGTCAACGGAACCACCCTGGGCATCGAGTCGTTCGGCGACGACCGCGCCCCGCTGCTCCTGCTCGCGGGCGGGACGACCATGCTCTCCTGGCCCGACGGGCTGTGCGGGCGCCTCGCCGCCGGAGGCCGTCGCGTGGTGCGCTACGACCTGCGCGACAGCGGCGAGTCGGAGACGGTCGACCCGGAGGCGCCCGCGTACACCCTGCGGACCCTCGCCGCGGACGCGGCGGCCCTCGTCGACGCGCTCGGCGGGGGCCCCGCGCACCTCGCGGGGATCGGCGTCGGCGGGATGGTCGCGCAGGTCGCGGTGCTCGACCACCCGGGCGCGTTCTCGGCGCTCACCCTGGTCGGCACCCGTCCGGTCGCCCCCGGCCCGGTGGACGCGGACCTGCCCGAGCACGACGGGCCGACGATGGGACGGCTGTTCGCGCGTCCGATGCCGGACTGGGCCGACCGCGCGGCGGTCGCCGAGTTCGCCGCCGCCGGGGCGGAGGTCCTCGGCAACGACCCGGTCGCCGCGCGCGCCACCGCCGCCCGGATCTGGGACCGCACGCCCGGCACCGCGCCCGCGGTCCAACTGGCCAACCAGCTCGGCCTGGTGTTCTCCGGGCTCGACTGCGCGCCCCGCTGGCGCGAACGCCTGCCGGAGATCGGCGTCCCCGCGCTGGTCGTGCACGGCGCCCGCGACCCGTTCTTCCCCCTCGGCAACGGCGAGGCGCTCGCCCGGGAGATCCCGGGGGCGCGGCTGCTCGTCCTGCCGGAGGCGGCGACGGCGCTGCCCGCGGCGGCGGTCGACGAGGTCGCCGCCGCGATGCTCAGGCTTCCCTGACGGTGACGGTGACGGGGCCTGCGGCGGGGGCGCCACGCAGCAGCTTCTCCGCGACGGCCAGGTTGAGGATCCAGGAGGCCCAGGCGCCGGAGGTGTAGACGACGGCGGCGGGCAGGCCGGTGGAGGAGAGCAGGACGAGCCAGAGGCGGAAGGTCACGGCGGTGAAGATCAGGGCGTAGGAGCGGAGCATCCACCTGCGGTGGGCGGCGGTGCGGCCCCGGCGGGCGTGGTGGACGCCGAGGGCGGTGCTGGTGAGGGTGAGGACGTCGAGCAGGGCGAAGCCGAGCGGGGAGAGCGGCGGGTGGAGGCCGTGCGGGGCGATGAGCAGGCCGCCGACGCCCAGCGCGGCGGTGGCCAGGACGTAGGCGCGGCCGGTCCGGCGGTGCAGGGCGGGGCGGCGGGCGCGCAGGCCGGGCAGGAACTGGAGCGGGCCGAGGGAGAGGGCGAGGACGCCGCCGCCGACGTGCAGCAGGAGCGGGGCGAGGTGGGCGAGGTAGACGGTGCGCTGCTCGGCGAGGAAGGTGTCGGGGTCGAGGGTGAAGTAGCGGGCCGAGAAGGCGGCGACCAGGAGCGCGAGGGTCGGGACGGCGATCCGTCCGGCCCGTCGCAGGGCGCCGGACTTCGGCGCGGCGGTGGGGAGTTCGGTCACGTCGGGGCGGTGCGGTGTCATGGCGTGGACGCTACGGAGCGCCGTCGGCCTGCGGCGTCCCCCCGCCGGGGTCCTCGCCCGTACCCCAGCTGGGGTACGACCCGGACGCGCCCCGGAGGTTCGCCGCCGCCGGGCCCGGTGGGCGGCGCGGTCGGGTAGGTTCTCCCCGGCCGCGCCGCCCCGCCCCCACCAGCACCGAGGACACCGCACGATGCCGCCCACCGTCGTCAGCAGACTCCGACTCCCCACCCTCACCCGGGCGTTGGGCCTCCTCCCGGCCCCGCTCGCGGACGTCGCGCCCGCCGCGGTGCTGTGCGGGGCGATGCTGGTCGAGCGGTTCGGGGCCGCGGCCCGGATCGGTGACCGGATGCCGCTCGCGCTGGCCCTGACCGGGCTGCTCGCCGCCGCGGTCGCGGCCCGCCGCCGGGCCCCGCTGGCGGCGTACCTGCTGGCGACGCTGGCGCTGGCGGTCGAGGCGCAGGCCGTCGCGCCGAGCCCGATCTCGCCGTACGCCAACCTGCTGGGGGCGTACGCGGCGGGCCGGTACGGGGGGCGCGGGCGGGCCTGGTGGGGGCCGCCGCTGGTGGTGGTTGGGGTGGTGGGCTACTTCGCCGGGCAGGACGTCGAGGCGGTGATGCCGGCGGGCGTGCTGGCGGTGTGGCTGGCGGTGTGGGCGTTCGGCTGGGCGGGTGCGTACCGGCTGGCCGAGCAGGCCGCCGAACGGCGGCGTGCCCGGGCGGAGTTGCTCGCGGAGGAGCGCAACCGGATCGCCCGCGAGGTGCACGACCTGGTCGGGCACTCGCTCAACCTGATGCTGGTGCAGGCCGGTGCGGCCCGCCGGTCGATCGACCGCACCCCGGAGCGCAGCCGCGAACTGCTGGTGGAGATCGAGCGCACCGGGACCGACGCGCTCGGCGAACTCGACCGGGTGCTGGGCCTGTTGCGCGGCACAGCACCCCAACCCCCGCCCGGCGCACCGGAGAACGATCCGGGTGTCGCCGAACTGCCGCGCCTGGCCGAGCGGATGACGCAGGCCGGACTGGCCGTCGTACTGCACCGCGACACCCCGCCGCTGCCCCCGGAGCAGGACCGCTGCGCGTACCGGGTCGTCCAGGAGGCGCTGACCAACGCGCTGCGGCACTCCGGCGCCGGGCACGCCACCGTCCGGATCGTCGGGCGGGACGACGGCACCCTGATCGAGGTCGCCGACGACGGCTCCGGCCCGCCGCCCGGCCACCGCCCCGGCCGCGGTCTGACCGGCATCGCCGAACGCGCCGCCCGCCTGAACGGCACCGCCCGGCACGGGCCCGGGCCGGACGGCGGCTTCCTGGTCCGGGTCGTCCTCCCCACCGGGGACGGACGGTGAACGCCCCCGCCCCCGGTGTCGTCCCCGGTGTCGCCCCCGCCCCCGTCCGGGTGCTGATCGCCGACGACGACCCGCTGCTGCGCGCCGGGCTCGCCGTGGTGCTGGGGACCGCCGACCGGATCGAGGTGGTCGGCCAGGCCGAGGACGGGCTGCGGGCCGTCGAGCTGGCCCGGGCGCTGCGGCCCGACGTGGTGCTGATGGACGTCCGGATGCCCGGCTGCGACGGCGTCGAGGCCACCCGCCGACTGGCCGGGTCGCCGAGCCGGGTGCTGGTGCTGACCACCTTCCACCACGACGCGTACGTGTGGGGCGCGCTGCGCGCCGGGGCGGCCGGGTTCCTGCTCAAGCGGGCCTCGCCGGAGCGGCTGATCGACGCCGTGCACGCCGTCGCGGCCGGGGAGGCCGTCCTCGACCCGGCCGTCACCCGCGACCTGCTCGACCACCTGCTGACCGCCCCCGCCCCGGAGCCCCCCGCGGGCGGTCCGGGCCCGCTGGCGGCGCTCACCGTCCGCGAGCGCGAGGTGCTGCGGCTGGCCGCCGAGGGCCACCCCAACGAGGAGATCGCCGCGCTGCTGCACCTCGCCGAGTCCACCGTGAAGACGCACGTCAAGCGGATCCTCGGCAAGCTCGGCGCGCGCGACCGCTCGCAGGCGGTGGCCGCCGCCTACCGGCACGGGCTGATGGGGCCGCGGCCCGGCCGTCCGACCGGGCCGGGTGCTCCGTGACACTCCGTCACCGACGGGGTGCCAGGGCAACGCGGCGGTACGGTCGTACATTGAGCGGATGATCGTGGAGAACGGGCCGGGGCCCGCGCGGCCGCTGCGCTACGGGTGGGGCCCGTCCGGGCGGCGGCTCGCCGAGCAGGGACGCTGGGAGGAACTGCTCCAGCGCTTCCGGCTGGCCAGGGCCCTCGGCGACCCGCTGTCCGGACCGCTCGGCCACCTCGTCGCGTACGGCGCGCCCGCGCCCCTCGCCGCCCGGCTCTTCGACCCCGACGGCGGCCCGGGCGCCCCCGCCACCACCGCCGACCACGACGCCGGACCGCTCTGGGAGGTCCTGGCCACCCGCCACCCCCGCCCCGTCCTCGACGCCCTCCCGCTGCCCCCCGCGATCCGCCGCCTCGCCGCCCACACCCGCGCCCTGCTCGGCGAGGAACCCGGCGACGGGCCCGGCGGCGGCCCCGGCGGTGGCCCCGGCGGGAGCGCGGCCGACGAGGGCGGCGTGCCGTACCGGCTGCTGCCCTGGGAGGACGGCGGCTGGGAGCGCGACACCCGGGTCCGCGAGTACCTGCCCGGCGGCGGCGCCCGTCGCGCCCTGCACCTGGCCCCGCCCACCCGCGAGGGGCTCGCCGTCCTCGAACTCCCCAACCCCGGGAGCAGGTTGACCGGAGTCGCGGCCACCGGCGCGCTGGCCGCGCTCTCCGACTGGACCACCGCCGTGTGCGTCCGCGGCCGCGCCACCGACGCCGTCGCCCAACTCGCCGCGGGCCCCGAAGTCACCGGCGGCCACCTCCCGTTCGCCGCGCTCTACCCCGCCCTGGTCCACCTCGCCTCCGCCCGCCCCGACCGCGGAGCAGCCCAAGGCCGTCTCGCCGTCTGGCAGTTGCTCGCCGCGATGGACGGCACCCCCACCCCCGACCGCGCCGCCGCCGACGCCCTGGTCGCCCGCCTGCGCTGCCTCGCCTGGACCGAACCGGCCGACGACCTCCGCCACCTCCACCTCGCCCTCGAGGACCCGGCCACCGGCCTCGCCTGGGCCCTCTCCGGCACCACCCCCGACCCGGCCTGAGCGAGTAGCTCCCATCAGGGGCTCGGGGAACGGCGAGCACGGGTCTGCCGGCGGTGCACTGCCGTTGCGTGCGGTGGCTTCGGGTTCTGTCACCCCGCGAACCGTCTGCCGAAAGCTTCCGGGAACCGCCGAACCCCCGCGCGCGTGGAGGTGGTTGATCACGCGAGCGGAGGCCGGATGGGAACGACGGTGCTGGGCTGGAAGGGCTGGCGGGTGCCGGCGAACGGGTGCGCCTGGGTGCCGTTGGCGGTGGCGTTCGGGGTGTGGGCGGCACTGCGCGGCAGCGGCCTCGCCGGCGAGGCCTGGCACTGGTGCCTGACGCAGAACGCCGAGGGGCTGCCGGGCCGGTTCTGGCCGAAGGCGGCGGTGACGGGCGTCTGCGTGGTGGCGGTGCTGCTGGTCGCCGCCCCGCTGTCCCGCCTGCCGGGCAGCGCCTGGTGGCTGTGGCCGGTGCTGCTGCTGGCCGGGTACGCCCTGGCCGCGCTGTACGCGTACGGGATGGGCGCCCCGGCGGACGTCCCGGCGGGGGTGGAGCCGGACTGCGACCCGATGCCGCGCTGGCCGTTCGGCCCGTCGTACTTCGAGTGGCTCAGGAGCCGGTGACCGGCTGCTCCGCGGCAGGTGCGCCGGACTGCGCGGGCAGTTCGGCGGCCGCGGTGGCCGTCGCGGCCGCGGTGGCCGTCGCGGCCGCGCCCTCGTCGTAGGAGAGCGCGCCGGACAGCACGGACGCCAGCCGGTCGCGGTCGAGTTCGCCGGTCCAGTGCCCGATCAGGACGGTGGCGACCGCGTTGCCCGCGAAGTTGGTGAGCGCCCGGGCCTCCGACATGAAGCGGTCGATGCCGACGATCAGGCCGACGCCGTCGACGAGTTCCGGCTTGTGCGACTGCAGGCCGCCCGCCAGGGTGGCCAGGCCCGCGCCGGTGACGCCCGCCGCGCCCTTGGAGGCGAGCACCATGAACAGCAGCAGGGAGAGCTGCTCGCCCAGTGACATCGGCTTGTCCATCGCCTCGGAGACGAAGATGGACGCCATGGTGAGGTAGATCGCGGTGCCGTCCAGGTTGAAGCTGTAGCCGGTCGGCACGGTGATGCCGACCACCGGGCGGCTCACCCCGAGGTGCTCCATCTTGGCGATCAGCCGGGGCAGCGCGCTCTCCGAGGAGGAGGTGGAGAGGATCAGCAGGAACTCCCGCCCGAGGTAGCGCAGCAGGGCGAACACGTTCACCCCGGCGGCCAGCCGCAGCAGCAGGCCCAGCACCACGACCACGAACAGCACGCAGGTGACGTAGAAGCCGATCATGATCACGGCGAGGCTCTTCAGCGCCGCGGTGCCGGTGGCGCCGACCACCGCCGCCATCGCGCCGAACGCGCCGACCGGCGCCACCCACATGATCATCGACATCACCTTGAACACCAGTTTCTGCAGGTGCTCCACCCCGCGCAGCACCGGCGCCCCGGCGCTGCCCATCGCCTGCAGCGCGAACCCGACCAGCAGCGCCACCAGCAGGGTCTGCAGCACCTGGCCGGAGGTCAGCGCCGACACCAGGGTGGTCGGGACGATCCCGAGCAGGAACTCGGTGGTCGACTCCGCGCCCGCCGCGGCCTGCGCGTGGCCGGACTTGGCGAGCGCCGCGGTCAGGTGCAGCCCGCTGCCGGGCTCCAGCAGGTTGCCGACCAGCAGGCCGATGCCGAGCGCGACCGTCGAGGTCAGCAGGAAGTAGCCCAGGGCCAGGCCGCCGACCCGGCCGACCTTCGCGGCCTTGGTGACCGAGCCGACGCCCAGCACGATCGTGCAGAAGATCACCGGGGAGATCATCATCTTGATCAGGTTGACGAACCCGGTGCCCACCGGCTTCAGCTCCACCGCGAACCCCGGCGCCGCCAGGCCCACCACCACGCCCGCGACCACCGCGGCGATCACCGCCAGGTACAGGTAGTGGGTGCGGTCGGACCTCCCGGTGCCGGGCTTCCCGGTCCCGGACCTCCCGGTCCCGGGCTTCCTCGCGCCGGGCGGCGTTCCGTGCTGGGTCGGCTCCATGCTCGCGGCTCCTTCGCCGTAGGCTCGGTGGGGGCTCGGGCCCGATGGGTGGCGGGCCGCGGCCCGACTATCCGGCCCGGCCGCGGCCGGGGCACGCTTGCGGTCATAGCGTTCACGCCGCCGCCCCGGCCCTCCGCGCAGGGCCTCCGGGCGTGCACACTGGTCGGCATGGATCCGACCGGCGCGCCGCCCCCGCCCCGCCGTCGGCGCAGCCTGGCCGGGCGGCTGTTCGCCGTCCAGGTGGTGATCGTCGCCGCCGTGGTCGCGGGCGGCGCCGTGCTGGCCTACCTGTTCACCGCCCACCGCGCCGAGGACGCCGCCCTGCGGCAGGCCACCGCCGTCGCCCTCGCCGTCGCCGACACCCCCACCGTCCGGGAGGCCGCCGACCGGCCCGACCCCAGCACCGTCCTGCAGCCGTACGCCGAGCGGGTCCGCACCGACACCGGCGTGGACTTCGTCACCGTGATGGCTCCCGACGGCACCCGCTGGACCCACCCCGACCCGGCCAGGATCGGCCTCCCCTTCCTCGGGCACACCGACCGGGCCCGGGCCGGGCAGACCCAGCACGAGACGTACACCGGCACCCTCGGCCCGTCCGTCCGGGTGGTCACCCCCGTCCTGGACGACCGGCACCGCGTGGTCGCCCTGGTCAGCGCGGGCATCACCGTCGACAACATCACCGCCCGGTTGCGCACCCCGCTGCTCGCCCTCACCGGCGTCGCCGCCGCCGCGCTCGCCCTCGGCGCCACCGCCAGCTACCTGCTGGCCGCCCGGCTGCGGCGGCACACCCACGGCATGGACGCCGAGCAGCTCGCCCACCTGTACGACTACCACCAGGCGACGCTGCACTCCGTCCGCGAGGGCCTGGTGCTGCTCGACCGCGAGCACCGCGTCCTGCTGTGCAACGACGCCGCCCGCGAGCTGCTCCAACTTCCGCTGGAAGCCGACGGATTGACGGTCCGTCAGCTCGACCTGCCGGGGTCGCTCACCCGGGCGCTGGAGAGCGACGAGCCCGTCCGGGACGAGGTGCACCTGACCGCCGAACGCGTCGTGCTGCTCAACACCTCCCCGGTCGGGCCCGGCCTCGGCAGCGTGGTCACCCTCCGCGACCACACCGAACTGCAGGGTCTCACCGGCGAGTTGGACAACGTCCGGGGCATCGCCGCAGCCCTCGACGCGCAGGCCCACGAGGCCGCGAACCGGCTGCACGCCGTCGTCTCGCTGATCGAACTCGGCCGCCACCGCGAGGCCGTGGAGTTCGCCACCGCCGAACTCGCCCTCGCCCAGCGGCTCACCGACCAGGTCGTCGGCGCCGTCGCCGAACCCGTGCTCGCCGCCCTGCTGTTGGGCAAGGCCGCCCAGGCCGCCGAACGCGGCGTCGACCTCGCCCTCACCGAGGACAGCCGGATCGACGACGGCGTGCTCCCCGAGCGCCTCACCCCGCGCGACCTGGTCACCCTGCTCGGCAACCTGCTCGACAACGCCATGGACGCCGCGATCGAGAACGCCGCCCACGCCGCCCCCGCGGTCGCGGTCACCGCCCGCACCGAGGACGGCCACCTGCTGCTGCGGGTCGCCGACACCGGCCCGGGCCTCGACCCCGCCGCCGCCGAGGACGTCTTCCGCCGCGGCTGGACCACCAAGCAGCACGGCCGCGGCCTCGGCCTCGCCCTGGTCGCCCAGACCGCCCGCCGCAACGGCGGCGAGGTCCGGATCGACCGGGAGGACGGGCCCGGCGCCGTGCTCACCGTCCGGCTCCCGCTCCAGCGCACCGGGCCCCAGCATGCCGAACCCCGGCGCACCGAACCGCAGCGCACCGAACCGCAGCGCACCGAAACGGACACCGCCCCGTGACCGACCGGCCCATCCGCGTCCTGGTCGTCGAGGACGACCCCGTCGCCGCCGACGCCCACGCCCGCTACGTCGCCCGCACCCCCGGCTTCGCCGTCGCCGCCGTCGCGCACTCCCGTGCCGCCGCGCTGCGCGCCCTGGACGCCCACGCCCCGGTCGACCTGCTGCTGCTCGACCTCTATCTCCCCGACGGCCACGGCCTGCAACTGTGCGCCGCGCTGCGCGCCGCCGGGCACGGCGCCGACGTCATCGCCGTCACCTCCGCCCGCGACCTCGCCGTGGTCCGCCGGGCGGTCAGCGCGGGCGTCGTCCAGTACCTGCTGAAGCCCTTCGGCGCCGCGGCCCTCGGCGACCGCCTGCGCCAGTACGCCCGCTACCGGGCCAACCTCGACCGCCCCGGCCAGGCGCTGGGCCAGGACGAGGTCGACCGGGCGCTGGCCCTGCTCCGCGGCGCCGACCGCAGCAGCCTCCCCAAGGGCCTGGCCGCCGACACCCTCGACACCCTCGCCGCCGCCCTGCGCACCGCTCCCGACGGCCTCTCCGCCGCGGCCGCCGCCGAGGCCACCGGCGTCTCCCGGATCACCGCCCGCCGCTACCTCGAGCACCTGGTCACCACCGGCCACGCCACCCGCGAACCCCGCTACGGCCAGGTCGGCCGCCCCGAACTCGGCTACCGCTGGAAGGACGCCTGAGGGCCCGCCCCTGCTCAGTGCCGCTCGGCCAGCACCAGGTAGCGGGTCGGTTCGTCGGTGTAGGACAGCGGGGTCCAGCCGTTGGCAGCGAGCAGCGGGAAGAGGTGCTCGCGGGCGCGCAGGTCGTCGGGGGTCAGCGGGCGGCCCTTGCGGGCGGCGAGGGCGGCGCGGCCGAGCGGGTGGAACAGGGCGAGGCGGCCGCCGGGGCGGGTGACCCGGGCCAGTTCGCGCAGGCCGGTGGCCGGGCCGGGCAGGTGGGAGACCAGGCCCGCGCCGAAGACCAGGTCGGCGACCGCGTCGGGCAGCGGCAGCCGGGTGCAGTCGGCCTGCAGCAGGGCGGCGTCGGCGCGGTGCGCGGCGGCCTGCGCCAGCATCTCGGGCGTCAGGTCGACGCCGAGGACGGTGCCTTCCGGGCCGACGGCGGCGCGCAGCAGCGGGAGGGCGCGGCCGGTGCCGCAGCCCGCGTCGATCACGAACTCGCCGGGAGCCAGGCCGGTGTCGGCGATCGCGGCGGCGTACCGCGGGCTGTCGTCCGGGTACTTGCTGTCCCAGGTGGCGGCGCGCTCGGCGAAGAAGGCCCGGGTCCCGGCCAGTTCGCGGGCGTGGGCAGTGGTGTCGTCCATGGACGGGAGGCTACTCGGGCGGTGGCCGTGACCCGTCGCGGTCCGGCTCGTTGGAGCGGTGGGGGTGTCCAGCAGGGGCCGGGACGGGGGGCGGGCGGAGGAGTTCGCTCACCCGGACGGGTGATTCGAAGGGCCTGGTGGCGGCGGCTACCGAGCCCTCAAAGATAAGGTTAGGCTCACCTAACTTTTCAAGGGAGCTCCTGCTGTGACCCTCACCGTCGGCACCCCCGCCGCACCGGCCGGCGACGCGATCCTGCGCCGCCAGCGCATCCGCGAATCGGCCGCCCGCACCTACGCCCGGTCCTTCCCGATCGTCCCGGTGCGCGCGAACGGCATGACCGTGGAGGGCGCCGACGGCCGCCGCTACCTCGACTGCCTCTCCGGCGCGGGCACCCTCGCCCTCGGCCACAACCACCCCGCAGTGCTCGACGCGATCCGCCGCACCCTGGACAGCGGCGCCCCGCTGCACCTGCTCGACCTCGCCACCGCCGAGAAGGACGACTTCACCACCGCCCTGCTGGAGAGCCTCCCGGAGAAGTTCGCCGCCAGGTCCCGGATCCACTTCTGCGGCCCGGCCGGGACGGACGCCGTCGAAGCCGCCCTCAAGCTGATGCAGACCGCCACCGGCCGCCGCGGCGCCCTCGCCTTCACCGGCGCCTACCACGGCATGACCGCCGGGGCCCTCGCCGTCACCGGCAACACCGCCGTCAAGGCCCCGCTGCCCAGCGGCGGCGAGGTCACCCGGCTGCCCTACCCGTACGCCTACCGCTGCCCGTTCGGCGTCGGCGGCGAGCGCGGCGCCGAACTCGCCGCCGCCTACACCGAACGCCTCCTCGACGACCCCTCCGGCGGGGTGCTGCCGCCCGCCGCGATGATCCTGGAGCCGGTGCAGGGCGAGGGCGGCGTCGTCCCCGCCCCCGACGCCTGGCTGCGCGAGATGCGCCGGATCACCGCCGAACGCGGCATCCCGCTGATCCTGGACGAGGTGCAGACCGGCGTCGGCCGCACCGGACGGATGTGGGCCGTCGAGCACAGTGGCATCGAACCCGACGCGATGGTGCTCTCCAAGGCCATCGGCGGCAGCCTCCCGCTCGCCGTGGTGGTCTACCGCGACGAGTACGACGGCTGGCAGCCCGGCGCCCACACCGGCACCTTCCGCGGCAACACCCTGGCCATGGCCGCCGGAGCCGCCACCCTTCGGTACGTCGCCGCCAACGGCCTGGTCGCCCGCGCCGAGACCGTCGGCGCCCGGATCGCCGCCCGCCTCGACGGCGCCCGCGACCGCCTCCCCGTGATCGGCGACGTCCGCGGCCGCGGCCTGATGCTCGGCGTCGAACTCGTCGACCCCGCGGGCGAACCCGACAGCTGCGGCGCCCGCCCCGCCGACCCGCGCCTCGCCGTCCGGGTCCGCGAGGCCTGCCTCGCCCGCGGCCTGATCGTCGAACTCGGCGGCCGCCACGACGCCGTCCTGCGCCTGCTGCCGCCGCTCACCATCACCGACGAACAGGCCGAAGCCGTCCTCGAACGCCTCTGCGAGGCGATCGAGTTCGCGATGCGGCAACCGGTCAGCGACAAGTAGGCACTGCGGCAAGTGATGTGACGGAACGCCAGGAACGGACGAGGGTGGGGCGATGGACGGGCAGGTCATGAGTGGCGGGGCGGCCGGACTCTCCGGCGGGGTCGCCGGTGCGGAGGCCCTGCGGCCGCTGATCGACGAGGTGCTGGCCGGGCTCGGCGCCGGGGCGCGCCGCCGCGGCGGACCGATCGTGCCCGGCGAACCGGCCGAGGTCGCCGCCGAGGTTCGGGCGGTCCTCGCCGAAGCCCAGGGCCCCGGCGCCCTGGGCCGGTTGACGGAACTGCTGGCGTACGGCGCGGCCGACCCGGCCGACCCGCACTGCGCCGCCCACCTGCACTGCCCGCCGCTGGCCGTCGCGGTCGCCGCCGACCTCGCCGTCAGTGCGCTCAACCCCTCTCAGGACTCCTGGGACCAGGCGCCCGCCGCCACCGCCCTGGAGAGCGAACTACTCGCCGAACTGGCCGAGTTGGTCGGCTTCCGGGCCGACCGGGCGGCCGGGGTGCTGACCACCGGCGGCACCGAGTCCAACCTGATGGGGCTGATGCTCGCCCGCGACCAACGCCTCGGCCCCGACGTCGAGTTGAACGGCCTGCCGAGCGGCGTCCGCCCCCGCATCCTGGCCTCCGAAGCCGCCCACTTCTCCGTCCAGCGCGCCGCCGCCCTGCTCGGCCTCGGCGAACGCGCCGTCCGCGCCGTCCCCGTCGACCGCCAACTCCGGATGGACGCAGCCGCGTTGGCCGAAGCCTTCGCCGAAGCGGGCTGGGAGGGCGCCACCACCATCGCCGTCGTCGCCACCGCCGGAACCACCGACACCGGCGCGATCGACCCCCTTCCCGCCGTCGCCGACCTCGCCGCCCGCCACGGCGCCTGGCTGCACGTCGACGCCGCCTACGGTGGCGGCGCCCTCTTCTCGAAGCGGCTCGCCCCGCTCCTCGACGGCCTCGACCGCGCCGACTCCGTCTCCCTCGACTGGCACAAACTCGGCTGGCAACCCGCCGCCGCCGGAGTCTTCCTGGCCCGCGAAGCCCGCACCTACGCCTCGCTCGCCCGCCGCGCGGTCTACCTCAACCCCGCCGACGACGAAGAAGCCGGCTACCCCAGCCTGCTCGGCCAGTCCCTGCGCACCACCCGCCGCCCCGACGCCTTCAAACTCGCCACCACCCTGCGGGTCCTCGGCCGCGACGGCCTCGGCGCGCTGGTCGACCGCTGCCACCAGAACGCCCTGCGGGCAGCCGAACTCATCCGCGCCGCACCCGAGTTGGAACTCCACTGCGACCCGGTCCTGACCACCGCGGTCTTCCGCTACGCCGTGCCCGACCCCGTCGAGAGCGACCGCGTCAACGCCGAACTCCGCCGCCACCTGCTGCGCACCGGCCGGGCCGTCATCGGCCGCACCGAACTCCCCGGCCACGGGCCGGGCCGCGTCCGCCTCAAGCTCACGCTGCTCAACCCGCACACGACGGAGGCCGAACTGGCGTCCCTGCTCAGTGCCGTGGCCGAGAGCGGGAGAACAGGGGCGCGGGGAACTGCGCGCCCGGCCAAGTGAACGTCAGCGAGGTCGCGGGACAGTGCAAGTGATCATCCTGCATCGCGACCTCGCTGACGTGCTCCTCCGCTGCGCGCAGTTCCCCGCGCCCCTGGCGGTGCGCTGCCCGGCGGTGCGCTCTTCGTTCCCTACACGCCTTCGAGCAGGATCCCCCGGAGGGTGTCCCACTGGTCGGGGTCGGCGGCGACCAGGAGGCCGTTGGTGCCGGCGAGGGGTTCGGGGTGGTACGGGGTGCCGTCGAAGCGGGCGCTGCGGCCGCCCGCTTCGGTGACGAGGAGGGAGCCGGGGGCGTGGTCCCAGGGGAGGGTGCGCCAGTAGAGGAGGAAGTCGTGGGCGCCGATGGCGACGAGCGGGTACTCGATGCCCGCCGCGCCGCGGCCGGGGTCGAGCGGGCCGAGGGCGAGGGTGTTGGCGAGGAGCCGGTGACCGGTGGGCGGGGCGAAGTAGCGGGTCTTGAGGATGCCGGTCCACTGCTCGGGAGCGGTGGTGACCTTCGGCAGGGTGAGCCGTTCGCCGTTGCGCCAGGCGCCCGCGCCGAGCTCGGCGGTGTAGGCGGTGCGGCTGCAGGGCTGCCAGATCCAGGAGGCGACGGTCTCGCCGCGGCGGACCAGCGAGGCCATCACCGCGTACGAGGGGTGCCCGGCGACGAAGTTGCGGGTGCCGTCGACCGGGTCGACCAGCCAGGCGGCGGGTTCGTCGCGCAGGGCGAGGGCGAGGTCGGGGTCGGCGGCGACGGCCTCCTCGCCGACGACGGGGACGGGGAGCAGTTCGTGCAGGCGGCGGGCGATGATCCGTTCGGCCTCGCGGTCGGCGACGGTGACGATCTCGCCGGGGGCCTTCTCCATCACCTCGCCCTCGGCCAGCGCCCGGAACCGCGGCTCCACCGCTTCGGCCGAGGCCTCGACCAGGATCTCGGCGACCTTCTCCATCAACACGCCCGTGCTCCCTTCACCGCCTCCCACTCTCCCACGCCGGGGCGGTGCGGACGGTGCGCAGGTGACGGGTGGGGCGGGCGGCGGGCCCGGGGGCGGGTCACCGACCGGTGAGGTCCTCGTACTCGGCGCGCACCCGGCGGTCCATCGCGAGGGCGAACTGGGCGTCGTTGACGGCCCGGGCGAGCGGGCGGACGCGCTGGATCCGCTCGGTGAGCCGGGCGGCCTCGGCGGGGGTGAGGTCCTGGACGCGGGTGAGCCCGTCGAGCAGGTGGTCGCGGACCAGGGCCACGAAGAGGTCGGCCATGGCGTCGGCGTACTCGGCGGCGCGGCGGCTGACGTCCAGGACGGCCGCCAGCGGGACGCCCTCGCCGACCAGGGCGACGGTGGCGTCCATCAGGCGGCGGCTGACGTGGGTGATGCCGTCGGGGTGGACGGTGACGTAGCCCTGGGCGACGGATTCGGCGGTGTTGGCGGGCGTGAGCTGGTCGCCGAAGGCGGCGCGCAGCTCGTCCCAGTCGAGGTGGACGGGGGTCTCGTCCGACCAGGGGGCGACCAGGGCGGCCTGCAGGCCGATGAGTTCGGCGACGTCGCGGCCGTCCTGGCCGGCGTCGATGAGTTCGGCGATGCCGCCCAGGGCGTGGCCGCGCTCCAGGAGTTCGGCGATCAGCCGGAGCCGGGCCAGGTGCTCGTCCCCGTACCAGGCGATCCGGCCCTCCTTGCGGGGCGGCTGGAGCAGGCGGCGTTCGCGGTAGAAGCGGACGGTGCGCACGCTGATGCCGGCCGCCTCGGCGAGTTCGGCGACCCGGTAGGCGCGGGGGTGCTCGTCTTCCTGCTGGGTCTTCGCCACGCCGGTCAGCATAGGGCTCCCGGACGGCGCGCAAACAGCGCGGCCCCGCGCTATTCCACTGAGTGTCAACAAGGGCTACTCTGCCAAACGCGCCAGTGATTACTGGCAGCGTTCGCCGCCCGACCGCCCGACCGCCCAGCCACCAGCCAGCGCCCCCCACCCTCGCCAGGAGGCCCGCCCATGGCACCCCGCACCAAGAAGCCCCCCGCGCCCGCCACCGCCACCGGCCCGGAGCCGGACGCGCCCGTCCCGCACGTGCGGGTCGCCGTCGTCGGCTCCGGCTTCGGCGGCCTCGGCGCCGGCGTCCGGCTGCGCCGGGCCGGGATCACCGACTTCGTGATCCTGGAACGCGCGGACTCCGTCGGCGGGACGTGGCGCGACAACTCCTACCCGGGCTGCGCCTGCGACGTGCCCTCGCACCTGTACTCGTTCTCGTTCGCGCCCAACCCCGAGTGGCCCCGGGTGTTCTCCGGCCAGCCCGACATCCGCGCCTACCTGGAGCGGGTCGCCGACACCTTCGGGCTGCGCCCGCACCTGCGCTTCGGCGCCGAGGTCACCGAGCTGCGCTGGGAGGAGGAGCACACCCGCTGGCGGGTCACCTCGCGGGCCGGGAGCTGGACCGCGGACGCGGTGGTCTCCGCCGCCGGGCCGCTCGCCGACCCGCAGATCCCCGACCTGCCCGGCCTGGACTCCTTCCCCGGCAAGGTGTTCCACTCCTCCCGCTGGGACCACGACTACGACCTGGCGGGCAAGCGCGTCGCCGTGGTCGGCACCGGCGCCTCCGCCGCCCAGATCATCCCGGCCATCCAGCCCACCGTCGGCCGCCTGACCGTCTTCCAGCGCACCCCCGCCTGGGTCCTGCCGCGGGCCGACCGTGAGGTCACCGGCGTCGAGCGGTGGCTGCACGCCAACCTCCCGCCGACCGGGCTGCTGCGCCGGGCCGGACTGTTCGTGATGCGCGAGCTCCAGGTCGACGCGTTCGTCCGCCGCCCGCAGCTGCTCAAGCTCGTCCAGCAGGTCGCGCTGCGGCACCTGCACAAGGCCGTCGCCGACCCGGCGCTGCGCGCCAAGCTGACCCCCGACTACCGGATCGGCTGCAAGCGCATCCTGCTCAGCAACACGTACTACCCGGCGCTCGCCGCCCCCAACACCGAGGTCGTCGCGGGCGGCCTGCGCGAGCTGCGCGGCTCCACCCTGGTCGGCGCGGACGGCAGCGAGCACGAGGTCGACGCGATCGTGTTCGGCACCGGCTTCCACGTCACCGACCTGCCGATCGCCGAGCGGGTCTTCGGCATCGGCGGCACCTCGCTCGCCGAGGCCTGGAAGGACGGCATGGAGGCGCTGCGCGGCTCCACCGTGCGCGGCTTCCCCAACCTGTTCTTCCTGATCGGCCCGAACACCGGGCTCGGCAACAACTCGATGATCCTGATGATCGAGTCGCAGCTGAACTACCTGGTCGACGCCCTCGCCACCCTCGACGCGGTCGGCGCCGCCGCCATGCAGCCCACCGAACGCGCCCAGCGCCGGTGGAACCTGGAGCTCCAGCACAAGATGGGCCGCACCGTGTGGACCACCGGCGGCTGCCGCAGCTGGTACCTCGACCAGGACGGCAAGAACACCGTGCTGTGGCCCGCCTCCACCAGCGCCTTCCGCCGCGCCACCCGGCACGTCGACCTCACCGAGTACGAGCTGCTCAAGCGCACCGCGCCGGTCGCGCCCGCCGACGCCGAGGCGGTGACCGCGTGAGCCGCCGCATCCCCGCCGACTGCGTGCTGCCCGACCCGGCGGCCGTGCACACCGTCCGCTCCGCCGACGGCGCCGCGCTGAACGTCGAGGAGTACGGCCCCGCGGGCGCCCCGCTGGTCGTGCTCGCCCACGGCTGGACGTGCTCCACCGCGTTCTGGGCGCCGGTGGTCAACCGGCTGGTCGCCGACTTCCGGGTCGTCGCCTACGACCAGCGCGGCCACGGCCGCAGCCCCGCCCCCGCCACCGCCGACGGCTACTCCACCGAGAAGCTCGCCGACGACCTGGAGGCGGTGCTGGCGGCGACCGTCCCCGCCGGGCGGCGCGCCGTCGTCGTCGGGCACAGCATGGGCGGCATGACGATCATGGCGGCCGGCGACCGGCCCGGCGTCGCCGACCGCACGGCCGCCAACCTGCTGGTCAACACCGGCCCCGGCGCGCTGATCGCCGAACTGGCCGTGCTGCCGCCCGCCGTCCGCGGCAAGGGCCTGCGGCGCTTCCTGCACCGGCAGATCCTGCGCTCCCGGCTGCCGCTGGGCCCCGTCACGGCGCTCAGCCGGGCCGCCCTCAAGTACGCCACCATGGGCCCGGCCACGCCCCCCGACCGGGTCGAGGCCTGCGCGCAGGTGGTGCACGCCTGCCCGGCGAAGGTCCGCTTCCACTGGGCGGGCGTCCTGGAGACCCTCGACGTGCAGGACGGACTGGCCCGGATCACCGCCCCCACCGCCGTCGTCGCGGGCAGCCGCGACCGGCTCACCCCGCCCGTCCACGCCCGCCGGATCGCCACCGCCCTCGCCGACCCGCGCGGCCTGCTCGAACTGCCCGGCACCGGCCACATGAGCCCCGTCGAACGCCCCGCCGAGGTCGCCGCCGAGATCCGCCGGATCGCCGCCCCGGCCGCCACGCCCCTTGAGGAGACCGCATGACCCCGCCGCTGTCCTCGCAGGTCGTCGTCATCACCGGGGCCGCCCGCGGCCTGGGCGCCCTGATGGCCCAGAAGCTCTCCGAACGCGGCGCCAAGGTCGCCCTGGTCGGCCTGGAGCCCGCCGAGCTCAAGGCGGTGGCCGCCCGGTGCGGCGAGCACGCCTCCGCCTGGGAGGCCGACGTCACCGACCTGGACGCGCTCACCGAGACCGCGAACCGGATCAAGGACCGGTACGGGCGGATCGACGCCGTCGTCGCCAACGCGGGCATCGCGCTCGGCGGCCCGCTGCAGGACAGCGACCACCGGGCCTGGACCCGGGTGGTCGAGGTCAACCTGCTCGGCTCCGTCGCCACCGCCCGGGCCTTCCTGCCCGCGCTCGCCGAGAGCCGCGGCTACCTGCTGCAGATCGCCTCGCTGGCCGCGCTGACCCCCGCCCCGCTGATGTCCGCGTACTGCGCCTCCAAGGCGGGCGTCGAGTCCTTCGCCCACGCGCTGCGCGCCGAGGTCGCCCACCAGGGCGTCAAGGTCGGTGTCGGGTACCTGAGTTGGACCGACACCGACATGGTGCGCGGCGCCGACCAGGACGCCGTGCTGCGGCAGATGCGGGCCAAGCTGCCCTGGCCCGCCAACAAGACCTACCCGATCGGCCCGGCCGTCGACCGCCTGGTGGCGGGCCTGGCCCGCCGCTCCGCGCACGTCTACGCCCAGGCCTGGCTGCGCGGCATGCAGTCGGTCCGCGGCTTCCTGCCCGGTCTGATCGCCGCGGTCGGCTCCCGCGACGTGGCCCGGCTCGCCCCCGAGCTGAAGGCCACCGCCGCCAGCCGCCTGAACCCGGTCGGCGCGGGCGGCCTGGCCGACCAGCGGGCCCGGGCGGACCGGGCGGACCAGGTGGAGTGACCGGGCCGCCCGGTCCGCCCCGGCCCCGGACGCGCGTCGGGCCCGGCCCCGTGGGGAGGGGCGGGCCCGGGCGTGCGGAAGCGGTGCCGGGCCGTCAGTGCCGCGAGGGGCGGGGACGGACCGGCGGTGCGACTTCTATGGAGCGCGGGTGGAACTGGACGGGCATCGGTTCTCCTGGAAGGGATGGGCACCGCGTGGGACGGCGGTGCTGCCCGAAACCGTAGGGTGATCCGAAGAACGCCGGTGCGGGGCGCGCCGTCGGCGTCCCGCGGGTCGCCCGAAGGGCCGAGGCGTCCGTGGTCCGGTCGGTCGATGCGGCACCGGACTACCGCCCGGTACGGTCGGGTCCATGACCACCGCTCTCATCACCGGCGCCACCGCCGGCATCGGCGCCGCCTACGCGAACCGCCTCGCCCGCGACGGCCGCGACCTGGTGCTGGTCGCCCGCGACACCGAACGCCTCGCCGCCGCCGCGGCCGAACTCTCCGGCCGCTACGGCGTCCGGGTCGAGACGCTCACCGCCGACCTCGCCACCGAGGCCGGCATCGAGACCGTCGAGGACCGGCTGCGCGACCCCGCCCGCCCCGTCGACCTGCTGGTCAACAACGCGGGCTTCGGCCACCGCGGCACCTACCTGGACGTCCCCGTGCAGGACGAGCTCGACATGCTCAAGGTGCACGTCGAAGCCGTGCTGCGGCTCACCACCGCGGCCGTTCCCGGGATGCGGGAGCGCGGCTTCGGCGCGATCGTCAACGTCGCCTCCGTCGCGGCGTTCCTGCCCCGCGGCACCTACGGCGCGACCAAGGCCTGGGTGGTCAACTTCACCCTCGGCATCGCCCGCGACCTGGCCGGCAGCGGCGTCCGCCTGCAGGCCCTGTGCCCCGGCTTCACCCGCACCGAGTTCCACCAGCGGGCCGGCATGGGCACCTCCTCCATCCCCGCCTGGGGCTGGCTCACCGCCGACCGCGTCGTCGACGACTCCCTGCGCGACCTCGCCCGCAACCGCCCGCTCTGCGTCCCCAGCAAGCGCTACAAGGCGGCCGTCGCCGCAGCGAGGCTCCTGCCGCCGGGCGGACTCGGCAAGCTCTCCAACACGGCGGGACGCGACTACCGCAAGCCCTGAGCGGGCAGCGCGAAGCCAGGAAGCGCGAACCGGGAAGCGCACCGCCGGGAAGCGCACCGCCAGGGGCGCGGGGAACTGCGCGCAGCGGGAGTCGCACGTCAGCAAGGTCGCGAGATAGTGCAAGTTCGTGTCCTGCGTCGCGATCCGGCTGTGCGTGCTCGCTTGGCCGCGCAGTTCCCCGCGCCCCTGGTTGTGCTTCTGTCGGCGAGGCGGTTCTCCTCGCGCCCCTGGTTTCCCGTCCCCGCGGAATGTTCAGAAGCTTAGGTTTGCTAATGGTGAGCAAGGCTCGCTAAGCTCGGCGCGTCATCGCGCCCACCGACCCCGGGAGGTCCCCGTGCAGTTGAACCGGATCGACTGGGCCCCGCCCGAGGGGGAGGGCAAGCAGCCCGCGCAGGTGCGGCGGATCCTGCGGCTGTTCCGGCCGTACGCGGGGCGGCTGGGGGTGGTGGGGCTGCTGGTGGGGGCGTCGGCCGTCGTCTCGGTGGTGACGCCGTTCCTGCTGCGGGCGGTGCTGGACACCGCGATACCGCAGGGGCGGACGGGGCTGCTGAGCCTGCTCGCGCTGGGGATGATCGCCGCCGCCGTGGTCACCAGCGTGCTGAACGTGCTGCAGACGCTGATCTCCACCACCGTGGGCCAGCGCGTCATGCACGACCTGCGGACCTCCGTCTACCGGCACCTGCAGCGGATGTCGCTGGCGTTCTTCACCCGCACCCGCACCGGCGAGGTGCAGTCCAGGATCGCCAACGACATCGGCGGCATGCAGGCCACCGTCACCGGCACCGCGACCTCCCTGGTGTCGAACCTGACCGCGGTGGTCGCCAGCGTGGTCGCGATGGTCGCGCTCGACTGGCGGCTGACGATCGTCTCGCTGCTGCTGCTCCCGGTGTTCGTGTGGATCAGCCGCCGGGTCGGCCGGGAGCGGAAGAAGATCACCGGCGAGCGGCAGCGCCAACTCGCCGAACTCTCCTCCGCCGTCCAGGAGTCGCTGTCGGTCAGCGGCATCCTGCTCGGCCGCACCATGGGCCGCTCCGGCTCGCTGACCCGCGAGTTCGCCCACCGCTCGGACGAACTGGCCGCCCTGGAGGTGCGCTCCAGCATGGCCGGGCGCTGGCGGATGTCCACGATCGGGATCGTGATGGCGGCGATGCCCGCGCTGATCTACTGGGCGGCGGGCCTGACCTCCGCCGCCGGGGCGCCGATCGTCTCGCTGGGCACCCTGGTCGCGTTCGTCTCGCTCCAGCAGGGCCTGTTCCGGCCGACCGTCGGCCTGCTCTCCACCGGCGTGGACGTGCAGACCTCGCTCGCCCTGTTCCAGCGGATCTTCGAGTACCTCGACCTGCCGGTGGAGATCGACGAGCCGGAGCACCCCGTCCACCTGGAGCACGTCCGCGGCGACGTCCGCTTCGAGGGCGTCGAGTTCCGCTACCGCCCCGACCAGGACCGCCCCACCCTGTCCGGCATCGACCTGACCGTCCCGGCGGGCGGCTCGCTCGCCCTGGTCGGCGAGACCGGCTCCGGCAAGTCCACGCTGTCCTACCTGGTGCCGCGGCTGTACGACGCCACCGGCGGCCGGGTGCTGATCGACGGGGTGGACGTGCGCGAGCTGTCCTTCGAGACGCTGGCCCGGGCGGTCGGCGTGGTCTCCCAGGAGACCTACCTGTTCCACGCCTCGGTCGCCGACAACCTGCGCTTCGCCAAGCCCGACGCCACCGACGCCGAACTGGTCGCGGCCGCGAAGGCCGCCCAGATCCACGACATGGTCGCCGCCCTGCCCGACGGCTACGACACCATGGTCGGCGAGCGCGGCTACCGCTTCTCCGGCGGTGAGAAGCAGCGCCTGGCGATCGCCCGCACCGTCCTGCGCAACCCGCCGATCCTGGTCCTGGACGAGGCCACCAGCGCCCTCGACAACCAGACCGAGCACGCCGTCCAGCAGGCCCTGGACGCGCTCGCCGCGGGCCGCACCACCCTCACCATCGCGCACCGGCTCTCCACCGTCCAAGGCGCCGACCAGATCGCCGTCCTGGACCGCGGCGAGATCGCCGAACTCGGCACCCACGACGAGCTGGTGGCCCGCGGGGGCCGCTACGCCGCGCTGCTGGGCCGCGAGGCGCCGGTGCCCGCGGCCTGAACGCCGGGAACCAGGGCGGGGCAGGACAGGGCAGGACGGGACCGGGGCGGGGCTCACTGCCAGGGCCGGAGCTTCTCCGGGTTGCGCACCACCCAGACGTGGGTGATCCGGCCCCCGGCGGCGTGGAAGGCGAACACGCTCTCGGTGACCCCGTCCAGCTGCGCGACCAGCCCCGGCAGGCCGTTGACCGGGCACTCCAGCAGCACCGTCCCGGCTGGCCCGCCGGTGAACGAGGCCAGCGCGCGGGCGATCCGCTCCCCGCCCGCCAGCGGCTCCAGCAGCGCGCCGACCAGGCCGCCGCCGTCCGCGACCACGGTCGCGTCCGGGTCCAGCAGGGCGACCAGCGAGCGGACGTCCTTCGCCTCCCAGGCCCGCTTGAACTCCCGCACCAGCGCGCCCTGCCCCCGGGCCGGGGCGACCGCGGGCCGCGCCTCGCGCACCCGGCGGCGCCCCGAGGCGGCCAACTGGCGGCAGGCCGCCGCCGAACGGCCCACCACCTCCGCCACCTCGGGGAACGGGTAGCCGAACACGTCGTGCAGCACGAAGGCGACCCGCTCGGCCGGGGTCATCGACTCCAGCACCACCAGGAACGCCATGTGCACCGACTCGTCCAGGGTGATCCGGTCCGCCGGGTCCCCGTCCGGGCCCCGCCCCGCGCCGTCCCCCGGCACCGGTTCGGGCAGCCACTCGCCCACGTACCGCTCCCGCCGCACCCGGGCCGAGCCCAGCAGGTCCAGGCAGATCCGCCCGACCACCGTGGTCAGCCAGCCGCCCGGCGCCGCCACCTCGGCCCGCCGCCGCGGCGCCATCGCGTACCAGCGGGCGTACGCCTCCTGCACCACGTCCTCGGCGTCGGCCAGTGAACCCAGCAGCCGGTAGGCCACGTTGGTCAACTGCCGCCGCTCGGCCGCCACCGCGCGCAGCGCCTCGTCCCGCCGTCCGTCCACGCCGTCCTCCACCACGCGCCTCCTCGCCACCGGTCCCGTCGCATCCGTCGCAGCAGAAGACCGGACAGCGCCCCGGAATGTGACATCCGCCCCGCACCTCACACTTCGGCGGGCCGTTTCGTCGTACCGGCAGGAGCCGGAAGAGCGGCACCAGACGGACGGAGAAGAGCGATGGACACCTTCCAGCCGGTCGCGGACCGGGTCGAGATCCAGGCCCTGCAGGCCGAGTTCACCGACGCGGTGATGATGCGCGACCGCCCCCGGCTCGCCGCCCTGTTCACCCCCGACGGGGTGCTGCGGATGCCCGACGTCCCGATCGAGCTGACCGGCCCCGAGCAGATCCGGGCCGGGGGCGAGAAGCTCCAGGAGCAGTGGGAGTTCTTCGTGCAGAACACCCATCCCGGCACCGTCCGGATCGACGGCGACACCGCCACCGGACGGGCCCACATGTACGAGCTGTTCCGGCTGCGCGACGGTCGGCAGGGCGTCAACCACGCCCTCTACCACGACCGTTACCGGCGCACCCCGGACGGCTGGCGGTTCACCGAACGGGTCTACGAGATCCGCTACCTGGACACCGCCCCGCTCGGCGGCACCGCCCCCGGCAGCGCCCGTCCCGACCCCACCGCCCCCGCCACCGAGGACCGGCTCCAGCGGGCCGCCGCCGCGCTCGCCGCGCACGGCTTCGCCGTCGAGGTCCTGGACGGCGCGGAGGCCGCCCGCGAGCGGGTCCGCGCCCTGCTCCCCGACGGGGCGAGCGTGCTCACCACCGCCAGCGAGACGCTCCGGCTCTCCGGCATCGAGGAGGACGTCGACGCCCGCCCCGGCGCGGTCAGGCCCCGGCTGCTGGCCATGGACCGGGAGCGCGAGGCCGACGCACTGCGCCGCCTGCTCGCCGCCCCCGACGTCGTCCTCGGCAGCGTCAACGCCCTCGTCGAGACCGGCGCCCTCGTCCTCGCCTCCGGCTCCGGCAGCCAACTGCCCGCCCACGGCGGCGGCGCGGGCCACGCCATCTGGGTGGTCGGCGCCCAGAAGCTCGTCCCCGACCTGCCCGCCGCGCTGCGCCGCGTCCACGAGCACGCCCTCCCGCTGGAGAGCGCCCGCACCGAGGCCGCGTACGGGCAGCCCAGCGCCGTCAACCAGCTCCTGGTGCTGCACGCCCCGCCCCGCTTCGCCCGCGGCACCGTCCTGCTGCTGCGGGAGGCCGTCGGCTACTGAGGACGGCGCCGGGCGGCGGGGCGGGACGGTGCGGCGGACGGTGCGGCGGGCGGCGGTTCAGCCCCGGAAAGCGGCCGGGCGCTCCGGGGAGGCCTTCGCCAGCGCCTCGGTGACCGCCTCGACGCCGGCCCGCAGGCCGTAGACGGGGGTGTCGGGCTGCTGGCGCCAGGAGTCGTCGATGCCGCCCGCGTCGACGGTGTCGAAGCCGAGGGCGTCGATCAGCTCGCGCACCAGCTGCTTGGCGGCCGGGTCGTCGCCCGCGACCGGGAGGGCGATCCGCTCGGGGTCGCCCGCCGGGCGCGGGGCGTCCAGCAGGTCCTGGGCGTAGGTGCCGTTGAAGGCCTTGACCACCGGGTGGCCGAGCTGCTGCTCGACCCAGCGGCTCTCGGTCAGGCCGCCGTCCTCGATGGCGTCGATCCGGCCGTCCCGCTGCTGCGGGTAGTAGTTGTTGGTGTCGATCAGGACGAAACCCTCGGCCGCGCCCGCGAGCAGGTCCTTGGGCAGGGCGGGGACGTTCTTCAGCGGGACGGTCACCACGACCAGCTCCGCGCCGTTCGCGGCCTCGGCGGCCGGGACGGGGGTCGCGCCGGTCTCCGCGGCCAGCTCGGCCAGCGTCTCGGGGCCGCGCGAGTTGGCCACCGCGACCTGGTGGCCGAGGGCGGTGAGGCGGCGGGTCAGGTTGCCGCCGATGTTGCCCGCTCCGATGATGCCGATCTTCATGGATGCGCTCCGTAGCCTGTCGGGTCCGTGTCGCGGGCGCCGGGAGGGGCGCCCACGGAGATCCCGAACCGGCGGGCCCGCGCGGTTGTTCCCGGCGCCGGGGAACGGGACCCGAACGGCTGACGGGGCGTCAGGCGGCCTTGGGCGCCTCGTTGTACTGCTCGGCCGACTCCTGGCCGGAGAGCGCCTGGATCGCGGCCATCACCTCGTCGGTGACCTGGCGGCGGGCCTTGGCCGAGCGGGCCTGGCCGTGCAGCTCGTCGAAGCGCAGCGGCTCGCCGAACTTCACGCTGATCTTCCGCAGCCGGGGGATCCGCTTGCCGACCGGCAGGATGTGCTGCGGGCCCTCCAGCGCCACCGGCACCACCGGGACGCCCGCGGTCAGCGCCAGCCAGGCCACGCCGGTCTTGCCGCGGTACAGGCGGCCGTCCAGCGAGCGGGTGCCCTCGGGGTAGATGCCGAAGGCCCGGCCGGAGTTCAGGATCTCCAGGCCCTCGTCCAGCGAGGCGGTGGCGGCCCGGACGCTGCCGCGCTCCACCGGGACGGCGTTGATCACGTGGGTGAAGAAGAACCGGGAGACCGCGCCCTTGAAGCCGGTGCCGGTGAAGTACTCGGCCTTGGCCAGGAAGAACACCTGGCGCGGCGCGGCCAGCGGGATCACCACGCTGTCGACGAACGACAGGTGGTTGCTCGCCAGGATCACCCCGCCCTTGCGCGGCACGTTCTCCAGGCCCTCGATCGTCGGCCGGTACAGGGCCTTCGCGAGCGGCTTGAGCACGAGCTTGGTGACGAGGTCGATCACGGTGTGGCCCTCCCTGGCCGAATGAACGGTTCCGGCCGGGGGACGTCCCCGGCCGGGGTCCCGCCCCCGAGGGGCGAGGCGCGCGGCTCGGACTGGGCCGGACCACTGGGCAACGGATCGCAGACTACGACATGCACCCCGAGGTCCGTCCACATCCGCCGCCGTCGCGGGGCTGCGATCCTTGTCACGCCCGCCTGGCGGACGGATCGCCTCTCGCATGCTGAGACGGCGGCGGGTCAGGCCCGGACCGGGAAGATCCGGCTGACCACCCGTTCGGCGGCCCGTCCGTCGTCCCAGGGGCAGAACCGCTCCCGGAAGCGCTGCCGGGCCTCCGGCTCCGGGTCGCCCGCGAGCAGCGCCTCGACCAGCGCGTCCTGCTCGGTGGTGACCGCGCCGGGCGGCTCCTTCATCAGGTCGAAGTAGACGCCGCGGACCTCCTGGTACTCCTCCCAGTCGGGGGCGTACACGGCGATCGGACGGTCCAGCACCGCGTAGTCGAACATCATCGAGGAGTAGTCGGTGACCAGGACGTCCGCGGCCAGGTAGAGGTCCTCGACGACGGGGTGGTCGGAGACGTCCAGCAGGGTCGCCGCGCCGGGGGCGGCGGTCAGGTCGCCCGCGCCGCCGTCGTGGAAGTAGTGGGTGCGCACCATGACCGTCCAGCCGGGGCCGAGCCGCGCGGCCAGCGCGGGCAGGTCCAGCAGCGGCAGGTAGCCGCCGCGGGACTCGCGGTGGGTCGGCGCGTACAGCACGGTGCGCTGCCCGTCGGCGATGCCCAGGGCGCGGCGGGCGTCCACGCACTCCTCCAGGGTGGCCAGGGCGAGGCGGTCGTTGCGCGGGTAGCCGGTGTCGAGGATCTGGTAGGTGCCGGGGAAGGCGCGGGCGAAGTGCTCGCTGGTGTGCGGGTTCGGCGAGACCAGGTAGTCCCAGCGCCCGACCACCTCGCGCAGCCGCTCGAAGTCCATCCCGTCCGCGGCCAGCGGCCGGTCCACCAGGTCCATGCCCATCGCCTTCAGCGGCGTGCCGTGCTGGGTCTGCACGTGCACGGTGCCGGTCCGCTTGGTCATGGTGTGCGGGAAGTTGACGTTGTTGACGAAGTACTTGGCGGTGGCCATCACCTTCAGGTACGCGGGCGTGTTGACGATCACGTACGGCACCCCGGCGGGCAGCGTGGCGGCCCGCTCGGCGTTCTCCACCACCCACACCCCGCGCACCTGCGGGGCCAGTTCCCTGGCCTTGGCGTAGATCGCCGCCGGGTTGCAGGCGTACCCGCGGTGCCAGTACGCCGCGTACACCGCCAGGTTCTCGTCGATCGGCAGCCGCTTGAAGGCGTTGTACGCGGTGAACCGGGCCCCGCTGCGGACGGCCTTCTTCACGCCGGGCGCGACCGCCTTCGTCCCGCGCCTGACCGCGCCGGGCAGCCGCCCGCCGCGGCGCAGCTCGGCGTAGGCGCGCCGGGAGCCGCGGGCGGCCAGCCGGTACTGCACGCCGCGCACGCCGGACGGGTACTGGTAGCCGGCCGGGCGGTGCTCGGCGAAGTGGGCGGCGATCCGGGCGAAGAACTCCGGGCGCAGCTCGACCGGGACGAGCCCGGGGGTGTCGTAGAGGGTGAGGGCCTGCTTGACGGTGCGGTCGAAGACCAGGGTGCGCAGCCGGTTCGCGCGCTCGTTGCGGTCCAGGAAGGCGAAGATCGCGTCGTACTGGGCGAAGGCGTCGGCGTGCTTGGCGGAGGCGGTGGCGGTGATCGCGCCGGGGCGGCCGCGCCGGTAGTTGTAGCAGGGGCGGTCGAGGTAGAGCAGCCGGTCGGCGGCCAGCAGCGCCGGGTAGGTGACCGAGATGTCCTCGTAGTGGCCGCGGCCGAAGTGCACGTCCAGGCCGAGCAGGTAGTCGCGGCGGATCACCTTGTTCCACACCGCGAGGACCGAGTTGAACAGCGCCGGGTGCTCGGCGGCGGTGCAGCCGGAGACCAGCGGGGAGCCGGCCAGCACCTTGCGCCACGGGTTCGGCTCGGTGCCGCCGTCGTGGTAGACGTGCGTGAAGTCGGTGAGCAGCACGTCGGCGGGCACCTCGCGGGCCGTCTCGGCGCGCAGCTCGGCCAGCACGGCGTCGACGGTGCCCTCGGGCAGCCAGTCGTCGCTGTCGACGAACCAGACGTAGGTGCCGGTGGCCTCGGCCAGCCCGGCCGTGCGGGCGCCGCCGAGGCCCCGGTTCTCGGGCAGGTGCAGCACCCGCATCCGCGGGTCGGTGGCGGCGTGCGCGTCGAGCAGGGCGCCGCAGCCGTCGGGGGAGCGGTCGTCCACCGCGATCAGTTCGACCTCGCCGGGGGCGGCCCCGTCGGCCCGCAGCGAGCCGAGGCACTGCGGCAGGAAGCGCTCCACGCCGTGAACGGGGAGGACGATGCTGAGCAGGGGTGGCACGTGCGTTCACTCCGCGAAGGGATGGGGGCTGACGGCTGGGCGCCCGGTGAGGACACTCTACCGAGCGGGCCTGGGCACTCCCTGGGAGCGGAGGCGTGCGGAGGAGGGGAGGGCGGTCGTCCGGCCGGACCGCGGCACCCCGGGCGCAGGTGGTCGGGGTGGACCGGGGTGTCGCGGACGGCGGGGAAACGCGACCGCCGGTGCCGCGCCGTACCAGCGGCGGCACCGGCAGTCCGGTTGGCGGTCCGACCGACCCTCAACGATCGACCGCCGGTCCGTCCACCACATCGGAGTCGGGCCGCCGCAGCGTCGAGACGGCCTGACAGTGACTCACCGTGGTGTCGGAAGTATAACGGGATGGTCGGGTGATCTGTTCATACTTGAAATCACCCGACCGGGGATGGGTGGGTGATCCCCGCTATCCCGTGTCGATACAGATATTGCTTGGAGGTTTCGGCCGCGTCAATCCCTCGCGCGTGTTCAATTTCTGAACTCAAGGTGTCATGTCTGCGGGAGTGGCGTGCGCGGGGCGCGGTCCGGCCCGGTCCCCGCTCCGTTGCTGACATCAAGTCTCACAATCGGGGGTGCGCCGAGGGCGGCCGCCGCGCTCCGGCCGGCCGCCCGCGCGCCCGGCGCGCCCGCCGCCACCGGTGCGCCCCGGCAACGCCCCCGACCGCCGCGGGGACTGACGACCGGTCAGCGCCCGGATGGTGCACCATCAACCGATGCGTAGTCGTGACCGAGACCACCGAGCCCTGGTGAAGCGTCAGTTCCGTTCGCACGATACGGTGGCAGAACACCAGGACGGTTGTGTGAAGGCCGTCATAGCCGGATAGTCTTCGCCTCACGGCCCTGGCGCCTCGTAGGGGTGGGAAACAGATGGAACAGATGCAAGTGCGACCGCGGCCCCGGGTGCCCGCGATCCAGTGCGGTGTCGGCACGACCGGCCGCCGGATCGACCGACACCTGGCCGTCCTCGGCGCGCCCGCGCTCCCGACGGTGGACACGGCAGAAGCGCTCGGCCTGATAAGGGAACTCACTCCCCGCGGCCCCGGCGCCGCCACCCCGGCCGCGGCTCCGCGCCGCAGTGCCCGGGTCTCCCTGATGGCCCCGCTGCGTCGCCTCAAGCGGAGCCTCTTCGGCAGCCGGGGCTGACCCGGGGCCGGGCGCAGCCGCTCCGGCGGCCCCGCGCACCGGCCCGGGCGGCCTCCGCCGCCCGCTGCCACGACCCGACGGACGGGGAGTCCGTCGGGCTTTCGGCGTCCCCCGGCCCGTCTCCCGTCCCGTTCTCCGGCCGGTTCCCGGGCCGGTTGCCGGGAGCGGGCGAGCGCTGGCGCGCCCTGGCGAGACCCTGGCGGTCGGTGGCGTTCGGCCGTCGCCCCTACGAGGCGTGCCGCAAGATCGGCCAGGATGGCTCCATGTCCGACACTTTCCACACCCAGACGTTCGACATCGCCACCGGCCGCGACGAGGTCGCCCTCGACGTCACCGACCGCTGCCACGCCTTCCTGAGAGAGGTCGCGGACGGTCGCGACGGACTGCTCAACGTCTTCGTCCCGCACGCCACCGCGGGCATCGCCGTGATCGAGACCGGCGCGGGAAGCGACGACGACCTGCTCGCCGCCCTGCGCGACCTGCTGCCCGCCGACGACCGCTGGAGCCACCGCCACGGCAGCCGCGGCCACGGCCGCGACCACGTCCTGCCCGGCCTGGTCGCCCCGCACGCCACCCTGCCCGTGGTCGGCGGCCGGATCGCCCTCGGCACCTGGCAGTCCGTCGTCCTGATCGACACCAACCGCGACAACCCGCAGCGCACGCTCCGCCTCTCCTTCCTCGGCTGACCGCCCGGCGGGAGCCCGCGGTCACGGCGGTGCGGCGGGCGCCGTGGTGGGGGGCGGCCCGCCGGTCGTGGTGAGCGCGGAGCGGACCGTCCACGGTCGGGAGGCGGCACCGGCCGCCGGGTGAGCGGCGTACCCTGTCCGGCATGGGAGAGCACGCGGAGAGCGGGACCGAGACCGTTGCCGGGGCCGTTGCCGGGGCCGGGGTCGAGCAGGTCTGCGAGGTGGCCGCCGACCCGGAGCGGGCGCTGCGCGGGTTGCAGCCCGGCGGGGCGGGGGAGCGGGCCGCGTGCGTGCTGTGCGGGGAGCCCACCGAGTACCCGGCCGACGCCCCCGGCAGCCCGCTGTGCCCCGTCTGCACCTGGCAGCAGGCCCAGCGCGCCGCCTGCTCCGGTTGAGCGCCCCGTCGGCCGTCACCGGGCCGGACGCCGGGGCCGCCGAGGGCCGGTTGGAGCGGCCGCACGCCACCCTCGCGTACGGCGTCAGCGGGCGGCGCGGGCCGCTCGTGGTGCACGCGCACGGGGCGCTGTCCAGCCGGGCGCACGAGCGGCGGGCCGGACTGTTCGACTGGACGCCCGTCACGGCGACGCACCGGCTGGCCCGGTACGACGCGCGCGGGCACGGCGAGTCCACCGGGCGGGCGGTGCCGGACGACTACCGCTACGCCTCGCTCGCGGACGACCTGCTCGCGCTCTGCGACCACCTCTCGCCCGGCGCGCCGGTCAGCGGGTTCGGCGCGTCGATGGGCAGCGCCACCGTGCTGTGGGCCGCGCTGGCCCGGCCCGAGCGGTTCGAGCGGCTGGTGCTGGCGATCCCGGCGGTCGCCTGGGCGGCCCGGGAGCCCCGTCGCAGCGGGCTGCTCGCCGCCGCGTCCCTGGTCGAACGCCGCGGCCGGGGCGCGCTGCACGCCGCGGCGCGGCTGTCCGGGCCGCCCGCCGTCCTGGCCGGGGCCCCGCAGTACACCACCGAGTTCGACCTCGCCGAGCCGCTCCTCCCGGCCGCGCTGCGGGCCGCCGCCGCGTCCGACCTGCCCGCCCCCGAGAGCCTGCGCGGCCTCACCCACCCCGTCCTGCTGCTCGCCTGGGACACCGACCCCCTGCACCCCCTCGCCACCGCCCGCACGCTGGCCGCCCACCTCCCCAACGCCCGCCTGCACGTCTCGCATACCCTTGCGGAGGTGCGGAGTTGGGGCCGCCTGGCGGCCGCGTTCGTGGCGGAGGGGGAGCAGGACGATGACGACGATCGAGGTGCCGGGGCCTGAGCCGGACTGGGAGGAGGCGCCCGCCTACCAGGGCGGCAAGCGCAACCCGGCCTTCCAGCAGAGCCTGCTGGAGCACGCCCTCGGCACCTGCCGGGTGATCGCGGGGCTGCAGGTGCCCCTGGAGCCCCTGGCCGCCCGCCTGCGACTGATCGTGGAGCGGGGCTGGGAGGACATCGGCTACGCCAGCGCCGCGATGTTCATGATCGGCCGGACCTGCTTCGGCCTGAGCCGGATCGACGGCGACGCCTACACCCTCGTCCACGTCGACCGCGCCGTCACCGACCACGACGCGGCCCTCGCCACCCTGCTCACCGCCCTCGGCCTCGACTCCACCGCCCTGGCCTTCCGCGGCACCGTCGAGGACGGCTTCGAGAACTGCAACGGCTGGACCGGCTGAGCGGACCGCCGCGGGCAGGAGTCAGGCGTTCTCGCGGGTGGTGTGGTGGACGGTGGAGCCGGTGCGGTGCTTGCGGACCAGGAGTTGGGCGGGGATGCGGGTGCGGAGGTCGGCGACGTGGCTGACGATGCCGACGGCGCGGTCGCGTTCGCGGAGGGAGTCGAGGACGTCCATGACCTCTTCGAGGGCGTTCTCGTCGAGGGTGCCGAAGCCCTCGTCGATGAAGAGGGTGTCCAGGGGCATGCCGCCGGTCTCGTCGGTGACCACGTCGGCGAGGCCGAGGGCGAGGGCGAGGGAGGCGAAGAAGGACTCGCCGCCGGAGAGGGTGGCGGTGTCGCGTTCGCGGCCGGTCCAGGCGTCGACGACGTGCAGGGAGAGGCCGGAGCGCTTGGTGCCGGAGACCAGGCCGTCGCTGTGGACCAGGGTGTAGCGGCCGCCGGACATCTTCAGCAGGCGCCGGCTGGCGGCCGCCGCGACCTGCTCCAGGCGGGCGGCGAGGACGTAGGACTCCAGGCGCATCCGCAGCGCGTTCTCCGCGGGGGCGCCCGCGAGCAGGGCGGCCAGGCGGCTGATCCGGGCGTGGGCGTCCAGGACGGGGGCGAGTTCGGCGGCCAGCGCGGCCAGGTCGCGGCCGATCCGGGCCAGGTCGGCGACCCGGGCGCGGGCCTGGTCGTGGGCGGAGCGGGCGCGGGCGAGGCGTTCGTCGGCGCGGGCGGCCGCGGCGAGGGCCGGGCCGGTCTCCGCGGGCGGGAGTTCGGCGGCGGCCAGCAGGGCGGGGTCGGCGAGTTGGGCGGCGGCCAGTTCGAGGTCGGCGTCGAGCTGCTTGAACTTCCTTCGCAGCGCGTCGAGTTCGTACGAGGGCAGGGCGGCGGAGTCCAGCGCGGCCAGGTCGGGGAAACCCGCGTCGCGGGCGGCGCGCAGCAGGGCCTCGGCGGTCTCCCGGTGGTGGGCGGTGGCGGTGGCGGTGGTGCGGGTCGCGGTCAGGGCGGCGGTGGTGGCGGTGGCGAGCGCGGTGACGGCGGCGGCGCGGGCGGCGACGGACGGGGCGTCGCCGCGGGCGGCGGCGAGGCGGGCCTCGAGGGTGGTGAGTTCGGCGGTCAGAGCGCCGAGTTGACCGGCCAGGCGGGCGCTCTGCTCGCCCGCCTGGCGGAGCTGCTCGCGGTGGGCGGCGCCGTCCCGTTCGAGGCGGTCGAGCTGCTGGCCCAGCGGCAGCCAGCGCTCCGCGGCCTGCCGGAGCTGCTGCTGATGTGCCGTCAAGTCGGAGAGCGAGGCGGTGATTTCGGCGGCGGTGCGGCCTCCGGCGGCGGCCCCGGCGGCTGCGGCGGCCGCGGTGACGGCGCTCACCTGCCGGGCGGCGGCGGCGAGTTCGTCCTCGGCGGCGTGCTGGGCGGCGCGGGCGCGGCGTTCGTCCTCGGCGGTGACCTGCCCGGCCGCGGGCTCGGCGGGGGCCGGGTGCGCGGGGGAGCCGCACACCCGGCACGGGGCGCCGGGGGTCAGGGCGGCGGCCAACTCGGCGGCCATGCCCGCGAGTCGGCGCTCCTGGAGGTCCAGGGCGTGCTGCCGGGCGGCCTGCGCGGCGTCGGTGCGGGCGCGGACGGCGTCCTCGGCGGCGGTGAGTTCGTCCAGCAGTCGCAGGTGCCGTTCGGCGGAGCGTAGCTGCTGCGTCAACTCCTGCTGTCGGGCGTCGAGTTGCTCCAGTTCGGCGCGGGCCTCGCGGGCGGCCTCGCGCTCCTGCTGGAGCCGCTTCAGCTTCTCCTCGAAGTCCTCCAGCCAGCGGCGGGAGTCCTCGGCGAGGGCCTCCGCCTCCTCGTGCTTGCGCTGCAGCCGGGCGCGGTCGGCGAGCAGCGCGCCGTGGCGGGCCTCGTCGGCCGCGGCGGCCTCCAGGCGGCCGGTCTCGGCGCGCAACACCCCTTCGGCGGCCTGCAGTTCCTCGACGGTGCCGAGCGGGGAGCGCCAGTCGGCGGCGGCCGCGCGGGCGGCCAGCGCGGTGCGGCGGGCGTCCTCCTCGGCGGCGGCGGCGGCCAGCGCGGCCTGCGCGGCGCGGTGAGGGGCGCGCAGCGGGGCGGGGGCCTCGGCGGCCAGCGCGGCCTCCAGCCGGGCCCGTTCCGGGGCGGAGCGGGCGGCCAGGTCGGTGAGCCGCAGCCGTTCCCGCTGGGCCCGCTGGTGGCGGTGCTGCCGTTCGGCGAGGGCGCTCTGCCGTTCCGACCGCTCGCGGGCGGCGGCCCGTTCGGCCTCGGCGGCGGCCAGGTGCAGGGCTGCGGCGTCGGCCCGTTCGGCGGCGGTGGCGCGCAGCATCGCGGCCCAGCCGAGGGCCTCGGCGATCGGGGCGTCCTCGCCGGGGTGGTGGGCGGCCGCGTCGGCGGCCAGCGGCCCGGCGGCCTCCTCGGCGCGGGCCAGCAGGGCGTGCACCCGCTGCCGCCCGCCGAGCACCTCGCGCTCGTGGCGCAGCCGCAGCTCGGCCGTCCAGCGCTCCAACTGCTCGAACCGGCCGGTGTCGAAGAGCCGCCCGAGGAGTTCGGCGCGCTGCTTGGAGTCGGCCCGCAGGAAGCGGGCGAAGTCGCCCTGCGGGAGCAGCACCACCTGGCAGAACTGCTCGCGGTTCATGCCCAGCAGCCTGGTCAGCTCCTCGCCCGCCTCCTGGTGCGAGCGGCTGACCGCGACCCAGCCGGGCGCGCCCTCCCCGGCGTCGGCGGCCCACTCGCGCAGCAGGGTCTGCGCCTTCTCCGGGGTCAGGCCGGTGCCGCGCTTCTTGGGGCGCCACTGCTCGGGGCGGCGGGTGACCTCCAGCCGCCGCCCGCCGAGCGTCACCTCCAGCACCACCTCGGTGCGCACGCCCGGGGCGGCGTGGTCGCTGCGCACCCCGTTGCTGCGGCGGGTGCCGGGCAGTTCGCCGTACAGGGCGTAGCAGACCGCGTCCAGGACGCTGCTCTTGCCCGCGCCGGTGGCGCCGCGCAGCAGGAACAGGCCGGCCGCGGAGAGCAGGTCGAAGTCGACCCGCTCGGTGCCCGCGAACGGGCCGAAGGCGGTGACGGTGAGCCGGTGCAGCCTCATCGGGCGTCCTCCAGGGGGCGGGGGCGGGTCACCGGGCGTTCTCCTCGGCCCGGGCGGCGGCGGTGCGGCGCACCGCCTCCAGGCCCTCCAGCAGCCAGGACCGCTCGGCGCCGTCGAGCGCGCGGCTGGGGCGGACGTGCGCGACGAAGCCCTCCACCACCTCCCGGTCGGTGCGCCCGCTGACCCGCTGGGCGTACGAGGCCCGGTCGGTGCGCTCGCCGCCCTCCGGGTCGAAGAGCAGTTGCAGGGTGTGCGGGAAGCGGGCGCGCAGCCGCTCCATCGCGTCGGCCGGGCGGACCGGGTCGGTCAGGGTGGCCTGCACCCAGCGGTCGACGGCGTACTCGTGCTCGTCGCCGTCCAGCAGCTCGTCCAGGCGACCGCGCAGCTGGGCCAGTTCGCGCGGCACCGGGCAGTACACCCGCCGGGCCTCGACGGCGCCCGCCGCGTCCAGGTCGACCAGCCACATCGACTTGCGGTGCGCCGTCTCGGAGAAGGAGTACGCCAGCGGGGAGCCGGAGTAGCGCAGGTGCGGGGCCAGGGTCTGGCAGCCGTGCAGGTGGCCGAGCGCCACGTAGTGCACGCCGTCGAAGACCGCGGCGGGGACGGACTGCACGCCGCCGACCGCGATGTCCCGCTCGCTGTCGCTGGGGGCGCCGCCGGTGACGAAGGCGTGCGCCAGCACCACGGCCCGGGTGCCCGCGGGGCGGGCGGCCAGGTCGGCGCGGACGCCGTCCATCGCCGCGGCCAGCACCTGCTCGTGGCCGCCCGCGGCCAGGCCCAGCCGCTCGCGGACCAGGGCGGGCTCCAGGTACGGCAGCCCGTACACGGCGACCGGGCCGTGCTCGTCGGCGAGCAGGACGGGCTCGGCCAGGGCGCCCGGGTCGGTGCGCAGGTGGATGCCGGAGCGGTCGAGCAGTCGGGAGGCGGTGCCCAGGCGGCGGGCCGAGTCGTGGTTGCCGGAGATGAAGACCGCGGGCACGCCCAGTTCGGACAGCCGCCACAGCGCCTCGTCGAACAGCGCCACCGCCTCCAGGCCGGGCAGCGCCCGGTCGTAGACGTCCCCCGCGACCAGCACCGCGTCGACCCGCTCGGCGGCGACGGTCGCCACCAGGTGGTCCAGGAAGGCCTGCTGCGCGGCGTGCAGGTTCTCCCGGTGGAAGGACCGGCCCAGGTGCCAGTCCGAGGTGTGCAGCAGCCTCACTCGCCCGCTCCCCGCCGCATCGCCCTGCCGCCCCTCGTCCGTCCGGTGCTCAGGTACGAGTATCACAGGTCCCGGACACCGCTCCGGGGCCGCCTTAGCAGACGCGGTGACCCGGGTGGCGGTCGGGGCTGTTCATCGGTCGGGTGTTCGGGGAAGATCATCAGGTGGTGCGGCGGGCCGGCCGGAGAGCGGAGGGAGTGGCGATGGGCATCGAGTACAGCCCGGAGATCTCCGAGCTGCTCGGGCGGGTGCGCCGCCGTCCCAACGCGGGCTGGCCGTGGCGGCCGGGGGAGCGGGTGCCGGCCGGGCTGACGGTCAAGCAGTCCTGGGGGTGGCTGTTCGCGCCGGACGGGCGGGTGCTGACGCTGGTCAACCCGCGGGACGGCGTGGTCAGCCTGCCCGGCGGGTCGCTGGAGCCGGAGGACGGCGGGGACCCGGGCCGCGCGCTGGCCCGGGAGGCGGGCGAGGAGGCCCAGGCGGTCGTCGAGGGGCCGGTGTACCTCGGCTACCTGTACGACCGGGTCGGCTCGGCCAACGGCGGCCACGAGTGCGCCCGGGTGCGGATGGCCGCGGCGCTGCGCGCGGTGGGCCCGTCGGCGCCGGACCCGGCCTCGGGGCGGCACTACCGGCGGCTGCTGGTGGCGCCGGGGCTGGCGGTGGAGCTGCTCGGCTGGGGGCCGCCGGGGCTGCGGCAGGCGCGGGCGGCGGTCGCGGCGGCGGCCGCGCGCTGGGGCGTGCCGGTGCGGGCGGACGAGACGATCGAGGAACTGCCGTTCGCGGGCTGCCGGTTCCGCTGAGGAGGCGGACCCTCCCGTTCCGCCGGAACGACGGTCCGAAGATCCGACGAGGGGATTTCTGCAGCCCAGGTCAGGGGTGGGTCTGCGCGCGTAGCGGACGTTGGGGTCCCGTTCGGTGAGTGTTCGTCAATTTCTTTGGCATGACCGCTTCCCCGGGAGGCTACCGACTGGTATCCAAGTGTGGCCTGCGTCACTCCTGGAGGATCAGATGTCTCGCGTCCGTGCCCTCACCGTCGCGCTCACCGCGGCGGCCCTCTCCGTCACCACCCTCGTCGCCGCCACCCAGGCGAGCGCCGCCGGGGTCAACTACGTCGCCCTCGGCGACTCGTACTCGGCCGGCGTCGGCTCCGGCAGCTACACCAGTGACAGCGGCAGTTGCAGCCGCAGCACCAAGGCGTACCCGTACCTCTGGAAGACCGCGCACGCGCCGACCTCGTTCTCCTTCGTGGCCTGTTCGGGCGCGCGGACCGACGACGTGGTGGCCAACCAGCTGAGCGCGCTGAGCAGTTCGACCACGCTGGTGTCGATCACCATCGGCGGCAACGACGCGGGCTTCGCCTCCACCATGCAGACCTGCGTGCTGGACAGCGAGAGCTCCTGCCTGAGCGCCGTGAGCGCGGCCAAGAGCTACGCCACCAACACGCTGCCGGGCAAGCTCACCAGCCTGTACGGGCAGATCAAGGCGAAGGCGCCCAACGCGCACGTGGTGGTGCTCGGCTACCCGCACCTCTACCAGGTGCCCGGCACCTGCATCTTCGGCATCTCGAACACCAAGCGGACCGCGATCAACGGCGCGGCCGACACCCTGGACACGGTGATCGCCAAGCAGGCGGCGGACGCCGGGTTCACCTTCAAGGACGTCCGGTCGGCCTTCGCCGGGCACGAGATCTGCGGCTCCTCCACCCAGTGGCTGAACAGCACCACGCTGCCGGTCAGCGACAGCTACCACCCGAACTCGACCGGCCAGGCCAACGGCTACCTGCCGCTGTTCAGCGCCGCGGCCTGAGTCGTGCGGTAGGGCGCGAGGCGTCCGTGGGGGACGAACACCGGTGGCCGGGCCCGTACGACGGGCCCGGCCACCGCTGTCGTGGCGGCGTCGTCGCGGCTCAGCGCAGGTAGTCGGTGAGCGCCGCGGGCCGCAGGCCCGCCCGGGCGGCGGCGTCCAGGGTGCGCTGCAGGTCGCCGGTGAGGGTGTCGGTGAAGTGCAGGATGACGATGTCGCCGGGCTGCAGCGCGCCGCCGGGGTGGGAGGTGTTCGAGGCGCCCCAGCCGAAGTCGGCGTTCGCGGTGACCAGGTGCGTCATGCCGCAGTTCGCGGCGGCCTGCCGGGTGTCGGCGTTCCAGGCGAAGTACGGCGGGCGCAGCAGCGTCGGGACGGTGCCGTAGTGGGCGGTGACCGCGTCCCGGGCGTCGCAGATCTCGGCCTGCTGCTCGGCGAGCGACAGGGTGGTCAGGTCGCGGTGCGAGACGCCGTGGTCCTCGATCGCGGAACCGGGCACGGCGGTGGCCCGGGCGAAGTAGTCGGGCTCGAAGCCCTCCGGCATCGGCAGCGGGAACGCGGTGACCGGGACCTGCCGGTCGGCGATCAGCCGCGCGGCCGCCGGGTCGCGCGTCCAGCCGTCGTCGACGGTGACGAAGACGACCGGGTCGGCGGTCGGCACGCTGCTGGTCGGCGGCGCGGGCGCCGGGCTGTCGCCGCTCACCTCGACGTCGTCCACCGCGATCGGGCCCTGGCCGTACCAGCCGTGCACGTACAGCTGCACCGAGCCGGTGGCCGCCCCGGTGGTGAAGGAGGTGGTCAGCTGCTGCCAGCCGTCGCCGGTGGCGGCCGTCCAGGCGGGGGAGACGTCGTGGCCGGTGCCGGTGGCGCCGAGGAAGGCGTACGAGCCGTGCACCCAGGCGCGGTAGGTGTAGGTGGTGTTCGGGCGCACCGCGAGGGTCTGGGTGCACTGACCGGTGGAGTCGGCCGAGGCGGGGGTGATCGCCAGGGCGGAGCCGCCGGTGCGGGCCGCGGTGGTGACCGCGCCCTCGCCCGCCGCGCAGTGCCAGCCGGGGATCGAGCCCCAGTCGGCCAGCGGCAGGGCGGGGATCTCGAAGCCGGGATTGGTGGCCAGGTTCGGCGCGGGGGCCGCGGCCTGCGCGTGCGCGGCCGGGGCGGTGCCCAGGCAGGCCAGTGCGGTGGTGGCGGCGAGGGCCGCGAGGCGGCGGCGGGCGGAACCGATCACGGGTCAACTCCAGTGTGGGGGACGGGCGGAGGAGTGACTCCCGGAGGGGGCGGGGGTCGGTGGGGGCCCTGCCGCACCAGGCCGCAGCACACAATGGACTGGACCAATCCCGGCGGTCAAGCGGAACGGCCCGACCGGTGGGCGAGATCGGTCAACCGGCGTAGAGCTCCTCGATGTCCTGCGCGTAGCGCTCCGCCACCGCCGAGCGGCGGATCTTCAACGAGGGCGTCAGCAGCCCGTCCTCCACCGAGAACTCGCGCGGCAGCAGGCGGAACGCCCGGATCGACTCGGCCCGCGACACCGTGGTGTTCGCCGCCCCCACCGCCCGCTGCACCTCCTGGTGCAGCTCCGGGTCCGCCAGCGCCTGCCACACGTCCAGCGGAGGCCGCCCGCGGGCCCGCAGCCAGTGCGCCAGCGCCACCGGGTCCAGCGTGATCAGCGCCGCCAGGTAGGGCCGCCGGTCGCCCACCACCAGGCACTGGGCGATCAGCGGGTGCCTGCGCACCCGCTCCTCCAGCACCGCCGGGGCCAGGTTCTTGCCGCTGGAGGTGACGATCACCTCCTTCTTGCGGCCGGTCAGCACCAGGTAGCCGTCCTCGTCCAGCTCGCCCAGGTCCCCCGTGGCCAGCCAGCCCCGGCACAGCGCCTCGTCCGAGCAGCGCGGGTGGTTGAGGTACCCGGAGAACACCCCCGGCCCCTTCACCCACACCTCGCCGTCCTCGGCGATCGCCACCGTCGAGCCCGGCAGCGGGCGGCCGACCGTGCCGAACTTCGCCCGCCGCGGCGGGTTCGCGGTCACCGGCGCGGAGGACTCGGTCAGCCCGTAGCCCTCGTACACCGTCACGCCCGCGCCCGCGAAGAACAGGCCCAACTCCCGCGCCAGCACCGACCCGCCCGACATCACCGTCCGCACCCGGCCGCCCAGCACCGCCCGCACCCGCTGGTACACCAGCCGTTCGTAGGCCGCGTGCCGCAGCCGCAGCGCGGGCGAGGGGCCCGGGCCGCGGCGGTGCGCCCGGCGCTCGCGGGCCGCCGCCCACTCCACCGCGACCTGCTCGGCCTGCTCGAACAGCTCCAGCCGCCCCGCCGCCTCCGCGGCCTCCCGGGCCCGGCGGTGGATCCGCTCGAAGACGTACGGCACCGCGTGCAGGAAGGTCGGTTCGAACGAGGCCAGCGCGGGCAGCAGGCTGTCCGCCGACACCCTCGGGTGGTGGCCGATCCGGATTCCGCCGCGCACCGCCGCGACCTGGGTGATCCGCCCGAACACGTGCGCCAGCGGCAGGAACAGCAGCGTCGCGGGCTGCCCGCCGCCGGTGTCGCGGAACGCCTCGTCCCAGCCCGCCAGCATGGCGTCCGCCACCGCGGCGAGGTTCCCGTGCGTCAGCAGGCAGCCCTTGGGGCGGCCCGTGGTGCCCGAGGTGTAGACGACGCTCGCCAGCGAGTCCGGCGACACCCCCAGCCGCTGACGGTGCACCAGGGCGTCCGGCACGCCCGCGCCGTCCGCGGCCAACTGCGCCACGCAGCCCCGGTCCAGCTGCCAGATGCCGGTGAGCTCCGGCAGCGCGTCGCACACCGCGCCCACCGTCATGGCCTGGTCCTCGTCCTCGACCACGCAGGCCACCGCCGAGGTCTCCGCCAGGATCCAGCGCACCTGGTCCGGTGCGGCCGACGGGTACACCGGCACCGGGACGGCGCCGACCGCCCAGAGCGCGTAGTCGAACAGCGTCCACTCCCAGCGGGTCGCCGACATCACCGCGACCCGGTCGCCGTAGCGCACCCCGCGGGTCAGCAGGCCCTTCGCCAGGGCGAGCACCTCGTCCCGGAACCGGCGCGCCGTCACCGGCTCCCAGCCGCCGTCGCCCGTCCGCCGGGACAGCTGCACCAACTGCGGCTCCCGCTCCGCCCGGTCGAACACCGAGTCGGCCAGCCCGCCGGTCGGCGCACCGCCCAGCGCGGGGCTGCTGAACTCTCGCACGGTCCCCCCGATCCCGCCGTCCCCCGTCTCCGGTCCGCACGGCCGGAGCGGTACCGGCGAAGCTACCGGATCGGCGCGGCGCTGCCCAGAGTCACCGAGCGGCGACGCCCCGCACCGGCCGCAGGGATGCAGGTCGGGGCCATGACAGAACCCGGCCGGGAAATTAAAGGACGATCCGGACAACAGCCGATCACGATGCACTTTCACCCTACGAACGGGTGGTCAGGAAGTAGTAGGCTCGCGGCTCTCGACCCCCGCCGTACCACCCCCCTGCCCGCACCCTCCCCTGCCCACGCGCTCCCACCCGCGCCCGCCCACCCGCGTCCCGGGGCCCCTCCCCCGAGGACCACGAAGGACCCGTATGCGCCTGCGCCGCAGCTCGATCCGCGCGAGGATCGTCGCGCTGCTCCTGGTGCCCATCGCGGCGCTCAGCGGTCTGTGGGTCTACGCCACCCTCGTCACCACCGGCGACGTGCGGGGACAGCTCGACCTCAGCTCCACGTACACCGCCTTCGGCAACCCGGCCGACCAGTACGCCTACGACCTCCAGCAGGAGCGCACCGCCGCCGTCCTGCGGCTGGCCGCCCCCACCAACGCCGACTACGCCGCCGCCTACGCCAAGGCCCGCACCACCACCGACCGCGACCTGCAACTGCTGCGCTACCAGGGCGCCAGCCACGACGCCGACAAGCTCGACGCCGACCAGCGCGCCCGCTACCAGGACCTGCTCGCCGTCGCCGACCAGCTCGGCGCCATCCGCAGCCAGATCGGCCAGCAGAAGCAGAGCTGGGACGGCGCGCTCAAGGACTACAGCGACCTGATCACCCCGGTGTTCGCGTTCCGCTCCTCCTTCATCGCCAAGCAGTCCGGCTCGCTGCCCCGCCAGGGCACCATCCTGGTCGAGCTCTCCCGGGCCGGCGAGTACCTCGCCCAGGAGACCGCCGCGATGCGCGCCCTGCGGGCCGGCACCGAGGCCGCCGCCCGGGACCCCCGCAAGCAGCAGGTCGCGCTGGACGCCATGAACGCCCAGCAGGCCCTGTTCCGGATCTACGTCGCCGAACTCGACGGCGAGGACCGGGAGGCCTACAACGCGCTGCGGATGCAACAGGACTGGAGCTGGCTCACCGCCGCCGAGAACGGCTTCGACAAGGCCGCCGACCGGGCCCTGGAAGTGCGCGGCGGCCCCGTCGACTCCTGGGGCGAGACCGCCGACAAGGTCCTCGCCGAGATCGACGCCGTCAACTCCCGGCTCGCCGACAACCTCGGCAAGCAGGCCCGCCAGAACGCGATCGACGCGCTGGTCCGCGGCGGCACCGCCGGTCTGATCGGCCTCGCCGCCGTCATCCTGTCGATCGTCATCTCCTACCGCACCGGCCGCCGCCTGGTGCGCGAACTCGTCGGCCTGCGCAACGCCGCCGCCGACCTGTCCGCCACCCGGCTGCCCTCCGTGATGCTCCGGCTGCGCCGCGGCGAGGCCGTCGACGTGGTCGCCGAGGTGCCCCAACTCGACTTCGGCGCCGGGGAGATCGGCCAGGTCGGCCGGGCCTTCAACGAAGTCCAGCGGGTCGCCGTCGAGGCCGCCGTCGAACAGGCCGAACTGCGCCGCGGCGTCTCCGCCGTCTTCGTCAACCTGGCCCGCCGCAGCCAGGTCCTGCTGCACCGCCAGCTCACCCTGCTCGACACCATGGAGCGCCGCACCGAGAACCCCCGCGAGCTGGAGGACCTGTTCCGGCTCGACCACCTCACCACCCGCATGCGCCGCCACGCCGAGGGCCTGATCATCCTCTCCGGCGGCTCGCCCGGCCGCGCCTGGCGCAAGCCGGTCCGGATGGTCGACGTGGTGCGCGCCGCCGTCGGCGAGGTCGAGGACTACGCCCGGGTGCAGGTGCGGCCCTTCCCCGGCACCGGCCTGCTCGGCTCCGCCGTCGCCGACGTCACCCACCTGATCGCCGAACTCGTCGAGAACGCCACGGTGTTCTCCCCGCCGCAGACCCAGGTCACCGTCCAGGGCGAGGTGGTCGCGCACGGCTTCTGCCTGGAGATCGACGACCGCGGCCTGGGCCTGAGCGAACAGCACCTGGAGGAGATCAACCAACGCCTCGCCGTCGAGCAGGAGTTCGACCTCGCCGACACCGACCGCCTCGGCCTGTTCGTGGTCTCCCGGCTCGCCCGCCGCCACGGCATCCGGGTGCACCTGCGCCCCAGCGCCTACGGCGGCACCTCCGCCGTCGTGCTGATCCCGCGCGAGCTGCTCGCCGAGACCGTCGAGACCGCCCCCGACGCCCCCCGGCAGAGCGGCGAGGACACCGGCAGCCACCGGCAGCCTGCCGCGCCCGCCAGCAGCATCGCCCGCGGCAGCCTCGGCCGCACCGGCGCCGCCGGGCCGGGCCGCCGCCAGGGCGCCCACGCCGCACCGGCGGTGGCCGCACCGGCCGCCACCGCCGCGCTCGGCGGGCCCCGCCCCGCCACGGCCGAACCCTCCGCCACCCCCGGCGGCCTGCCCCGTCGCCGCCCCGGCGCCGCCCAGCAGTCCGCGCCGGGCGCGGGGGGTGCCGGGGGCACCGGGCGCCACCGCCGCCCCGAGGAGGATGCCGCCGCCGCGGTGGCCGCCGCCGTGCAGTCGCCTGCCGCTGCCGGGACGCCCGCTGCCGGGGCGCCCGCCGTTGCCGAGGGGCCCGCCGGGGGGCCCGCGCTGACCCCGGTGGCCGGGGGGCTGCTGCCCAAGCGCGTCCGGCAGGCCAGCCTGGCGCCCCAACTGCGGCCCGGCGCCGGGCCGGAGCCCGCCGAACCGGTCCGCGAGCGCAGCCCCGAGGAGGCCCGTTCCACGTTCGCCTCCTTCCAGCGCGGCTTCGCCCGCGGCCGCGGTGACCGACTGCAGCCCGCCTCGCTCACCGTGGTGCGCTCCGAGCCCGACCCGTCCGGCGCCGACGAGGGCGCCGAACGGCCCACGCCCGTACGGCCGTCGCTGCCCGGGCAGTCACCCCGACTGCGGGTCGCGCTGCCCTCCGCCCCGGTGCCGCACGCGCTGCCCCCCGCCCGCTCCGTCCCGTCGGCGCACCAGACGCCGACCGCACCGCCCGCACCAGCAGAAGGAACCGAATCATGACCGCAACAACACCGCCGTCCGGGGACCTCGACTGGCTCCTCAACGACCTGGTCGGCCGGGTGGCGACCCTTCGGCATGCGGTGATCCTGTCCAGCGACGGCCTCGCCACCGGCGTCTCCAGCGGCCTCGGCCGCGAGGACGCCGAGCACCTGGCCGCGGTCGCCGCGGGCTTCCACAGCCTCGCCAAGGGCGCCGGACGGCACTTCCAGGTCGGCGGCGTCCGGCAGACCATGGTCGAACTGGACGAGGCCTTCCTGTTCATCACCGCGGCCGGTGACGGCAGTTGCCTGGCCGTGCTCAGCGACGCCGAATCCGATGTGGGCCAAATAGCGTACGAAATGGCACTGTTGGTCAAGCGCGTCGGCGAGCACCTGGTCGCCGAACCGAGGACCGATACCACCCTGCCCGGGAGATGACCCATCCGATGAGCGAGCCCGACCCGACCGAGCCGACCGAGGCCCCCGCCCCGGCCGACCTCAGCGGTGCGACCGCGGACGGCGAGCCGGCCGACGAGCCGTCGGCCGACCTGTTCGCGCCCCGCACCCCGGTGGACGACCGCTGGTTCGACGACGACGCCGGACCGGTGGTCCGGCTGTTCTCGATGACCAGAGGACGCGCCCGCCCGGTCGACGACGGCCTGTTCGACCTCATCTCCCTCGTCACCGCCGCGGTGCCGGCCCTGGCCGGCCCCGGCGGCGGTCCGGACCTCGCGCTCGACCCGGAACACCACGCGATCCTCGAACTCTGCCGCGAAGAGCCGCTCAGCGTCGCCGAGTTGGGGTCCTACACCGACCTGCCGGTGAGCGTGGTGCGGGTCCTGCTCGGCGACCTCCACGACGCCGAACTGATCAGCGTCACCCGACCCGTCCAGCTCGCCCACCAACCGGACGAGCGCCTGCTACGAGACGTGATCAATGGCCTCCGTGCACTCTGACGCACCGTCAACTTCCCCCCTCCGCAAGGCCCCCTGGGGTGCCAACGCGGTCAAGATCCTGATCGCCGGAGGCTTCGGAGCGGGCAAGACCACCCTGGTCGGCGCGGTCAGCGAGATCCGTCCGCTGCGCACCGAGGAGTCGCTCAGCGAGATCGGCCGGCCGGTCGACGACACCGCCGGGGTGGAGGCCAAGCGCACCACCACCGTCGCCATGGACTTCGGCCGGATCGACCTCAGACCCGGCCTCGCGCTCTACCTGTTCGGCACCCCCGGCCAGGACCGGTTCTGGTTCGTCTGGGACGAGCTCGCCCGCGGCACCCTCGGCGCCGTCGTCCTCGCCGACACCCGCCGCCTCGCCGACTCCTTCCCCTCGGTCGACTACTTCGAGCAGCGCGGCATCCCGTTCGTGGTCGCCGTCAACTGCTTCGAGGGCACCGAGGTGTACGCCCCCGACGACGTCCGCGCCGCGCTGGACCTGCCGGCCGCGGTGCCGGTGCTGCTGTGCGACGCCCGGCGGCGCGAGGACGGCAAGGAGCTGCTGATCCGGCTGGTCGAGCACGCGGCCGTCCGGGCGGGCGTGCGGCTCTGACGTCCAGGCAGTTCCGCCCCGGGCGGTTCCGCTCGGGGCGTTCCGCCGCCGATCCCGCAGGTAGTTCTGCCTCCGATGTTTTTTCCGTTTCCGCAGGTCGGGGCGGTGGCGTCCGGATCGTGGACGTTTTCTGTCTCGGCCTGCGGATGTTACCCTCCAGCGGGTTGCCTTCCGGGCACCGGGCGTGGAAGTCTCGTACCCGTGCCCGCCGCCGTTCCGCCGCGGGCCGACGAAACGCAGGGGGAGGAGCCGCACCATGACCGCCACGGTCCGCATCGCCGCCCTCCCCGTGCTCACCGTCCGTCGGTACATCGACCACGGCCGGATCTACAGCGCCTGCTGTCGCTGACGCACCGCCACCCCTCCCCGTACCCGCGTACGCCGTCGGGAGGGCGGCGGTTCCGTGCGTCCCCGTCGACCCGTGCCGCGCTCCGGAGAGCAACCGTGCAGACCCGCACCCTCCTCGAACCCTTCTGGCCCTCACGCCGGAACCACCACTTCGACCAGACCTGTCGGCGCGCGACCCGCGCCTCCCGGCCCCGGACCTGACCAACCGTCAACTCCCGTGCGCCGGAAGCGCAGACGACGACCACCCACCGACCGTCACGCGCGAAAGAGCCCTCACATGTCGTACGCCACCGCCACCGCCACCGCGACCCCGCACCTGCGCGCGGTCCGCTCCCTCCCCAACCTCGCCCCCGCGACCGCCGCCACCGCCGAGCACCGGCGGGCCGCCGCGCCCCGCCCGGTCGTTCCGGCCGCCGCGTCCGTCGCCCCGGCCCCGGAGAGCCTGCTCGCCGGGCTCCAGGACGGCGCCGCCGTGGTCGCCGCCCTCCCGCAGTCCGTCCTCCCGCAGGGGCTGCTGGCCCAGCTCGGGGCGGCCAACTCCCCGCTGGTCGGCTACCTGGTGCTGGTGCCCGCCGAGACCCAGGCCCCCGCCGTGCCCGTCGCGCCCGTCGCGGAGGCCCCGGCCGCCCGGTCGTTCACCCGCCCCGCGGACAGCGGCATCTCCGTCGACCTGGACCGCCGCAACGCGTACGTCGACGGCTCGCTGCTCGACCTCACCTACCTCGAGTTCGAGCTCCTCGCCCACCTCACCGAGCACCCGCACCGCGTCCACACCCGCGACCAGCTCGTCCACACCGTCTGGGGCTACGGCCACGTCGGTGACGGCCGCACCGTCGACGTCCACGTCGCCCGCCTGCGCCGCAAGCTCGGCGCGGCCTACCGCGACACGATCGTCACCGTCCGCCGCGTCGGCTACAAGTACGCGCCCGCCGCCTGAGACCAGGGGCGCGGGGAACCGCGCGAGCGCCACACGCGCACAGCAAGGTCGCGACAGGGCATCGACTCACTGCCCCCGTCGCGACCTTGCTGGCGTTCTTCTTCCGCTGCGCGCAGTTGCCCGCGCCCCTGTCGGTGCGCTCCGGGGCTCGCTAGCGCTGGTCCGGGGGCAGCAGGAGAATCGCCAGGGCCTGTGCGCAGGACTTCGCGTGGGCGAGGGCGCGCGGCAGGGTCGCGTCGGTGAGGTGGGCCGGGGTGGAGCGGACGGCGAGGGCGAAGCGGGCGGTGGGGGTGCGGTCGAGGACGGGGACGGCGAGGGTGCGGACGCCGGGGGTGGACTCGCCGTCGTTGAGGGCGTAGCCGCGTTCGCGGGTGAGGGCGAGTTCGGCGTCCAGGGCGGCCGGGTCGGTGAGGGTGTGCGGGGTGTAGGCGGGCAGCGGCCCCTGCAGCGGCGGGTCGGCGGGGGAGGGCCAGGCCAGCAGGACCTTGCCGAGGGCGGTGGAGTGCAGGGGGCGGCGCAGGCCGAGGCCGGTGGAGGGCAGGACGGAGCCGCCGACCAGGATGACGGCGTGCGGGCCGGAGCGGATGGCGAGGTCGGCGGTGGCGCCGGTGCGCCGGGCGAGCTGGGCGAGTTCGGGGGCGGCGAGGTGCAGTCCGCGCTGGTGGAAGGTGAGTTGGCCGAGTTCGGCGACGGCCGGGCCGAGCCGGTAGCGGGCGGTGCGCTCGTCCTGGTCGAGGAAGCCGGTGGCGACCAGGGTGCGGGCGAGGCGGTGCGCGGTGGAGACGGACAGGCCCATCCGGCGGGCGAGTTCGGAGGCGCTGAGGTCGGGCCCGTTGTCGTGGAAGCAGTGCAGCAGGCCGAGCGCCCGGTGGACCGCCTGGGCGCCGCCGGGCGGGGCGGGGAGGGTTCCGGGGGCGGGCATCGCGCTTCTCCGGTTCGGCTCGTCGGTGGTCGACGTCGGTGACCGACGCCGCTGGTTGACGTCATGGTCAACTCCGGTGCTGTTTCCAGGATATGGGAGTGATCGCTGCGGCAGTGTGTCGGCAGTGTTGCGGCTGTCCGGCCTGCCGTGAACAGGTGATCCCATCATCTGGCAAGGCTTGATTCGGCCCCCGGTCAGGTGGAACGCTCGGTCCATCAGCCGGTTCGAACAGGAGGGAGTCCACCGTGAAGACGCACCGGTGCCACTCCTCCTGTTGTCGCTGACCCCTTCGCGAACCCCCTTCTCCCGCGCGGCCGTTCCCACCATGTGGCACGGTGCCCGCGCGCCTCCTGCCGATTCCCGGAGCCCCGCCATGAGCACGCCCCCCGCCGCGCCCCCATACCCCGACACCCTGTGGTTCACCCGCTGCCCCGTGCCGACCGCGACCGGCATCGCCGCCGACCGCGGCTGGCTGGCCGAGGAGTTCGCGGCCGAGGGCATCGCGGTGCGCTCGCTGCAGGACGTCCCGCCGGAGGTCGCCGCCGACCACCACTACACGCACGCGCTGACCGGCCTGTTCCGGGAGGGCGGCAACGTCCCGGCGCTGTGGGCCCGTTCGCGCGGCGAGCGGACCAGGCTGATCGGCCTGACCTGGATCGAGGAGCGCCAGACGGTGCTCGTCCGGGAGGGCAGCGGCATCGCCGCCGCGGAGCAGCTGCGCGGGCTCCGGCTCGCGGTGCCCCGGCACCCGATCGCGATCGACTTCTGGCGGGCGATGGCCCTGGCCGGGCACCACGGCGCCCTGGCCTCCGCCGGGCTGACCCCGGACGACGCCGAGTGGGTGGACGTCGAGGCCGCCCCCGGCGGCGGCCAGTGGGAGGCCGAGCTGGCCGCGCTGGCCGAGGGCCGGGTGGACGCGGTGTACGTGAAGGGTGCGCTCGCCGTGGAGGCCGCACGCCGCCACGGGGCCGTGCCCGCCGTGGAGCTGGACGCACTGGCGGACCGCCGCCACCGGGTCAACAACGGCACGCCCCGCCCGATCACCGTCCACCAGCAACTCCTCGACGAACAGCCGGAGTTGGTGGCGCGCTTCCTGGCGGTGCTGCTGCGCGCCGCCGACTGGGCGGCCGACCGGCCCGCGGACGTGGCCCGGATCCTCGGCGCCGAGACCGGGGCCGGCCCGGAGGGCGTCGCCGGGGCGTACGCGGCGGGCAGCCACCGCACCCTGCACCCCGACCTCTCGGCCGACCGCCTCGAACTCCTCGCCCAGCAGGAGCAGTTCCTGCACGCCCACGGCTTCCTCGCCGACCGGGTCGACGTCCACGCCTGGGCCGACCCCGCCCCGCTGGCCGCGGCCCGCGCCCTGCTCGCCGCCCGCTCCTGACGACCCCCACTGTTGGAGAACCCCATGCGCACCACCGTCCGCCGCCCGCTGCTCGCCGCCACCGCGCTGACCGCCCTCGCCGCGCTCGCCCTGACCGCCTGCTCCTCCGCGAAGGACACCGCGGCCTCCGCCGACGGCAAGGGCGGCGCCGAGGTGGTGCTGCGGGTGCCCGACCCCGGCAACTCCGGCTTCCTCGCCAAGGGCAAGAAGGACGGCTCGCTGGACAGGGCGCTGGCCGCCGTGCACGCCAAGGTGGTCTGGACGGGCAGCGCCGGGCCGTTCGCCCCCGCCGCCCAGGCCCTCAACGCCGACCAGCTGGACGTCGCCCAGGGCTCGATCACCTCGGCCGTCGCCGCGCTCGCCCAGAAGCCCGGCTTCAAGCTGTTCGCGCAGACCGAACCGGACGAGGCCGGCGAGGGCATCCTGGTGAAGAACGACTCGCCGATCAAGGAGGTCAAGGACCTGGTCGGCAAGAAGGTCGCCGTCTCGCAGGGCGGCACCTCCGAGTACCTGCTGCTCAAGGCGCTGGAGAAGAACGGAATCCCGGCCGACCAGGTCCAGCGGGTCTACCTGCGGGCCGACCAGACCTCCGGCGTCTTCAACTCCGGCCAGGTCGACGCCTGGGCGACCTGGGGCACCTTCTCGATCCCCGCCATCGCCAACGCGAACTCACACTTCCTGGCCAACGGCAAGGCCGTCGGCAGCGACAACTACGCGGTGTGGGCCGTGCGTTCGGCCTTCGCCGAGAAGCACCCCGAGGTGGTGAAGGCGTTCTACGGCTACCTGCACGAGAACGGCGCCAAGGAGAAGGCCGACCCGGCCGCCTATCTCAACGTGTTCACCGACGCCGGGCCGACCGCCGTCACCCCCGCCGAGAAGGAGATCGCCGTCGAGTTCGGCAAGCAGCGCGCCGTCGACTCCCCGATCACCGACGCCGACACCGCCCGGTTCGCCGTGGTCGCCAAGTTCTACGCCGACCAGGGCGTCACCAAGACCCTGGTCGACGTCAAGCCCTACCTGATCGACGTCAACTCCCTCGCCGGGAGCGGACAGTGACCACCACCACCGAGGCGGCCCGGGCGGCCGGACTGGTCGCCCCCCGGGCCCGCGCCACCACCGCCCGGCCGCGCGGCCTCTCGCTCGCCCTGCGCGCCCTGGGCCCACTGGCCCTGCTCGCCGCCTGGCAGATCTCCTCCGCGACCGGCGCGCTCACCCCCGACGTGCTCGCCTCGCCCGGCCAGGTCCTGCAAGCCGTGCAGGAGTTGTGGGGCAACGGGCAGCTCACCGACGCGCTGTCCACCTCGCTGACCCGGGCCGCCCTCGGCCTGCTGTTCGGCGCCGGCACCGGCCTGGTGCTCGGCGTGGTCACCGGCTTCTTCCGGCTCGGCGAGGAACTGCTCGACTCCGCGGTCCAAGTCCTGCGCACCGTCCCGTTCCTGGCGCTGGTGCCGCTGTTCATGGTCTGGTTCGGCATCACCGAGACGGCGAAGATCGCGCTGATCGGCGTGGCCACCTCCTTCCCGATGTACGTCTCCGCCTCCGGGGGCGTCCGCAACACCGACCGCAAACTCGTCGAGGCGATGCGCAGCTTCGGCCTCTCCCGCTGGGCGGTGGTCCGCGAGGTCGTGCTGCCCGGCGCGCTGCCAGCCCTGCTCTCCGGACTGCGGCTGTCGATGACGCTCAGCGTGATCGCGCTGATCGCCGCCGAGGAGATCAACTCCACCGAGGGGATCGGCTACCTGATGGCCCAGGCGCAGAACTTCTCCCGCACCGACGTGCTCGCCGTCTGCATCCTGATCTACGGCCTGCTCGGCCTGGCCGCCGACGGCGCGGTCCGCGTCCTGGAACGCGTCCTGATGCCCTGGCGGCCCGTCACCGGACGGCAGGTGGCCGGACGATGAGCACCTCCGCCACCACCGCCCCCGCCACCACCGTGCCCGCGGTCCACCTGCGCGGCCTGCGCCGGGTGTTCGGCACCCGCGCCGTCCTGGACGGCATCGACCTGGACATCGCCCGCGGCGAGTTCCTCGCCCTGCTCGGCGCCTCCGGCACCGGCAAGACCACCCTGCTGCGGATCCTCGGCGCCCTCGACCGCGCCGACCAGGGCACCGTCCTCGTCCCGCCCTCGCGCACCGTGGTCTTCCAGGAACCCCGGCTGATCCCGTCCAAGCGCGTCCTCGGCAACGTCACCGTCGGCCTGCCGCGCGGCGCGGCCACCCGGGAGACCGGCCGCCGGGCGCTGGCCGAGGTCGGTCTCGCCGACCACGCCGACGCCTGGCCCGGCACCCTCTCCGGCGGCGAGGCGCAGCGCGCCGCGCTGGCCCGCGCCCTCGTCCGGGAGCCCGAACTCCTGCTGCTGGACGAACCGTTCGCCGCCCTGGACGCCCTCACCCGGCTGCGGATGCAGGACCTGGTCGGCGAACTGTGCCGCAAGCACCGGCCCGCCGTCCTGCTGGTCACCCACGACGTGGACGAGGCGATCCGGCTCGCCGACCGGGTCGCCGTCCTGCGCGACGGCGCCCTCGTCCGCGACGAGACCGTCACCGTCGAACGCCCCCGGGACGCCGCCGACCCCGAATTCGCGGCACTGCGCCGCCGCCTGCTCGCCGACCTCGGCGTGCACCGGGGCGCCGCGCCGCAGCACGCCAACTAGCCACTCCTGCAAGGAAAGAGACCGCCATGACGATCACCGTCGGGGTGCACCGCTCCAACCCCTCCCTCTACCACCTGGCCCGACTCGACTACCTGCAGCAGGAGTTGGCCCCGCTCGGCGAGAGCGCCGAGTTCCACCACTACACGGACGGCACCAAGACCGGCCCCTACCTGGCCGACGGAACCATCGACTTCGGCGGCACCGGCTCCACCCCGCCGATCACCGCCCAGGCCGCGGGACACGACATCGTCTACACCGCCGTCTCCGCGCCCCGCCCCGACCACGGCGCGCTGCTGGTCGCCGCCGACGGGCCGGTGCACTCGGTCGCCGACCTCAAGGGCACCACCGTGGTGCTCGGCATCGGCTCCTGGCAGACCCACCTGCTCGCCAAGGCCCTGCACCAGCACGGCCTCTCGTACGGCGAGGACGTCAGCGCCGAGCGCCCGGCCGGGGACGAGGCCGAGCGGCTGCGCAGCGGCGCCATCGCCGGCTGGATCGCCCAGGGCGCCGAACTCGCCGCCGCCCGACGCACCGGGGAGTTCCGCGAACTGATCCGCACCGGCGACGTCATCACCGACCGCTCGGTGTTCTTCACCCGCCGCGAACTCGCCGTCCAGCGGCCCGAGGTGGTCGCCGCCGTCGTCACCGCCCTGCAGCGCGCCGACCACTGGGCCGCCGCCCACCCCGCCGAGGCCGCCGCCATCGCCGCCGAGGACCAAGGCGGCGAGGCCGCCGACTGGCACACCGCGCTGGCCGCCCTGCCCTGGCAACTGGAGCCCGCCACCGCCGAGTTCGTCGCCGAGCAGCAGGAAGCCGCCGACATCTTCCACCGGGTCGGCTTCATCGACCGGGCGGTCACCGTCGCCGACATCCACCTGCCCGAGCTGGAGCAGCCCGTCGCCGCCGCCATCTCCCGCGCCGCGAAGGAAGCCTGAGCACCATGGCCACCGAAGTCCTCTGGTACCTGATCCCCCGCGAGGGCCACTACCCCTGGGAGCCCGAAGGCCGCCGCCCGGTCGACCTCGGCTACCTCCAGCACCTCGCCGCCACCGTCGAACGCCTCGGCTACACCGGCGCGCTGCTCGCCACCGACCAGTACGACGTGTGGACGCTCGGCTCCGCGCTGGCCGCCGCCACCGGCCCCGGCTTCCAGCCCCTGCTCGCCGTCCACCCCGGCCTGGTCTCGCCCACCCTGCTGGCCAAGATGGCGCTCTCCTTCGAGCACCTGCACGGCCCCGGTCGACTGCGCTTCAACGTGGTCAACGGCTCCACCGGCCAGCTACGCGAGTACGGCCTGCACGTCGAGCACGACGACCGCTACCGGCTGTCCGCCGAGTACTGGAGCCTGGTCAAGCGCCTCACCAGCGGCGAAGTCTTCGACCACGAAGGCGAGTTCTACCAGCTGAAGAACGCCGGGGCCTCGCTGCGCGACCTGCCGCCGCTGCGCGAAGGACACATCCCGCTCTGGTTCGGCGGCTCCTCCCCGGCGGGCATCGAGGTCGCCGCCGAGCACGTCGACGTCTACCTCACCTGGGGCGAACCCCCGCACCTGCTCAAGGAGAAGCTGGAGCGCGTCCGCGAACGCGCCGCCGCCCACGGTCGCACCCTGCGGCTCGGACTGCGTCTGCACCTGATCGTCCGCGACACCGAGGAACAGGCCTGGGCCGCCGCCGACCGGCTGCTCGACGTCACCAGCGAGGCCACCTACGCCCGCCAGCTCGGCGGCCGGGCCGAGGAGGACGGCGTCGGCTGGCAGCGCCAGTTCCGCCAGCACGGCGGCCGCGTCCCGGCCCGCGCGCGGGAGTTGGAGACCCACCCCAACCTGTGGCCCGGCATGAGCCTGTTCCGCCCCGGCCCCGGCACCGCCGTGGTCGGCTCCACCGACCAGGTGGTCGAACGGCTGCGCGAGTTCCAGGAGTTGGGCGTGGACACCTTCATCCTCTCCGGCAACCCGCTGCTGGAGGAGGCCTACCGGGTCGCCGAGACCGTCCTGCCGAAGCTGCACCCCTGACCGCACCGGTGAACGGGCGGGTGGCCGAACTCCCCTCGGCCACCCGCCCGTTCACCGCCGCTACCGCCTCACCTGCCGATCCGGTCGATCTCCGCCAGCTCCTCCGCGGACAGCGGACCGGCCGCCAGCGCGTCCAGGTTCTGATCCAGCTGCTTCACGCTCGACGCGCCGATGATCACCGACACCACCCGCTCGTCCCGCAGCACCCAGGACAGCGCCAGCTGCGCCAGGCTCTGCCCGCGGCCCTCCGCGACCTTCGCCAGCGCCCGCAACTGCTCCAGCTTCGCCTCCGTCAGCGCCTCCTCCTTCAGGAAGTGGCCCACCGACATCCGCGAACCCGCCGGGACGTCGCCCGACAGGTAGCGGTCGGTCAACAGGCCCTGCGCCAGCGGCGAGTAGGCGATCAGCGCGGTCTGCGTCTCGCCCACCGCGTCCAGCAGCCCCTGCTCCGGCTCCCGGTTCAGGATCGAGTAGCTCGCCTGGTTCAGCAGGCACGGCGTGCCCAGCTCGCGCAGGATCGCCACCGCCTCCCGGTGCTGCTCCGCCGGGTAGTTGGAGATCGCCGCGTACAGCGCGCGGCCCGAGCGCACCGCCGTGTCCAGCGCGCCCATCGTCTCCTCCAGCGGGGTGGTCGGGTCCCACCGGTGCGAGTAGAAGACGTCGACGTAGTCCAGGCCCATCCGGTCCAGCGACTGGTCCAGGCTGGCCAGCAGGTACTTGCGGCTGCCGCCGTCCCCGTACGGGCCCGGCCACATGTCCCAGCCCGCCTTCGAGGCGATGAACAGCTCGTCCCGGAACGGGCGGAAGTCCTGCGCGAACAGGTAGCCGAAGTTGCGCTCCGCGCTGCCGTACGGCGGGCCGTAGTTGTTCGCCAGGTCGAAGTGCGTCACCCCCCGGTCGAAGGCCCGGCGCAGCACCGCGCGCTGCACCTCCAGCGGCTGGGTGTCACCGAAGTTGTGCCACAGGCCGAGCGAGACGGCGGGCAGCTGCACGCCGCTGCGCCCGGCGCGGCGGAAGGACATCGAGGCGTAGCGGTCTTCTGCGGGGAGGAAGCTCATGACCAGCATCCTGCCAGGTGGAGGCCCCGACGGGACCAACGACCCTGCCCGTGGACACCGCCCCGACGTACCCTGGCCGGACGGGCGCAGCGGCGCGCCACCACCCGTGACGGCACGTGACAGCAGGTGACGGAGCGGGGCGGCGACAGCACGGGACAGCACGAGAGGACACGGCCGTGGCACTACCGGACATCACCAGCCGGGCCGACCTGGAACGGGCCCTCCGGCTCTTCTACCGCGCCGCCTTCGCCGACCCGCTGATCGGCCCGCACTTCACCGAGATCGCCCGCCTCGACCTGGAGGCCCACCTCCCCCGGATCACCGACTTCTGGGAGAGCGCCCTGCTGCGCACCGCCTCCTACCGCGGCAACGCGCTCGCCCCGCACGCCGCCCTGCACGCCGCCGCCCCGCTCACCGCCGCCCACTTCGGCCGCTGGGTCCAGCTCTGGCGCGCCACCCTCGACGGCCGCCACGCCGGGCCCGTCACCGAACGCGCCAAGGCCCAGTCCCAGCGCATCGCCGTCGCCATGCTGCGCCGCCTCGGCGACGGCCGCACCGACGGCGGCACCGGCGGCTTCGTCCCGCTCGGCGCCGTCCGCCTGGCCTCCGGCAGCGCGATCGGCTGACCGCGCCACGGCCCGCCGTCGGGCAGCTGCCACTCCGTCGCCACCCGCGGATCGACACGTACGTCCCCATGGGGCCAGGCTGGCAGCACCGCGCCCGGGGCGTCCAACGGTTCGCGGCCCGCTTCGGGCCCACTTGGAGCCCGCTTGGAACGCAGGTGGGCGACGGTTGCGCGCGGGCATCGCATAGGCTCGATCCCACGATGGTGCGGATCACTGTGCTCGGGACACTGACGGCGCAAGTGGCGGGGGCCGCCACCCGGTTGGGAGGCCCGCGCCAGCGCAGCGTGCTCGCCCAGCTCCTGGTCGCCCGCGGGGCGGCCGTCCCCGCCGACCGGCTCGTCGACGACCTGTGGGAGGGGCGCCCGCCCGCCAAGGCCGCGACCTCCCTCCAGGCGTACGTCTCCAACCTGCGCCGCCTGCTGGAACCCGGGCGCGGCCCCCGGCAGGAGGCCCGCCTGCTGGTCAGCGAGGCGGGTGGCTACGCGCTGCGCGGCGTCCGCACCGACGCGCAGGAGTTCGAGGACCTCCTCGCCGACCCGCACCCGGAGGGTTCGGAGCGGCTGCGCCGGGCGCTCGGGCTCTGGCCGGGGCCGGGCCCGGCGTACGGCGAGTTCGCCGACCGTCCCTGGGCCGCCCCCGAGGTGGCCCGGCTGGAGGAACTCCGCACCGCCGCACGGGAGTCCGCCGTCGAGGCCGACCTCGCCGCCGGACACGCCCGCACCGCCGCGCGGGACGCCGCCGCCCTGGTCGAGGACCACCCCCTGCGCGAGGAGGCCTGGCGGCTGCTCGCCCTCGCCCTCTGGCACGGCGGCCGGCAGGCCGAGGCGCTGGCCGCCGTCCGGCGTGCCCGCAGCTACTTCGCCGCCGAGCTGGGCCTCGACCCCGGTCCGCTGCTCACCGCCGTCGAATCCGCGATCCTGCACCAGCGCACCGAGGAGCTGGCCCCGCGCCGCACCCCGCCCCGGCCGACGGCCGCCACCGGCGGGGGAGCGGCGGAACCCGCCGCCGGGGCGGTGTCGTCACCCGTCGGCGGAGCCGGTGCCGTCGCGGCCGCTACCCGGGTGCCCGGCGGGCCCGTACCCGCACCCATACCCGTACCCGTACCTGTGCACCCGGCCGCCGGGGCCGACCGTCCCGGGGCCGGTCCTTCCGGGGGCGATCCGTCCGGGGGCGGGCGTTCCGGCGCCGGGCGGGTGCAGGTGTTCGTGGGGCGGCGGGAGGAGCTGGCGGCGCTGTCGGGAGCGGCCGGGCGGGCGCGGGGCGGGGCCGGGTTCGCGTTGGTGAGCGGGGAGGCGGGGGCCGGGAAGTCGACCCTGCTGGGGCGGCTGCGGGAGCAACTGGGCGCCGGTGGCTGGCGGGTGGTGACCGGGCGGTGCCCGGAGAGCGCGGGGGCCCCGGCGGCCTGGGCGTGGACGGAGGTGCTGCGCGACCTCGCCCGGCACGAGCCCGCCGTCGCGGCCGATCCGCTGCTGGCCCCGCTGCTCGCCGACCCGGAGCTGACGGCACGTCAGGAGGCGGGATGGGGCCGGTTCCGGATGCACCGCGCGGTGGTCGCCCGGCTGCACGCCGCCGCCCGGACGGCACCGCTCGCCGTCCTGCTGGACGACCTGCACGCCGCCGACCCGGAGACCCGGGAGCTGCTGGGCGAGTTGGCCGCCGACCAGTCCGTGCCGGAGGCCTCCGGCGGCCTGCTGGTGGTGGCCGCCCTGCGCCCGGGCGAGGGCGAACTCGCGCACGTTCTCGCCAAGTTGGCCCGGCGCTCGCCGCTCAGGGTGCCGCTCGGCGGGCTCGCCGAACCCGATGCCGGGCGGCTGATCGAGGCGGTGTGCGCCGCCCCGGTGCGGCCGGAGACCGTCCGGGCGCTGGCCGAACGCACCGGCGGCAACCCGTTCTACCTCGCCGAGAGCGCCCAACTCCTGGCGCTGGGCGACGAGTCGACGGCCCTGCAGCAGGTCCCGCAGGGCGTCCGGGAGGTGTTGCGCCGCCGCTTCGAGCGGCTGCCCGCGCCCGCCGTCGACCTGCTGCGGCTGGCCGCCGTCGCGGGCCGGGAGAGCGACGTCGACCTGCTGCTGCGGGCCGGGGAGCAGGACGAGGAGACCGCCACCGAGGCGGTCGAGGCGGCCGTCGCGGGCGGCCTGCTGCTCGAACCCCGGCCCGGCACCGTCCGGTTCGCCCACGTGCTGGTCCGCGACACCCTGTACGCGGACCTCGGCGGCCTGCGCCGGGCCCGGCTGCACGGCCGGATCGGACACGCCCTGCGCGACCTGCGCCCCGGCGAACTCACCGCGCTGGCCCACCACTTCACCCAGGCCGCGACCACCGCCACGGCCGCCCTCGCGGTCGACCACTGCGTCCGCGCCGCCGAGGACGCCGAACGGCGCTACGCCCACGCCAGCGCCGTCAACCTGCTCCGGCAGGCCGTCGACAACCTGGAGCGCGCGGCCGAACAGCCCGGCGAGGACCGGCCCGCCCGCCGGATCGAGCTGCTCGGCGCCCTGCTGCGCGCCCAGGTCCGGGCCGGGCAGGTCACCGCCGCCACCCGCACCAAGGCCCGCGCGCTCCGACTCGCCCGGGAGAGCGGCCGGGAGGAACTCCTGGTCGCCGCCTGGACGGCCTGGACCGAGCCCACCCCGTGGGTCACCCACCCGTACGGCGCCCTCGACCAGGAGGCCGTCGACCAGCTCACCCGGCTGCTGCGCCGCACCGACCTGCCGCCCGCCACCCGCTGCCGACTGCTCGACGCGCTGACCCAGGAACTCGACTGCGCGGGCTCGACCGAGGCGATCGCCGCCGGGCGGGAGGCCGTCGCGATCGCCCGCGCCGAGGGCGACCCGCGGCTGCTGTGCCTGGCCCTCGCCGCCGAGGCCCGGGCCTGCGACCACGAGCTGGCGCCGGTCGACCGGGCCGAGCTGGCCGCCGAACTCGCCGCCCTCGCCGCCGAGCACGACCTGCCCGCCTACCGCTGGCACGCCGAGCACCTGGCCGCCACCGCCGCCGCCGTGCGCGCCGACCTGCCCGCGCTGCGCCGCCACATGGCGGCCGGGGAGGAGATCGCCCGCCGCTACGGGCTGGCCGAGTTCGTCGACGTGGTGCTGTTCCAGCGCGGCATGCTGGAACTCGCCGCCGACCGCGTCGAGGAGGCCGTCGCCCTCTACGAGCAGGCCCTGACCGGCCTGCGCGAACGCGGCTCGCTGCACGCGGACGGCCTGGGCGCGCTGATCCGGATCGTGGTCGCGCACCGGCGGGGCCGCCTCGGCGAGATGCTGCCGCTGATCCGGGAGCACCACGCCCAGTACGGCCCGCTGATCGCCGACGTCACCGCGCTCGCCATGCACGCCGCCGGGCACGACCCGGCGGAGGTCCGGCGGGCCCGGGGCGAGTACCAGGGCATCCAGGCCGACTACTTCCGCTCGCTGTTCCTGCAACTGCGCGCCGACCTGGTCATCGCCCTGGACGAGACCGAGGAGGCGGCCCGACTCCTGGACCAGATGCGTCCGTTGGCGCACCTGGTGGCGGGTGCGGCCTCCACCTCGGTGGCGATCCGCCCGGTCGCCCTCACCCTCGGCGAACTCGCCCGCCACCTCGGCCGCACCGCCGAGGCCGCCGACCACTTCCGGCAGGCCGCCGAGGTCGCCCGCCGCTGGGAGGCCCCCGGCTGGGAGGCCGAAGCCCACGCCGCGCTGGCCGCCCTCGGGGCCGGACGCCCGCCGTCCTGACTCCGGCCCCATCGTTCCGGCCCCGTCGTTCCCACCCCGCCGCTCCGGCTCCGCGCCGTCCCGACCCCCGCCGCGCCGCCCGGCCCGGGCTCGGCGGGGGCGCCAAGTGGGCTCCAAGAGCCGTCTCCCACACTGGGGTTCGACATCGGATCGACCGTCGCACGGAAGGCTTCTGCAATGTCCACACTCCTCGGCCGCCTCGGCGGGGCCGCGGCGGCCCGGCCCTGGCGCACCGTCGCCGCCTGGGTGCTGCTGCTCGTCGCGGTGCTCGGCCTGGCGCAGGCGTTCGGCGGCGAGCCGCGCGACAACTACCGGATCCCCGGCACCCCGTCCACCGCGGGCATGGACCTGCTGAACGCGCGCTTCCCGGAGACCTCCGGCACCAGCGCCCGGGTGGTGGTCCACGACCGCAGCGGCCGGGCGCTGCCCGCCGAGGCGCTGGCGGCGCTGCGCGGGAGCCTGGCGAAGGTGCCGCACGCGCTGTCGGTGAGCGAGCCGATACCCTCCCGGGCCGGGGACACCGCGCTGCTGACGGTCGGTTACGACGTCAAGGTCACCGCGATCAAGCGGATCGAGGGGATGGACGCGCTGCAGGCCGCCACCCGGTCCGCCACCGACGCCGGGTACCAGGTCGAGTTCGGCGGCGAGCTGCCCGAGCACTTCAGCGCCCCGAACGGGACGGCCGAGGCGATCGGCATGGGCGCCGCGCTGGTGATCCTGGTGGTCTCGCTCGGCTCGGTCGTCGCCGCCGGTCTGCCGCTGCTGGTCGCACTGGCCGGGCTCGGCGCCGGGACGGGGCTGATCACCCTGATGTCGGCCGTCACCGACATCAGCGGGATCGCGCCGACGGTGGCCTCGATGGTCGGTCTGGGCGTGGGCATCGACTACGCGCTGCTGCTGGTCTCCCGGCACGTGGAGGGGCTGCGCCGGGGCCTGGACGCCCGGGCCGCCGCCACCGAGGCGAACGCCACCGCGGGCACCTCGGTGGTGGTCGCCGGGGCGACGGTGCTGGTCTCGCTGCTCGGCCTGAAGCTGGCGGGCCTGTCCGTCTACGCCTCGTTCGGCTACGCGACCTTCGCCACCGTCGGCGCCGTGATGGCGGCCGCCCTGACGCTGGTGCCCGCGCTGGCCTCGCTCTCCGGCCCGCGCCTGCTGCGCCGCGCCGAACGCCGCGCCGAACGCCGGGCCGCCACCACCACCGCCGCGCAGCCGCCCGCCGCGCCGACCCGCACCGAGCGCTGGGCCCGGCTGGTCGGCCGCCGCCCGGTCAGCGCCGCGGTGCTCTCGCTGATGGTGCTGCTGGGCCTGGCCGCCCCGGTGCTGGGCATGCGGACCTGGCCGCAGGACGCGGGCAGCCAGGCGTCCGGCAACACCACCCGCAAGGCGTACGACCTGATCGCCGAGGCGTACGGCCCGGGCGCCAACGGGCCGCTGCTGCTGGCGATCGACCTGGAGCGACTGCCGAAGTCCGAACTCCCGGCTTTGGCAGAGAAGTTGACGGCCGATCCGGGGGTCGCCGCGGTGCAGCCGGCCCGGGTCAACGCGGCGGGCGACGCCGCCGTGATCAGCGTCCAGCCCCGCACCGGCCCGCAGGACGCGGCCACCCCGAAGCTGCTGAAGCGGCTGCGCGCGGACGAACTCCCGGCCGGGGTGCAGGTCACCGGCCAGGTCGCGGCCTTCTCCGACATCTCCGACCGGCTCTCGCAGCGGCTGTGGGTGGTCATCCCGTTCGTGGTGGTGCTCTCGCTGATCCTGCTGACGGTGCTGTTCCGGGCGCCGGTGATCGCGGTCAAGGCCGCGCTGATGAACCTGCTGTCGGTGGCGGCCGCGTACGGGGTGATGACGGCGGTCTTCCAGCACGACCCGGGCGCGCGGCTGCTGGGGCTGCCGCACGCGGTGCCGGTCTCCAGTTGGGTGCCGATCCTGATGTTCACCGTCCTGTTCGGCCTGTCGATGGACTACGAGGTGTTCCTGCTCTCCCGGGTCCGCGAGGACTGGCTGGCCACCGGCGACCCGCGCGGCAGCGTGGTGCGCGGCCTGTCCTCCACCGGGCGGGTGATCAGCAGCGCGGCGGCGATCATGGTGGCGGTGTTCACCGGCTTCGCGATCGACCCGGACATCACCGTCAAGATGATCGGCGTCGGTATGGCCGTCGCCGTCCTGGTCGACGCCACCGTGGTCCGGATGGTCCTGGTGCCCGCCACCATGACCCTGCTCGGCCGCCACAACTGGTGGCTGCCCGGCTGGCTGGACCGCCTGCTCCCGCAACTGCGGATCGAGCACGGCGCCGCTGCCGCACCCGCCCCCGCCGAGCGGCCGGTCACCGTCTGACCCGCCCGCGCCGCTCCCGCCCCCCGGGCCCCGCCGTGCGTACGGTGGGGCCCGTGAGCGTACGGGTGGAGCGGGTGTACGGGGAGCCGGACGGCGGCGAGCGGGTGCTGGTGGACCGGCTGTGGCCGCGCGGGTTGCGCAAGGAGGACGCGCAACTGGACCGCTGGGCGAAGGCGGTGGCGCCGTCGTCCGAGCTGCGCCGCTGGTTCCACGGGCCGCGGGGGAGTACGCGGAGTTCGTTCGGCGCTACCGGGCGGAGCTGGAAGCGCCGGACGCGCAGCGGGAGTTGGACGGGCTGTGCGCGGCGGCCGGGGGCGGGGAGCTGGTGCTGCTGACGGCGGTGAAGGAGCCGGAGCGCAGCCACGCGCAGGTGCTGCTGGAAGCGGTGCGGGAACGCTGCGGACAGAGATGATGATCATGACGGCGTGTTAAATCGGACATAGCCCTGCAATTCCGCTCTAATACGGTCATGAGCCTCCTGCGTGAGAACGCCGTTCTCGCCCTCTTCTTCTGCCTGGGCCTGGGCTACCTGGTCGGAAAACTCCGCGTCGGGCCGATCCAACTCGGCGGAATCTGCGGCGTCCTGATCGTCTCGATGCTGGTCGGCGCCCAGAACGTCTCGGTCAACGCCGACGTCAAGAACGTCGCGTTCGCCCTGTTCATCTTCTCCCTCGGCTACATCGCCGGACCGCAGTTCTTCGCCAACATGAACGCCAAGGGCCTGCGCTTCGGCGTGCTGTCCGTCATGGAGGCGGTCGTCGTCGTCCTGATGGCGCTCGGCATCGCCGAGGCCTTCGACCTGGACGTCGGCACCGCCGCGGGCATCCTGGCCGGCGCCGCCACCGAGTCCGCCGCCGTCGGCACCGCGCAGGACGCGATCGCCAAGCTCCCCGGCATCACCGCCGACCAGACCACCCAGTTGCAGGCGCACGTCGCCACCGCCTACTCGGTCTGCTACCTGTTCGGCCTGATCAGCATCGTCCTGCTGACCAGCCAGCTGTTCCCGATGCTGATGCGGATCAAGCTCCCCGAGGCCTCCCGCCAGGTCTGGGAGAAGATGCGCGGCGAGGGCGGCGAACTGGAGCCCGGCGAGGCCCCCTCGCTGCCCGCCCTGGTCGGCCGCACCTACCTGGTCTCGCAGGGCGAGGGCACCCGGATCAGCCAGATCCAGGAACGCTCCGGCCAACTCGTCACCGTCGAGGCCGTCCAGCGCGGCGGCAGGAAGCTCGGCGTCGACGACGACCCGGTGCTGCGCCGCGGCGACCAGGTGCTGGTGGTCGGCCGCCGCGCCGCGGTGATCGACGCCGGGCACGAGCTCGGCCCCGAGACCAGCGGCGTCCCCGGCCTGGACAGCCCGATGGCCGTCCGGCAGGTCGTGGTGACCAACAAGGAGATCGCCGGACACAGCCTCGACTCCGTCCGCGACCGGGACCGCGAGGTCACCGGCGGCGTGTTCCTCACCGACATCCAGCGCGTCGACCACCACCTGCCCGCCGTCGGCGAGACCGAGGTGCACCGCGGCGACACCCTCACCGTGGTCGGCGCCCGCTCCCGGGTCGAGCGGTTCGCGGGCAAGGTCGGCGCCACCGTCCGCTCCGACACCGCCGACTACATCTACATCTCGCTCGGCATCTGCCTCGGCGTCCTGCTCGGCAAGGTCAACGTCCACCTCGGCGAGGTCAACCTGACCCTCGGCACCGGCGGCGGCTGCCTGATCTCCGGCCTGGTCTTCGGCTGGGTCCGCTCGCTGCGCCCCACCTTCGGCGCCTACCCGCCCGCCGCCGCGCAGACCATGAAGGACCTGGGCCTGGCCATGTTCATCGCCGTCACCGGCATGGCCGCGGGCCCCGACGCCGGGCCGCTGCTCAAGCAGTACCCCGTCCTGCTGCCGGTCTCCGGCATCCTGATGGTGGTCGTCCCCGCCTTCCTCGGCCTGTTCATCGGACGCCGCCTCCTCAAGATCGAACCGCCGATCCTGGTCGGCGCGATCGCCGGACAGCAGTGCTCCACCCCCGCGATCACCGCCGTCGGCAACGTCGCCCGCAGCAGCGTCCCGATGCTCGGCTACACCATCACCTACACCCTCTCCAACTTCCTGCTCCCGCTGACCGGACCACTACTGGTCGGCCTGGTCGGCCTGAACGGAGGCTGACCGCGGATGGACTGGATCACCGACCACGTCTTCAAGCCCTACCCCGAACTGCTGATCTTCCTGACCATCGCGATCGGCTTCCTCGTCGGCCGCCTGCACTGGCGGGCCATCGGCCTGGGCGCCGTCACCGGCTGCCTGATCGCCGGGCTGTTCACCGGCTGGCTCACCGACGTCGAGGTCAACGGCACCGTCAAGTCGGTGTTCTTCATCATGTTCCTGTTCGCCCTCGGCTACAAGGTCGGCCCGCAGTTCTTCCGCGGCCTCAAGAAGGACGGCCTGCCGCAGGTCGCGGTCACCCTCGCGGTCTGCGTCAGCGGCCTGGCGATCTGCTGGGGCTTCGCCGAGATGCTCGGCTACGGGCCCGGGCTGGGCGCCGGACTGCTCGGCGGCGCGCTCACCCAGTCCGCCGTCATCGGCGTCGCCCAGGACGCCATCGCCGGCCTCCCCGGCCTCAGCCCGGACCAGGTCACCGCCCAGCAGAACCTCGTCCCGATCGGGTACGCCGTCACCTACCCGCTGGGCACCATCCTGTGCGCGATCCTGCTGGCCAACATCGCCCCCCGCTTCCTGCACAGCGACCTCGCCGCCGACTCCCGCGAACTGGCCGCCGAACTCGACGCCCCCGCCGACGACCCCGACCTCGCCGAGGGCTACTACGAGGTCGTGCTGCGCGCCTACACCGCCAGCAACGGCCTGATCGGCTCCACCATCGAGCAGTTCGAGCAGCGCGAGCAGGCGGCCGGGCGCCGGATCTACCTCACCCGGGTCCGCCGCGACGGCAGGATCATCGACCACGACCAGCAGACCGTCGTCGAACGCGGCGACGTGCTCGCCGTCAGCGCGCTCCGCCACGACCTGGTCGAGTTCGACCCCGTCACCGCCATCGGTCCGGAGAGCGACGACGTCGAACTGCTCGGCTACCAGACCGAGCACCTGCACGTCGTCGCCTCCGAGAAGGCCCAACTCGGCAAGACCATCGCGGAGCTGCGGCGCGAACCGTTCATGGTCGGGGTGTTCGTCGACAAGGTCTACCGCTCCGGTGCCGAGTTCCCCTACCGGCTCACCACCCAGCTCGAACGCGGCGACACCCTGCTGCTCTCCGGGCCCGAACGGCTGGTCGGCCCGGCCGCCCGGGCGATCGGCAAGCCCGTGCCCACCAGCTTCGCCACCGACATGACCTGGGTCGGCCTGGGCATCTTCCTCGGCGGCTGCATCGGCATCCCCGCGCTCACCCTCGGTGGCGTGCCGATCAGCCTCTCCACCTCCGGCGGCGCGCTGATCATGGGCCTGGTGTTCGGCTGGATCCGCGGCAAGTACCCGACCTACGGCAACGTGCCGCCCGGCGCCCAGTGGTTCATGGACACCCTCGGCCTCTGCGCCTTCGTCGCCATCGTCGGCATCAACGCCGGGCCGAGCTTCACCAGCGGCCTGTCCCAAGCCGGTTGGGGCCTGCTGCTGTGGGGCGCCGTCGCCACCGTCGCCCCGCTGGTGGTCGGCCTGCTGGTCGGCCACTTCGTCTTCCGGATGCGCCCGCCGATCCTGATGGGCGTGGTCGCCGGGGCCCAGACCACCACCGCCGCGATCGGCGCCATCAACGAAGCCTCCCGCAGCCAGATCCCCACCCTCGGCTACACCATCCCGTACGCCGCGGGCAACGTCCTGCTGACCATCTGGGGCGCGATCATCGTCGCCCTGCTCGGCTGAACCCCCGCCCTTTTCCCGAAAGAAGCGCACCATGAGCAAGCCGTCGATCAGCCGCGAGGAGATCCAGCGCCTCTCCCGGCTCAGCCCGTTCGAGCTCAAGGGCGAGTTCATCAGGCTCGCCGAGCACTACCAGGCCGACCGGCCCGGGCAGAAGGACAAGACCACCGTCCACATGCTCAACGCGGGCCGCGGCAACCCCAACTGGGTCTGCACCGGCCCCCGCGAGGCCATGCTCGCCCTCGGCCACTTCGCCCTCTCCGAGTCCCGCCGGGTCTGGACCGCCGACAACCTCGGCGGCATGCCCGAACGGCACGGCATCGCCGCCCGCTACGACCGGTTCGCCCGCTCCCACCCCGAACTGCCCGGCATCGACCTGCTCACCGCCTGCACCGGCCTCGCCGTCGACCGCTTCGACCTCGACCGCGACGCCTTCCTGCACGAACTCGCGGACGCCGCCATCGGCGACAACTACCCCGTCCCCGACCGGATGCTGACCTGCGCCGAGCAGATCGTCACCGGCTACCTGCAGGACGAACTCATGGACCGCCGGCCCCCCGAGGGGCAGCTCGACCTGTTCGCCACCGAGGGCGGCACCGCCGCCATGTGCTACATCTTCGACTCCCTGATGAAGAACGGCATCCTGCACAAGGGCGACAGGATCGCCCTGATGGTGCCGGTCTTCACCCCCTACATCGAGATCCCCGAACTCGACACCTACGAGTTCGACGTCGTCCAGGTCCAGGCCTCCTCCTTCGCCGAGGCGGGCGTGCGCGAATGGCGCTACCCCACCGAGGAGGTCGCCAAGCTCGCCGACCCCGCCGTCAAGCTCGTCTGCCTGGTCAACCCCAGCAACCCGCCCTCGCTCGCGCTCTCCCGGCGGGTCGCCGACCAGATCAGGTCCATCGTCGCCACCGACAACCCCGGCCTGATCATCGTCACCGACGACGTCTACGGCACCTTCGTCGACCACTTCCGCAGCATCGCCGCCGACCTGCCCCGCAACACCCTGCTCGTCTACTCCTACTCCAAGCACTACGGCTGCACCGGCCACCGCCTCGGCGTCATCGGCCTGCACCGCGACAACGTCATCGACGACGCCCTCGCCGCCCTCCCGCAGGCCGAGAAGGACCGGCTCGCCAAGCGCTACGGCAGCCTCAGCCTCGACCCCGGCGGCATCCGCTTCATCGACCGCCTGGTCGCCGACTCCCGGCAGGTCGCCCTCAACCACACCGCCGGGCTCTCCCTCCCGCAGCAGGCCCAGCTCACCCTCTTCTCGCTCTTCGCGATGCTCCCCGAGGGCAAGGCCTACAAGGCCAAGGTGCAGGCCATCGTCAAGCAGCGCCTCGACCTGCTGCTCGAAGGCTCCGGCATGAAGATCTCCGACGACCCGCAGCGGGCCGGCTACTACATCGAACTCGACCTGCTCGCCGAGGCCGAACGCACCGCCGGACCCGAGTTCGCGGCCTTCCTGCAGCAGAACTACGAACCCACCGAACCGCTCTTCCGCCTCGCCGAGCAGACCGGCGTCGTCCTGCTCAACGGCGGCGGCTTCGACGGCCCCCAGTGGTCCGTCCGGGTCTCGCTCGCCAACCTCGACGACCTCGACTACCTCAAGATCGGCCACCACCTGAAGGCCATCTTCGACGACTACCGCGCCGAATGGCAGGCCACCGGGAGCAGCTGACCCGTCCGGAGTGCGGTGCCCGCCCGGGAGCGCCCCGGGCGGGCACCGGTGCGTGCGGGGTTCAGCGCAGGAGGAAGACCGGGCGGGGCAGCAGCCAGCGGGCGAACGCCAGGTGGAGCGCGACCAGGGGCAGCGGGAAGGGGCCGAACAGGAGCAGCAGGGGGAGCAGCGGCAGGACCAGGGCGGTGCCCGCGTACCAGCGCAGACGGGGGGAGAAGCGCAGCGGGGCCACCGGCGCGAGGAGGACCGGGAGGACGGCGCAGAACGCCAGGAACGGAAGGCAGCGCTGGACGGAGTCCGCCAGGGCGTGCCCGGTCAGGGCGGTGCGCAGGACCGCGACGGCGAACCAGAACAGGACGGCGCCCAGCAGGTAGCGGGCGACCGTCCGGGCGTACCAGCGGCCGCCGCCCTCCGCCTTCGCCACGGCCGGCCGCCGAAGCGCCCGGTGGACGGACACGGTGCTCATCGCACACCCCCAGTCGGGGCACCGGGCGGGCGCGGGGAACCCCCGTCCGCCGGTGGTTCCCGGTGCCGTACCCGACACGCTACTCCGCTCCGCCGTCGCGGTGCGGGGCGGGGCGGACCACGCCGTGGTCGAAGGCGAAGACCACGGCGTGGATCCGGTCGCGGACGCCCAACTTGTCGAGCACGCGCCGGACATGGGTCTTCACGGTGGCCTCGCCCAGGTGCAGGGCGGCGGCGATCTCCGGGTTCGAGCGGCCCCGGCCCAGGAGTTGCAGGACCTGGTGCTCGCGCGGGGTCAGCCGCTCCAGGGCGGCGCGCGGCCGGGGAGGCGGGCGGCGGGGCGGAGCGGGCGAACTCGGCGAGCAGGCGGCGGGTCACCGAGGGCGAGAGCAGGGCCTCGCCGGAGGCCACCGTGCGGATGCCGTCCAGGAGTTGCTCGGGCGGGGTCCGCTTCAGCAGGAACCCCGCCGCGCCCGCGCGGACCGCCGCGAAGACGTACGCGTCCACCTCGAAGGTGGTGAGCACCAGGACGCGCGAGGCCGGGCAGCGGGCGGCCAGTTCGGCGGTGGCGGCGACCCCGTCCAGGACCGGCATCCGGACGTCCATCAGGACCACGTCCGGCCTCGACTCCGCGGCCAGGCGCACCGCCTGCGCGCCGTCGGCGGCCTCGCCGACCACCCGCACGTCCGGCTGGGTGCCGAGCAGCATCCGCAGACCGGCCCGCATCAGGTCCTCGTCGTCCGCGACGAGAACGGTCACGGCCACGGGAGTTCGACCTCCAACCGCCAGCCGCCCGGCCCCGGGCCGGCGGTCAGGGCGCCGCCCAGCGCCGCCGCCCGTCGGCGGGCCCAGGCCAGGCCGCGGCCCGAGGAGGGGAGCGAAGTGTCCTGTACGGGACGGCCGTTGTCGGTGACGGTGAGGCGCAGGGCGTGCCGGGTGCGGCGGAGCCGGACGGTGGCGGCGGTGGCCGTCGAGTGCTTCAGGGTGTTGGTCAGCGCCTCCCGGACCGCGTGGTGCAGCAGCTCGGTGCGCGCTGCGGTCAACTCCATTGCGGGTGACGGGAGTTCGAGAGTTACCGCGAGTCGCGGCGGCAGGTCGGCGAGCAGCGCCCGCAGAGCCGTTTCCAGGGGCGCGGGCGGCGGGAGCGGCTCCAGCAGCCCCAGCACCCGGTCCAGGTCGCCCATCGCGCCGCGGCCCACCCGCTCGATCCGCTCCAGCGTCGCGCGCAACTGCGGCGGGCCGTCGGCCGCACCCAGCCGCGCCGCGCCCGCGTGGGTCACCATCACCGTCACCGCGTGCCCCACCGCATCGTGCAACTCCCTGGCCATCCGCGCCCGTTCCTCCTCCAGCAGCCGCCGGGCCCGCTCCTCGGCCGCCGTCCGGCGGGCCCGGTCACGCCGCCGCGCCGCCACGCCCACCGCCGCCGCGGCGGCGTGCAACGCGCAGCAGAGCGGGGCGTCGGGGCGGCCGGAGAGGGCGAGCAGGACGGCGAGCACGGGCGGGGCGGCGAGCGCGGCGGCGGCAGCCGGAGGCCGGGTGCGCAGCAGCACCACCAGCGGCAGCGCCGACGCCAGCGACAGGTTCGTCACCGGTTCGCCCGCCGCCACCACCGCGACCGTCGCCCCCGCGCCCGCCCACAGCGCCGCCACCGGCACCAGCCGCCGCAGCAGCAGCGCCCCGAACCACACCGCCACCGCCGCCCGCGACACCGCCGAACCGGCCAGCAGCGAGGCCGTGTAGCCCGAACCGCCCACCGCGATCCCGGCCGACGCCCACGCCACCACCCCGTCCAGGGCGACCCACCAGCCCCGCGCCACCCGCCCGTCCGCCCGCCACCAGCTCACCCCGCTCACCCCGCTCACGCTAGGCCGCCCGGCCACCCGCCCGCGTCAGCCCGGGAGTTGACGCCGCATCCGCCGCCAGGGGGAGCGGGACGAGCGGGCGGAGGGACGACCGGCGGGGGTGCGGCGGGCCACGGTGGCGGCATGAAGAAGACACTGCTGGCGGTGGGGCTGGTGCCGGTCGGACTGATCGGCGGGACGGTCGGGGCCGGAGTCGGCCTGGTGGCGGCCGGGGCGCTCGCGCCCGTGCCGTGGGTGATGCTCGGCGGGGCGCTGCTGGGCCTGGCCACCGGCGGCGGACTGCCGCTGCGGGGCGCGGCCCGGCTCGGCGGCTGGCCCGCGTGGACCCCGGCCGTGCTGGCCGCGCTGCTGGCCGCCGGGCTCGGCGCGGCCGTCCTGCCGCCCGGCGAGCGGGCCCTCCCCGGGACGGCCGCCGCGTACTGGGACCTGCCCACCGGCTCCCGCCTCGCCTACCGCCTCACCCCCGCCCGCGGACCCGCCCGCGACACCCCCGTCATCCGGCTGCACGGCGGCCCCGGCACCCCCGGCGGAGCCGAGGACGGACTCGACGCGGAACTCGCCGCCGCCGGCTACCCCGTCTACGCCTACGACCAGTTGGGCTCCGGCGACTCCCCGCGCCCGGCCGACCTGGACGGCTACACCGTGCAACGGCAGGTCGACGACCTGGAGGCGGTCCGGCAGCGGATCGGCGCCGAGCGGGTCGTCCTGATCGGTGCCTCCTGGGGCGGCACCCTCGCCGCCGAGTACCTCGCGGCGCACCCCGGGCACGTCGCCCGGGTGGTCCTCACCTCGCCCGGCGCCCTCTGGGCCCCCGCGTACACCGACGAACAGGCCGGACAGCTCTGGGACCGCCTCACCGACGCGCAGCGCCGCCGGATCGGGGAGATCGGCGCCACCCCCCGCGCCACCCTCTGGTCACTGCTCGCCGCCGTCGACCCCGCCCAGGCCCGCGCCCTGCTCCCCGACGCCGAGGCCGATGCGCTCTTCCGGCGACTGCTCGCCGTCTCCGGCTCCGCCGCGACCTGCGCCCCCGGCATCGGCGACCTGCCGGTCAGGACGCCCGGCTACTACGCGAACCAGCTGATCGCCGAGGACCTGCGCCGCCGCCCCGACCCCCGGCCGGTCCTGCGCACCGTGCACGTCCCTGCGCTGGTGCTGCGCGGCGAGTGCGACTACAAGCACTGGCCGGTCACCCGCGAGTACCGCGACACCCTGCCGGAGGCCCGGCTGCTGTACGTCCCCGGCGCCGGGCACGCGATCGCCGTCGACCGCCCGCGCGAGTACCGGGCGGCGGTGCTGGCCTTCCTCACCGACGCGCCGCTGCCGCAGGCGCCGTACGAAGGGACGGAGGACCCGGCCGGGACGGGCCCCGGGCGGCCGGGCCGTCCCTGATTGTCGGGGCGGGGCCGGGCGGCGCATGCTGGAGGGGAGCGGCCGGGGCGCGCCCGGTCCGAGGAGTGCGCCATGGAGATCAGGGCAGCCAACGGAGTGGTGGCGGGGATCGACGGCTCGGCGCCCGCGGCCGAGGCCGCGGAGTGGGCCGCGCGGGAGGCGGAGTCCCGGGGGACGGGGCTGCACCTCGTGCACGCCGTCAACACCGGGACGGTGACGCTCTCGCCGCGCACCGGTGCCACCGTCACCGACCTGATCCTGCGGGAGGCCGCGGAACTCCTGGACGCCGTGCAGGCCACGCTGGAGGCCGCCCACCCCGGGCTGCGGATCACCGGGGACGTGGTGCCGCGCGACGCCGCGGAGGCGGTGCTCACCGCCGCCGAGCACGCCTCGCTCGCCGTCCTCGGGACGCGCGGCCACGGCGGCTTCGCCTCCCTGCTGCTGGGCTCGGTCAGCCTGAAGGTCGCCGCGCACGCCGCCTGCCCGGTCGCCGTGGTCCGCGGCACCGAGCACCCCCACGGGCCGGTGCTGGTCGCCGTCCACGACGAGCGCGACGCCGCCGCCCTGCGCTTCGGCTGCGAGACCGCCGCCCGCCGGGGCCTGGCGGTGCGGGCCGTGCACACCTGGTCACCGGTGGTGGCCGACGTGGGGCGGATGGCGCCGATGGTCGACGAGCTCGGCGAGGAGGCCCAGCTGCACGAGCGACTGCTGCGCCGCACCTGCGACCCGGTGCGCGAGGAGTACCCCACCGTCGAGGTGGAGAGCCACCAGCTGACCGGCGGCAGCGCCGCCACCCTGGTCGAGGCCTCCCGCACCGCCGCCCTGGTGGTGCTCTCCCGGCACGAGCCCGCGCCGCGCTTCGGCCTGCGGCTGGCGACGCCCGTGCACGCCGTCCTGCACCACGCACACTGCCCGGTGACGGTCGTACCGGTGTGAACCGCCCGGCCGCGCGATCGAGTTGACGGGCGTCGGCTCGAGGCGGGGAACGGGCCGACCGGGCGGGCGGCCGAGCGGCCGCGCGATCGAGTTGACGGGCGTCGGCTCGAGGCGGGGAACGGGCCGACCGGGCGGGCGGCCGAGCGGCCGCGCGGGTGGGCGCGGGCGCGGACGCGCGGGCGCGGGCGGGCGGAACCGCGGGGCCGGGTCCGGGCGTCGCCCCGGCGGCAGGCATACTGCTTGCCGCACGTGCGTGAGGCACGTCGTACGTACGCACCGCCACGGCCGCGCCGAGCCCGTCCTCCTCCCTCCGGCTCGCGGACGCGCGCCGCGGGCGGGGACCGGTAACGGAAGGCACGGGGGACCACGGGGCATGGGACTGACCAGCACGACACTGCTGCTCTTCACGATCGAGATCGCGGTGGCGGCACTGGGGGCCACCGTCTGGTGGTGGCCCGCCCTCGCCCGGCGGCACTGGCGGGCGGTGCTGGGACGGATCGGCATGCTGCTCGGCAGCCAGTTCGCGCTGCTCGCCGTGATCGGCCTGCTGGCGAACAACTACTTCTCGTTCTACAGCAGTTGGAACGACCTGCTGGGCACCGGCCCGGACGCCCCGGTCGCCGTCCGGGCCGCCGCCGGGCCCGCGCCCGCGCCCGGCCCGTCCGCCTCCGCCTCCGCCGGCACCGAGCCCGACCCGCCGAACCTCCCCGTCCTGCCCGCCCGGGAGACCGGCCGCGAACCCGTCGACACCGCGGGGCCGCGCGACCCGCAGCGGGTCGGCGAGATCCGCGCCGTCACGATCCCCGGCGCCCGCACCGGCCTGAGCACCGACGGCTACGTCTACCTGCCGCCGCAGTACTTCCAGCCCGGCAACGAGCAGCGCAGGTTCCCGGCGATCATCGCCATGACCGGCTTCCCCGGCGACGCCAAGGCCCTGATCACCCGCTTCAACTACCCCGGCGTCGCCCTCGACGAGATCCGGGCCGGACGGATGCAGCCCACCGTCCTCGTGCTGATGCGGCCCTCGCCCGCGATGCCCGCCGACCCCGAGTGCGAGGACATCCCCGGCGGGACGCAGGCCGGCACCTACTTCGCCAAGGACGTCCCGCGCGCGATCGCCGCCACCTACCGGGTCGCCACCGGCCCCCACGGCTGGGGCGTCATGGGCAACTCCACCGGCGGCTACTGCGCCGCGAAGCTCGCCATGCGGCACCCCGAGGTCTTCGCGGGCGGCGTCTCCATGTCCGGCTACCTCAAGGCCGCCGAGGACGTCACCACCGGCGACCTCTTCAAGGGCAGCCAGCAGCGCCGCGACGAGGCCGACCTGCTGTGGCGCCTGCGCAACCTGCCCGCGCCCGCCACCGGCGTCATGCTCAGCGGCGCGGAGAAGGGCGACGGCGACTTCCGCGGCGAGGCCGACGCCTTCACCGCCGCCGCGAAACCGCCACTGACCGTCGCCGTGGCCTCCGTCCCGGAGGGCGGCCACAACTACACGACCTGGATCAGGCTGCTCCCGGCCGGGTTCCAGTTCCTGTCGCAGCGCCTGACCGCGTAGTCCGGCGATGGCGCCCGCGGCGACGGCATCCGGTCCCGGTGCGCCGTCGCGGCGGGCCCCTCCGCCGCGAGCGCGGACTCAGTCCAGCTCCAGAGCACCCACCGTCTGGCCTCCGCTGGTCTCTCCGGTCGGGCGGAAGCCGAGGGCCAGGTAGAAACCGGCCGGGCCGTCCGCGCCGGGATGCCAGGTGGTGGTCAGGCGGGTGCCCCCTCGGCGCCGGATCTCGTCGGCCACGGACCGCACCGCGAAGCGCCCGTACCCCCGGCCCTGCTTCCCGTCGGCGATGTTGAGGCGCCAGAGTCCGGAGCGGAAGTCGGTGCCCTCGCCGGTCCAGTCGATGTCGAAGAACGCCATGAGGAACCCGACGGCTTCGGTGCCGTCGCAGATGAGTCGGGGCCACGCGACGCCGGGGTGGACGTACGCCTCGGCGAGCGACTTCACCACGGGCGCCACCAGGTGCTCCTGGTCGGGGGCGACGCGCAGCTCGACGGCGCGTTCGAAGTTGTCGGGGGTGATCTCTTGCAGGCACGGCGAAGTCGGCATGTCCGCACTCTAGCGACCACCCGGGACCCGGCCGCGGGCCGGCGATCTCGCGGGCGGCGCCGGGCGGGCCCGTCCGGCTACCGGGCGGGGGTGAGGGTGCCGGTGTGCAGTTCGCCGACCCGGCCGGTCTCGCCCTCCCACGTCCAGAACACCTTGACCGTCAGCGCGTTGAGGTCCATCACGTGGCTGACGGTGATGCCGCTGCGCTCCGTCCAGGAGACGAACCAGACGTTCGGGGCGACCTCCGCCACGTGCAGCGGGACGTCCTCGTACTGTCCGGCCGACTCGCCCAGGCCCTCCCAGCGCAGCCGGGTGCCGTCCGCGGAGTAGGAGTTGCGGAAGGAAGCGCCGTTGTCGACCTCGAAGAGGTAGGTGCGGCCGGCGAAGCCCGGCAGGGGGGCGTTCATGGGGGTCATCGGTCCTTCGGGCGGATCGGTTCGGCGGGTGCGACCGGGTCGGCCGCACCCGCCCAAACCTATCGGACCGGGCCCCCGGACGGGGCTCGGACCCGGGGCGGTCAGCAGCCGAAGTTGACGCGGTAGAACGTCGCGTAGTGGTCGGAGGTGTAGTAGTCCTCGTGGTAGACCTTGCCGGTGACGATCCGCCGGGCGCCGCGGGTCGAGCTGCCCGGGGTGATCACCGTGTACTCGTGGTAGTAGCCGGACGTCTGCGCGGGCAGGACGCCCTCCCGGTTCTGGAACACCACGCCGTCCTGCGAGTACGGGAACGGCCCGCCCGCGTCGATCAGCCGGATGGTGTCGCGGCCCTGGCTGGGCAGCGCCGAGTAGCAGATGTTCCCGCTGACCGCGGCCTGCGCCTCACCGGCGGCCACGACGGACGGGGCGAGGGCCAGCAGGCCGAGGGCGGCGACCGAGACGGCACGGATCTTCAACGCGCGTAGAGTCATTCGCATGCCAGCAGTCTGACGCCCCGTCCGCCCCGGCGGAACCCTTGTCGCGAACACTTCACCCACGGGTTGCCGTCGCACCACCCGGCCGCCTCGTCGAGGTCACGGCCCGGGCGCAGGGCCGCACGGGAGCGGGGCGCCGGAGCGGCAGCCGTACGGGCGGCGGCCGGGGGCGGGGGTCCGGCGGGGGTGTGAGAGTGCTCTCAGCGGGGGCGGGATCCTTGGAGACAAAGCGACAATCCGCCTAGCCTGCGAGGGCGCCCCGGACGGGGCGCACCCGCCGTCGGGACGCCGAATCCCGCCCGGTCGACGGCGTTCCCACAGCACAGCACGGGCGGGAGCGGGGGACCCACGGCAGTACGCCCTGCCCGGCCACCGCCCCTGCCCGGCGGTGGGGACCGGGCGCGGCTCGGGGTGAAGCCGCGCGCGTGCGTGCGGCCGGGCGCGTGCGGTGACCTCCGCGGCGGACCGAACCCGACAGCTCACCTCGCAGGCGTCGCGGAGGACCCCACCCCATGCGACCCACGCCCCTCACCCGTACCACCCCCGCCCGGCTCGGCGTCCTGGCCGGTGCCGCCGCCCTGATCGGCGTCCCGCTCGCCGCCGGGCCCGCCGCGGCCCTCACCACCGGTGCCGTCAGCGTCGTCCAGGACCGGCTCGCCCCCACCGGGATGACCACCGGCAGCGCGAGCACCGCCTCGCTCACCCTGCACGCGAGCCGCTGCTTCACCGCGAAGACCGTCGGCGTCGGCGTCCGCGACGCGGCCGGGACCAACCTGGACTTCCCCGGCAGCGCGAGCAACGTCCGGATCTGCCCCGGCGGTGCCACCGTCACCACCGGCGCCCGCACCCTGCCCGCCGGGAGCTACACCCAGTTCGGCTTCTGGCAGGACACCGCGGGCGGCTGGCACAACCTGCCCGCGCGGACGCTCACCGTGGCCGACGCCGCGCCCGCCGCCCCCGCCGCGCCCGCTGTGCCCGCCCCCGCCCAGGGCAAGGCGCTGACCTGGGCGGAGGAGTTCTCCGGGCCGATCGCCTGGGGCAGCAAGTGGACCGGCGACCGCAGCAGCGCCTACCGCTACGGCACCCACAACCCCGACGACAACAAGCTGGACTGGCTGGCCCCGTCCGCCGTCACCGTCTCCGGCGGCGTCGCCACCTTCACCGCCACCCCGTCCGCGCACACCCTGGAGAACGGCAAGCAGGCCTGGGACACCGGGCTGCTCACCACCGAGTACAGCCAGGACGGCTTCCAGGTCCGCACCGGCGACTACATCGAGGCCCGGGTGAAGCTGCCCTCCGGCACCGGCGCCTGGCCCGCGCTGTGGACCTGGAAGGACGGCAACAACGAGATCGACAGCTTCGAGTACCACCCCGACAACCCGAACCTGCTGGAGCTCTCCAACCGGATCCGCTCCGGCCTGGACTACCACACCGACGCGAACGCGATCGCCCCCGACCGCTGGGTCACCGTCGGCACGTACTACGGCGCCGACTCGGTCGACTGGTACGTCAACGGCGCGAAGGTGTTCTCCGACGGGACGGGCGTCGGCGCGAACTGGTCGGCCTACCCCATCCTCAACCTGTCGCTCAGCGCCGGGCAGTACCACCCGGCGGCGAGCGGCAGCGCGCCGATCGCGTTCAGCGCCGACTACCTGCGGGTCTACCGGTGACGGGGCGCTGAGGGCGATCAGGAGACGGTGAGCGTGAACGGCGTCCGGTCGTTCGCCGGGTCGCGGTCGTCCGCGCTCACCACCCGCACCTGCCCCACGGCCTTCAGGCCGTGCGGCAGGCGCGCGTCGGCCCGCACCGGCACCAGCGCGGTCGCCGAGCGCAGCGGCGGCAGGCCGGCCGGGAACGTGCAGCTGACGGTCCGGCCGGTCGCGGTGCAGGAGGACGGGAAGTAGGGCCCCTCCGGGCTGAAGCCCGGGGGGAGCTCCACCAGCACCGTGAACGGCGAACCCGTGGTCTGCGGGCCGCCGTTGGCCACGAAGCCGTGCACCGTGGTCGTCCCGCCCGGGGCCACCGGGTCCGGGTCCAGCCGCACCACCCGCAGGTCCGAGTCCGACGGCGCGGCGGCCGCGCCCGGGGCGGCCAGGGTGCCGAGGGTGCCCAGCGCGAGCGCGGGGGCGGCGAGCAGGGGGAGGAGACGGTGCACGGGGCCCTCCTGGGGCGAGTGATCTGGCGGACACCCAGCGTAGTGGCGGCCCCGGTGCGGCCGGGGCGGACCACGCCGCGGCGTCGGACCGCGCCCGGGCCGGGGGCGTCAGGGGCTGCCGTTACAGTGCGCCGCATGACTTCCCTCCCGCCGTCCGCTTCCCCGTCCTCCCCGTCCTCCCCGTCCTCGCTGATCGACGCGATCCGCGCGCACGAGGACGCGGCCGCCTTCCTCGGCCGGTCCTGCGACTTCGAACTCGACCGCTCCGACCACGGCGAGCCCGTCCACCTCGCCTCGGGGGCCCGTCTGGAGGGTTTCGCCAAGAGCGGCGCGGGCGGCACCTTCTTCTTCTGCGGCGAGGGCGGCGAGGAACGCCCGGTCCTCTACGCCGACTCCGAGGGCGGCGCCGCGCTCCTCGCCGTCGGCCTGCCCGACCTGCTGCGCCTGCTGCTGGTCGCGCCCTGGTGGCGGGACTGCCGGAAGCACACCGCCGAGGAGGGCCGGAGGATCGCCGCGCAGTACCTGGAGGACGAACCCGACCTGCTCGCCGGACGCGACGCGGCCGCCGCCGCCCTCGGGCTCGAACTCCCGGACGAGGGCGAGGCGTTGAGCCGCCTGCGGGAGACGGCCACCGTCACCGGCCGCGACTACCGGCTGATCTTCACCCCGGAGGGGAGCGCGTACGAGGACCTGATCGGCTGAGGGCCCGGGCGGGCGTGGCGCCTGCCGGCCGCAGGCGGGCCGATGCGTGCGGACGCGGCCCGGGGGAGAGGCTGTCGGGGTACCGGTAGCGTGGGGGGATGGGGTCTGTGCGGGGTGGGGCGGGGCGGGAGTCGTGGACGGCTGAACTGCCGCAGGCGGCACGGGAGTTCCTGGCCGGGGGCGAGGTCGTCTGGGAGCCGGTGAACGAGGGGGCGGTGCGGACCTTCGCGCGGTACGTGCGGGAGTTCGCGGGGGAGCAGGAGGAGGCCGTGCTCGCCGGACTGCGGGTGGTGACCGGCCTGGTGGACCACGTCCGGGGGCCGGAGTACGAGGCGCTGGCCGCCGCGTACCGGGAGGCGGCCGAGGGGCGGCTCGCCGAGGTCGTGCGCGCCGCCCGGGCGTGCGCGGACCGCTTGGACGTCGCGGCCGAGGTGATCGCGGTCGAGCAGAGCGAGGTGGTCGCGGAGCTGACGGCACTGGCCGCCGACCGCACCCGGCCCGCGCCGTCGCGCCTGGCCGCCGCACGCCGACGCATCGCGTCCATGGAAGGGCACTTGGAGCAGTACGTGGTCGACCAGGTCAACGAGGGCGCGATCGGGCGGCTGCTGGTGGTCGTCGAGCGGGCCTCCCGGGCGCCGGAGGAGCCGGGGGAGGGGGAGCTGCGCGCCGCGTGCGGCGGAGGGGGCGAGGGCGAGCCGGTGCCGGACGAAGTGCTGCGCGCTGCGGGGGAGTTGCGGCGGCTGCAGGAGCGGCTGCCGTTGCTGACGGAGGCCTTCCTGGCCCGGCTCGCCACCGTCGACTTCGAGGCCCCGGCGGGGCCGGACGACGGGCTGCTCGGCGAGTTCCTGATCGACCGGGGGACGGCGGTGGCGGTGTTCGGCGCCGACCGGATGGTCACCCTGGACGAACGGGGGCCGGACGGGATCGGGCACCGGCCGACCCGGGTCTTCCTGCGGGAGGTCGGACTGCCCGACGACACGGTGTTCTTCGATCTGGCCCGGGGAGTCCGCGACGGCGAACCCGCGACCTGGGAGGAGTCCTGGGCGCCGCACGTGCAGCCGTTCGACGCGGTGCACTGGATGCACCTCGGCGAGTACAACACGGACACCTACCACCTCGACACCGCCACCGGCGAGGTGTACTGCGTTCCGGAGGAGGCCGCCCCGCACCTGGTCGCGAGCAGCCTGGACCGCTTCGTGCTGGCCCTGGCCGCGCTGGAGGCGGAGCGCCCGTTCTACGACCCCGACCGGCAGCGCTTCGAGGACCTCGACCCGGACGGCGTGCAGGAGCGCTTCCTCGCCCTGCTGCGCCGCACCGACCCCGGGGTGCCGACGGGCCCCGGTTCGCACTGGGTGCGCGTCCTGGAGCACGTGCACAAGGCGCTGAACTGCTACTGACGGCCGGGAGGCGGCGACGCGGCCGGGGCGTCAGAGCACCTCGCCGAGGCGGGCGGCGATGGCCTGCATGAGGGGGACCAGCCCGGCGGCGCCGGACTGGGCCTCGAGGGCCTGGATGCGCGCCTCGGGGCCGGAGACGGAGAGCGCGGCGGGGGTGGGGGCGCCGGGGACGGCGACGGCGATGCAGCGGACGCCGATCTCCTGCTCCTGGTCGTCGACCACGTAGCCGAGCTCGCGGGCGGTGGCGAGCTGGCCCAGCAGCGCGCCGGGGTCGGTGACGGTGTGCGGGGTGTGGGCCTGGAGCGGGCCGGGGCCGAGCAGGGCGCGTGCCTCGTCCTCGGGGAGCTGGGCGAGCAGGGCCTTGCCGACGCCGGTGCAGTGCGGCTGGACGCGGCGGCCGACCTCGGTGAACATCCGCATGGAGCGGCGGGACTGCACCTGCCCGACGTAGACCACCTCGCCGCCCTCCAGGACGGCCAGGTTGGCGGTCTCGCCGGTGGCCTCCATGAGCTCGGCCAGGTAGGGGCGGGCCCAGGAGCCGAGCAGGCGCCCGGCGGTCTCGCCGAGGCGGATCAGGCGCGGGCCGAGGGTGTACCGGCGGGCGGTGTCCTGCCGGACGTAGCCCTGGGCGACCAGGGTGCGGACCAGGCGGTGGATCGTCGGCATCGGCAGGCCGGAGGTGGCGGAGAGTTCGCTGAGGGTGGCGACGCCGCCGGAGTCGGCGAGCGCTTCGAGGAGTTGGAAGGCGCGCTCGACGGACTGCACCGATCCGGTGGTGCGTTCGGGGGAGGTGCTGGCCACGAGCGTTCCCTTCAATGTCCGGGGAGGAGTAGAGTCCACGCGATCATCAACAAACCGTTGAAATTCTGTATCGCGGAAACTAGTCTCCACTGTACAGAACGGAACAGCCCAAGGAGAGTCCTGCCATGGCCGCCGCAGATCAGGGTCCGTCCCCCGCCGTCCCCGGTGTCTCGGTCGTCGGTCCGCCGGTGCCGCGCGCCGAGGAGGTGCTGACCCCGCAGGCGCTGGCGTTCGTCGCGGACCTGCACCGCACGTTCGAGGGCCGCCGCCAGGAACTGCTGGCCGCCCGCCGCGAGCGCCGCGCCGAGATCGCCCGCACCGGGACGCTGGACTTCCTGCCGCACACCGCGGACGTCCGCTCCGGCGACTGGAAGGTCGCCCCCGCGCCGCGCGCCCTCACCGACCGCCGGGTGGAGATCACCGGCCCCACCGACCGCAAGATGGTCGTCAACGCGCTCAACTCCGGCGCCAGGGTCTGGCTCGCCGACTTCGAGGACGCCACCGCCCCGACCTGGGAGAACGTCGTCTCCGGGCAGGTCAACCTGATCGACGCCTTCGAGGGCCGGATCGACTTCACCAGCCCGCAGGGCAAGGCGTACGCCCTCAAGCCCGCCGCCGAACTCGCCACCGTCGTGGTCCGCCCCCGCGGCTGGCACCTGGACGAGCGCCACCTCACCGTCGACGGCGCCCCGGTGGCCGGCGCCCTCGTCGACTTCGGCCTGTACTTCTTCCACAACGCCGCCCGGCTGATCGCCAAGGGCGAGCAGGACCCCAACTCCGGCCCGTACTTCTACCTCCCCAAGACCGAGAGCCACCTGGAGGCCCGGCTCTGGAACGAGGTCTTCACCCGCGCCCAGGCCGCCCTCGGCATCCCGCACGGCACGATCCGCGCCACCGTGCTGATCGAGACCATCACCGCCGCCTTCGAGATGGACGAGATCCTCTACGAACTGCGCGACCACGCCGCCGGGTTGAACGCGGGCCGGTGGGACTACCTGTTCTCGATCGTGAAGAACTTCCGGGACTGCGGCGAGCGCTACGTCCTCCCCGACCGCAACACCGTCACCATGGCCTCCCCGTTCATGGCCGCCTACACCCGGCTGCTCGTGCAGACCTGCCACAAGCGCGGCGCCCACGCCATCGGCGGCATGGCCGCGTTCATCCCCTCCCGCAAGGACCCCGAGGTCAACGCCGCCGCCCTGGTCAAGGTCCGGGCCGACAAGGAGCGCGAGGCGGCCGGCGGCTTCGACGGCTCCTGGGTCGCCCACCCCGACCTGGTGCCGGTCGCCCGGGAGTGCTTCGACGCGGTGCTCGGCGAGCGCCCCCACCAGAAGGACAACCCCGGCTCGCCCGAGCAGGTCACCCCCGCCCAACTCCTCGACGTGGCCGGGGCGGGCGGCAGCTGCACGCACACCGGGCTGCACAACGCCGTCCAGGTCGGCGTCCGCTACATCGAGGCCTGGCTGCGCGGGCTCGGCGCCGTCGGCATCTTCCACATGATGGAGGACGCCGCCACCGCCGAGATCTCCCGCTCGCAGATCTGGCAGTGGATCCACAACGGCGTCGTCCTCGCCGACACCGGCGAGAAGACCACCGCCGAACTGGTCCGCCGCCTGGTCGCCGAGGAACTCGCCGCGCTGCGGGCCGAGTTGGGCGAGCAGGCGTACGCCGCCGGGCGCTGGACGGAGGCCGCCGCGCTGTTCGAGCAGGTCGCCCTCGCCGAGGACTTCCCCGACTTCCTCACCCTCCCGGCGCTCGCCCTGATCGACTGAGCGGGCGCCCGCGAACTCCGCCCCGTACCGCAGGCACCCTCACACCGGCCGCGGTACGGGGCGGTCCCACGAAAGGAGCACCATGGCACGCATCTTCTTCAACGGCCAGGCGATGACCGGCGGCCCGTTCCACGCCAAGGTCCACGGCCACCTGGTCGGCCCGGCCCGCACCGCCCCCGGCTACCGCTTCTTCTCCATCCGCGACGAGTGCCCCGCCCTGCTCGCCGACCCGGGCGTCGACACCGCCATCGAGGGCGAACTGTACGACCTCCCGCTGGAACACCTCCGGGACGCCGTCCTGCCCGGCGAACCGCTCGAACTGGAGCTCGGCGTCATCGAGTTGGCCGACGGCACCCCTTCGCTGTCGATGGTGCTGGCCCGCGGCCAGCTGGAACGCGGCGTGCACCGCGAGATCACCGAACACGGCGGCTGGCGCGCCTACTTGGCGACCCTCGGCCGCGAGGCCTGAACCGGGGCGGCGGGGCCGCCGGGGCGGACGGGGCGGGCGGAAAAACAGGTGTGGGGCGGGGAGCGCGCTGGCTAGAGTGATCCTCGTCCAGGTGCGCAGGCGGGGGTTACTTCCTTTCGCGGAGTGGGTCGCGGGTTCGAACCCCGCCACCGGCCCCGGCCGGTGTAGCTCAGTTGGGAGAGCAACTGTGTCACCCCCACCGCTCCTCGATCTCTGGACGCCCAACTTCACATGACTGCCACCTCCCGGTGCGCAGGCGCCGGTTACTTCCTCCAACGAAACCACCGGCACCGCTTCAGATCTCGGGAGGCACCGCGCCGGGGCGTCCGGTGCGCAGGCGGGGGATACTTCCGGATCCGGCGGTTCCAGGTTCGAATCCTGGTCGTCCGTGCTCGCACGGGCGGTAGCTCAACGGGACAGAGCACCGGACTTGTCACCTCCGCCGAGGCGGGCCGCCCAGGCCCGCACGATCTCGGACGCCCCGGTTCGGCATGCCTCCCCGCAGGACGCAGGAGGACTTCCCCATGGCCCGCTTCAACATCCGCCGCACCGCCAAGGCCGCCGCCGGCCCGACCTCGCCCGTGGCCACCACCGGGCGCACCGTCCCCAACCACAACGGCGGAACGGGCCACCTGCGCGAGGAGAAGTCCGAACTCTTCCTGCTCGCCGTCGCCAACCTGGTCGGTCAGGACAGCTTCTACGAACGCGGCGGCGCCCGCGACGACCGCTACACCGCGCTCGTCCGCCAGCTCGCCGCCCACGACCCGGAGTGGACCCTCGGCCTGCTGCGCTGGCTGCGCCACGGCGCCGCCATGCGCACCGCCTCGCTGGTCGGCGCCGCCGAGTTCACCCGCGCCCGGCTCGACGCCGGGCTGCCCGGGCACTCGCGCCAGGTCGTCGACGCGGTCCTCCAGCGCCCCGACGAGCCCGGCGAACTGCTCGCCTACTGGACCTCCCGCTACGGCCGCAACCTGCCCAAGCCGCTCAAGCGCGGCGTCGCCGACGCCGTCGCCCGGCTCTACGACGCGCGCGCCCTGCTCAAGTACGACACCGCGAGCAAGGGCTACCGCTTCGGCGACGTCCTGGAGCTCACCCACCCGGCCCCGCACCGCGACAAGCCGTGGCAGGGCGAGCTGTTCCGCTACGCGCTGGACCGCCGCCACCGCCCCGACGAGGCGCTCCCGCCCGCCGGGAACGCCGTCCTGGCGGCCCACCGCGAGCTGATGGCGCTGCCCGTCGCCGAACGCCGCGCGGTGGTCACCGGCCCCGGCGGGGCCGAGCGCCTGGCCGCCGCCGGAATGACCTGGGAGGCCCTGGCCGGCTGGTTGCAGGGCCCGCTGGACGCCGCCGTCTGGGAGGCCGTCATCCCCTCCATGGGCCCGATGGCGCTGGTGCGCAACCTGCGCAACTTCGACCGGGCCGAGGTCCCGGACGAGGTGGCCGCGGCCGTCGCCCGCCGGATCGCCGACCGGGGCGAGGTCAGGCGCTCGCGCCAGTTCCCGTTCCGCTACCTCGCCGCGCACCGGCACGCGCCCTCGCTGCGCTGGGGCCACGCCCTGGAACAGGCCCTGCGGCACTCGCTGGAGAACGTGCCGCACCTGCCCGGACGCACCCTCGTCCTGGTCGACCGCTCCGGCTCGATGTTCGACCGGCCCAGCGCGCAGACCGAACTCAACCGGGCCGACACCGCCGCCGTCTTCGGCACCGCCGTCGCCCTGCGCTCCGCCGACGCCGACCTGGTCGAATTCGGCACCACCAGCCGGAAGATCGACCTCCGGCCCGGGGACTCCCTGCTCAAGGCGGTCGACCGCTTCGGCGACCTCGGCGGGACCAGCACCGCCAAGGCCGTCCGCACCCACTACCGGGGCCACGACCGGGTGGTGATCGTCACCGACGAGCAGGCGTACGGCGACTTCGCGCACGACCCGCTGGAATCCGTCCCCGCCCACGTCCCCTGCTACACCTGGAACCTGGCTGGCTACCGCACCGGCCACGCCCCCTCCGGCACCGGCAACCGCCACACCTTCGGCGGCCTCACCGACGCCGCCTTCCGCCTCGTCCCGCTCCTGGAGGCCGGGCAGGACGCGGCCTGGCCGTGGGAGCAGCAGGTCTGAGCGGGGGCGGGTCCCGCGTCAGTCGCCGGAGACGCCGAAGAAGCCCACGTGGGTGGGCTCGCCGTCGGTGTGGAGCAGGACGTGGACGCCGGTCCAGCGGCCGTCGACCTCCTCCCGCAGGTGCGGGTTCCCCTCCAGCGCCCGGGTGTACTGCTCGACGGTGGGCCGGGTGGTGCCGAAGTACTCCTCCAGGTCCTGCGGTGGGAGCGGGCGGAGGGTCCCGAGGTCGGCGGGCTCCGTGCTGTCCGTGACGGCGTACGGGACGTCGAGCACCGAGTGGGTGCCCTGCGTGCCCATGAACTCCTCGTCGGACCACAGCGCCTCGAGGCTGTCGTACTCCGCGGCCCAGCCGGCGGTGGCGAACACCTCGCGGTGCAGCGCGTCCAGGCTGCGCTGGGGGGAGCCCAGCCAGGGGGTGACGTAGTTCCACTCGCTCGCGCCCACGCGGGCCTCCTCGTCTCGTGCGAACGGCCGGAGGCTACCGCGGGGCGCCGACAGGCAGGGGTCGGCCCCGGGCCCCTCGCCGGGGGTCCGGGGCCGTGGGCCGGGGGTCCGCCGTCGTCCCTGGCGGTGGGCCCCCGGGGTTCGAGGGGGGTGGGGTCAGGTGCGGGAGGCGAGGTCGCGGGCGGCGCGGGCGGCGGCGAGGGCGATGCGGTCCTCGTCGACGGTGGTGAGGCGGCCGTTCTCGACGACCGCGTTGCCGTTGACGAACAGGGTGGCCAGCGGGGGGAGGGCGCCGAGGACGAGGGCGGCGACCGGGTCGGCGATCGAGGAGTGCATGACGCCGTCGACCTTCCACAGGGCGAGGTCGGCGAGCTTGCCCGGCTCGATCGAGCCGATCTCGTCCTGGCGGCCCAGCACCCGGGCGCCGCCCATGGTGCCCAGCCGCAGCGCCTGGCGCACCGTCAGGGCGTCGGGGCGGCCGTGCAGGCGGTTGATCAGCAGGGCGTTGCGCAGTTCGGTGCCCAGCTCGCCGGACTCGTTGGAGGCGGTGCCGTCCACGCCGAGGCCGACCGGCACGCCCGCCTTCAGCATGTCGGGGACGCGGGCGATCCCGGCGGCCAGGCGGGCGTTGGAGGACGGGCAGTGCGCGACGCCGGTGCCGGTCTCGGCGAACTTGGCGATGTCGGAGTCGTTCATGTGGACGCAGTGCGCCATCCAGACGTCCTCGCCGAGCCAGCCCGTCGACTCGAAGTAGTCGGTGGGGCCCATCCCGAACAGCTGCTTGCAGAACTCCTCCTCCTCGGCGGTCTCCGAGCCGTGGGTGTGCAGCCGCACGCCCTTGCGGCGGGCCAACTCGGCCGACTGCCGCATCAGTTCGGTGGAGACCGAGAACGGGGAGCAGGGCGCGATGGCGACCTGGAGCATCGAGCCGAACGAGGCGTCGTGCCACTTGTCGACGGCGCTCTCGGACGCGGCGAGGATCTCGTCGGTGTCCTCGACCGCGTGGTCCGGCGGCAGGCCGCCGTCCTTCTTGCTGCGGTCCATCGAGCCGCGCAGCGCGGTGAAGCGCAGGCCCAGCTCCTGGACGCCCGCCACCGAGGCGCCGAGCACGTCGCCGCCGCCGCGCGGGAAGACGTAGTGGTGGTCGGAGGCGGTGGTGCAGCCCGACTTGAGCAGCGCCGCGGCGGAGCCCTGGGTGGCGGCGTGCACCAGGTCCTCGTCGATGCGGGCCCAGGTCGGGTAGAGCGCCACCAGCCAGTCGAACAGGATGTCGTCCTGGGCCAGTCCGCGGGTGATCCACTGGTAGAAGTGGTGGTGCGTGTTGACCAGCCCGGGGGTGAGCAGGTGCCCCTCGCCGTTGATCCGTCGCGCCACGTTGTCCAGCCAGGCGGGCGCGGGCCCGTCGCCGACCGACTCGATGGTGTTGCCGAGCAGCACCACGTGGCCGCGGGCGTACTCGGTGTCCTGGGCGTCGACGGTGGCGATCGCGACGTTCTCGATCACGATCCGCCGGTCGGCGGCTGGGGGCTGGACTGCCATGGGGGAACTCCTTGGAGGGAACGGCCGGCGGAGCCGACGTGGTGGAACAGCAGGTTGAGCAGCACCGCGGCCAGGCAGCCGGCCGAGATGCCGGAGTGCATCAGGGTGCGGACGGTCTCCGGGAACCCGTCGTAGAAGGTCGGTACGGCGATCGGAACGATCCCTACCCCGAGCGAGACGGATACCAGGATGGTGTGCGAGGTGGATTCCATCCCGGCCTCCGCGAGGGTGCGGATGCCGGACGCCGCGACCGTGCCGAACAGCACGATCCCCGCGCCGCCCAGCACCGGCTGCGGCACCAGCGACACCAGCGAGCCCAGCACCGGGAACAGGCCCAGCAGCACCAGGATGCCGCCGCCCGCCGCGACCACGTACCGGCTGCGCACCTTGGTGAGCGCCACCAGTCCGATGTTCTGGGCGAACGCGCTGCACGCGAAGCCGTTGAACACCGGGCTGACCGCGGTGGCCAGGCCGTCGGCGCGCAGGCCCGCCGCCAGGGTCGGCTCGTCGGCCTCGCGGTCGACGATCCGTCCCAGCGCCAGCATGTCGGCGGTGGACTCGGTCATCGAGACCACCATGACGATGCACATCGACGCGATCGCCGCGGCGTCGAACCGCGGCCCGCCGAAGTGGAACGGCGAGGGCAGGGCGAACACCTGCGCGTCGCCGACCGCGGAGAAGTCGGCCAGGCCGAGCGGGAAGGCCGCGACGGTGCCGACGGCCAGGCCGATCAGCAGCGACATCTGCTGCCAGAAGCCGCGCAGCAGCCTGTTGCCCAGCACCACGGCGGCCAGCGTGAACGCGGCCAGGCCGACCGCCTTCGCGGAGCCGTAGCCGGGCGCGCCCGGCGAGCCGCCGCGCGCCCAGTTGACCGCGACCGGCAGCAGGGACACCCCGATGAGGGTGATCACGGTGCCCTGCACGACCGGCGGGAAGAACCTGACCAGCCGGCAGAAGTACGGCGCCGCGAGGAGGCACAGGACCCCCGCGACGATCACCGCTCCGAAGATCACCGGGAGGGCGTCCTTCGGGCCGTGCTCCTTGGCTATCGCCAGCATCGGGGCGACGCCGGCGAACGAGACGCCGTTGACGAACGGGAGCCGGGCCCCGATCCGCCAGACGCCGAGGGTCTGCAGCAGGGTGGCCAGGCCCGCGGTGAACAGGCTGGCCGAGATGAGCAGGGCGAGTTCGCCGGGGCTGAGCCCGACGCCCGCGCCCACGATCAGGGGTGGGGCGACCACGCCGGCGTACATCGCGGCGACGTGCTGCAGCCCGGTGCCGAACAGTTTCGGCGGGGAGAGCACCTCGTCGACCGGGTGGGTGGGGGTGGAACCGTCGTCAGTGGTGGGGGTGGTGCGGAGTGCCATGGAAGAGCCCCTTTGCTGTCCCTGGCTCTCGGCGCGACCCGGGCGCTGGAGAGGGTGGTGGTTCCGGCCGGAGGGCGGGACGACGGTGCAAGGGTCCCTCCGGCCTGCTCTCCGGCCCCCGGGGCGCCGCCGTGAGGGCGGGCGCGGTCTCCGAACGGTGTGGGGGAGGGAGAGTGAAGCGCGGTGCTGCGGGTGGAGACTGGCGGTGCGTCAGACCACCGGGATGACCGGGGTGACGCCCTCGCGGTGCACGGTGCCCTCGATCAGGCCGTACATCCGGTCGGCGGCGTAGTAGACCTCGTTCTCGTTCTTCAGTCCGAACGGCTCCAGGTCGACCAGGAAGTGGTGCTTGTTCGGCAGCTCCAGGCGGACCTCGTCCACCTCGGCGCGGTTGTTCAGCACCCGGGTGCCCATCGCGTGCAGGGTCTGCTGCAGCGAGTAGGAGTAGGTCTCGGCGAAGGCCTCCAGCAGGTGGCGGCGCACCTGCTGGTACGAGCGGTTCCAGTTCGGCTCCGGCTCGCCGTCGCGGCCGTGGAAGCCGAACGCCCAGCGGGCCGTCACCTGGGTGGCCAGGATGCGGTCGTACGCCTCCTGCAGGGTGGTGTACCTGTCCTTGATGTAGCCCCAGAACTCGGAGTTGGTGGTGTTCATCACCACCAGGTCCTTGAGCCCGGAGACCACCCGGAACCGGTCGCCGTCGTACACCACCTCGGTGGTGCGCACCTCCTGGCCCTTGCGGACGAAGGAGTGGCCGACCTCCTCGGAGCCGATGAACCGGGAGGACGAGTCGGGGGTCCTGATCCGCTCCCAGGCGTACTCCTCGATCCGGATCCGGGCCCCGCGCACCACGCCGCGCTCGGTGTCGTCGACGAAGTGCCGGGCCAGCAGGATGCCGAAGCCCTCGGCGGACTCGATGCCGTGCTCCTTGGCGAAGGCGTACACGGTGTTCTTGGTGGTGTCGGTGGGCAGGCAGTTGGCGTTCGAGCCGGTGAGGTGCACGTCCTCGAACTCGCCGCGCAGCGAGACCGAGACGTTCAGGTCCTTGATCTCGTGGCGGGTGGAATCGCGGTAGACCCGGACGATGCGGTTCTCCGCCTTGCCGTACTGGTTCTGACCGAGCACGTGGGCCATGGGGTGGCTCCTAGGGTTCCGTACGGCCTACCTAGCTTCCGCGGTAGACCGAGTAGCCGAACGGGTTGAGCAGCAACGGCACGTGGTAGTGGTGCTGCGCGGGCGCGACCGTGAAGACGATCGAGACCTCGGGGAAGAACGGCTGTTCGGCCGACCCCGCGTGGTACGCCGCGGTGTCGAACAGCAGCCGGACGACCGAGCCCGCCTCCACGGCCGGCAGGTCCTTGACCCGGCCGTCGGAGTCCGTGGCGGAGGTGCCGAGCACCTGCCAGCCACCCTCGGTGTGCAGTGCCAGCTCGACCGGGACGCCTTCGGCCGGGCGGCCGAGGCTGGTGTCGAGCACATGCGTGGAGATGCCGGTCATGGGGTGAAGGCCTCACTGAATGGCAGGAAGTGACTTTCCGTCAGTTCACTGCGGTGCGTCAAGCAGTTGACTGATGCGAATCTCGTTGATCTTCCGCAGCTCGCCCCGGACGATCTCCGCCTCGGTGGCGGCGTCGTTCGGGTAGCGCTCGCGCAGCGCGGCGAGCATGCCGTCCGCGGTGCGGCCGGTCGCGCAGATCAGGAAGACGTGGCCGAACTTGGCCTCGTAGGCGGCGTTGGCGGTGCGCAACTCGTCCAGCACGGACGGGTCGACGCCCCGGACGCCCGCCTGCTCGCGCTCGGAGACGGCGTCACCCGGCTTCGGGGTGCCGATCCGGGCGTGGCCGGCCATCGCGTCGCGCAGGTCGTCCGCGGAGAGGTCCGCCATCGCCTCCGCGTTGGCGGCGAGCAGGTCCTCGCGGTCCCGCCAGGGACGGGACGCCGCGACGGCGGCGGCCCAGGCGGGGCTGGAGCAGACCTCCAGCAGGATCTCCCTCAGCTCGGACGCGCCGGTGGCGTCCAGGGCGGCCAGGGCGGAGGGGGAGGGCGGGGCAGGGGGTGGCTGGGTCACGGGTGGACCTCCTGAGGGTTGGTGCCACCCGCACAAGCTAGATCGGCCGCAACAGGCCGTCAACACTTTGTTGAACTGTTTGTGCTGACGTGACACGGCGCCGGGCCCGGGGCCCGACGCCGTGTGCGATCCACCAAGAGCGGCCCCGCCGGAACGCGGGGAGCGGCCCGGCGGGTCAGCCCTTCTCCTGCCGGTTCAGGTAGTTGTACACCGTGAACCGGCTGACGCCGAGCGCCGACGCGACCGTCTCCACCCCGTGGCGGACGGTGAACGCGCCGCGCTCCTCCAGCAGGGCGACCACCCGCTGCTTCTCCGCGCGGTCCAGCTCGGTCAGCGGCCGCCCGTCGAACTGCCGGGCCATCTCGGCCAGCAGCCGGTCCAGCGCGCTGCTCAGGTGCGGCAGCCGCACCGCGACGGCCGGCGCGCCGTCCCACTCCAGCACCACGTCCTCCGCGCGCGCCTCGGACGGGTCCAGCGCGGTCGCGCCGACCGCGGCCAGCAGCGGCTCCAGGGCGGCGGCGAGCGGGTGGTTCAAGGTCTCGCTCACTGCGTATCCCCTCCTTCGGGTCCTTCCGGGCCGGGCTCCGCGGAGGGCTCGGGCTGCTCGTCCAGCACGCTGACCTGGACCGAGATCCGGCTCGCGCCCGCCGCCAGGGTCTCCCGCAGCAGGCGGGTGACGGCGGCCAGCGCCTGCTCGGCGTCGCCCTCGGCGCTGGTGCCGAACGGCCCCACCGAGACGGCGAGCCCCGCCTCGTCCACCGCGCGGCGCGCGGCCTTGGCGTGCTCGGGGAACCCGTCCAGTTCGAACGGCTCTGTCGTGAACTCCACCATCAATCGCACCCGCTCACCTTATCGACCCGGTCGGCCTGGGCGATCGGACAGCAGTGCGGGAGCGGGCGGCCCGGCGTTCGGCTGCTTCAACAAATTGTTGCGAGTTTCTTGACAGCTCGGGCGGCGGCGGAGAAGCTTCCATCAAGCAGAATCCAGCTTCCGGATCGTGGAAGTTGACCGGCGCGAGAGCGAGAGAGGTGAACGACGTGACCGCTGCCGCCCAGCACCGCTTCACGGTCAACCTGTCCATCCTGTTCGGCGAACTGCCCCTGCTGGAGCGGCCCGCGGCCGCCGCGGCGGCCGGCTTCACCGCCGCCGAACTCTGGTGGCCCTTCGGCGAGGAGCCCGCCCCCGGGAACGACGAACTCGACGCGCTGGTCGCGGCGTTCGAGACCGCCGGGGTCGAGCTCACCGGCCTCAACTTCCTCGACGACCTCGCCCGCGGCGCCCGCGGCACGCTCTCCGTGCCCGCCGAGAGCGAGCGCTTCCGGGAGAACATCCCGGTCGCCGTCGCCCTCGCCGAACGCCTCGGCACCGGCGCGCTCAACGCCCTCTACGGCAACCGCGTCCCCGACGCCGACCCCGCCGCCCAGGACGCCCTCGCCCTGGAGAACCTCGCGCTGGCCGCCCGGGCCGCGCACTCCGTCGGCGCCGTCCTGCTGGTCGAGACCCTCAACGCGGCCGAGTCCCCCGACTACCCGCTGGTCACCGCCGCCGCCGCGGTCGACGTCGTCGACAAGGTCAACGCCGCTACCGGCCTCGGCAACGCCAAGTTCCTCTGCGACCTGTACCACCTCGCCCGCAACGGCGAGGACCCGGCCGCCGTCATCGACGCCCACGCCGACCGGATCGGCCACGTGCAGATCGCCGACACCCCCGGCCGCAACGAACCCGGCACCGGCGAACTCGACTTCGAGGACCTGTTCGCCCGCCTCACCGCCGCCGGGTACCGGGGCCGCATCGGCCTCGAGTACCGCCCGGCGGGCGGCGTCAGCGCCGAGAGCTTCGACTGGCTCCCGCGCGAGCTGCGCGGCGCGCGCTGAACCCTCCGCCGACCCGGACCCACCGAGACCCTCACACCTAAGGACCCGCACGCGATGAGCCGCAAGATCGCCTTCATCGGCCTCGGCATCATGGGCAAGCCCATGGCCGTCAACCTGGTCAAGGCCGGCCACCACGTCACCGGCTACAACCTCACCCAGGAGCCCATCGACGCCCTGGTCGCCGCGGGCGGCCACGGCGCCGGCTCGATCGCCGAGGCCGTCGCCGACGCCGAGGTCGTCATCACCATGGTCCCCGCCGACCCGCACGTCGAGCAGGCGATCCTCGGCGAGGACGGCGTCCTGGCGCACGCCAGGCCCGGCACCCTGGTCATCGACATGTCCAGCATCACCCCGCAGACCTCCATCAAGGTCGACGCCGCCGCGCGGGCCGCGGGCCTGCGCAGCCTGGACGCCCCCGTCTCCGGCGGCGAGGCCGGTGCGGTCGAGGCCGTGCTCTCCATCATGGTCGGCGGCGCCGAGGCCGACTTCGCCGAGGCCAAGCCGCTGTTCGACGCGCTCGGCACCACCGTCGTGCACGTCGGCCCGGCCGGCGCGGGCCAGACCGTCAAGGCCGCGAACCAGCTGATCGTCGCCGTCAACATCCAGGTCCTCGCCGAGGCCGTGGTCTTCCTGGAGAACACGGGCGTCGACCTCGCCGCCGCGCTCGACGTGCTCGGCGGCGGGCTGGCCGGGTCCACCGTGCTGAACCGCAAGAAGGGCAACATGCTCGCCCGCGAGTTCGCCCCCGGCTTCCGGATCGACCTCCACCACAAGGACATGGGCATCGTCACCGACGCGGCCCGCGCCGTCGGCGCCGCGCTCCCGCTCGGCGCGGTCGCCGCCCAACTGGTCGCCTCCGCCCGCGCCAACGGCGACGGCGCGCTCGACCACTCCGCGCTGCTGCGCGGCGTCGAGCGGCTCTCCGGCCGCGAGGTCAAGTAACCGACTCCCCCTGGCGGCGCGTACCTGTCCGGTCGTGCCCGCGCCCCCAGGGGGTCCAGACCCCCTCCCCGCCGAGGGGAGCCTCCCGCACGTCGGAAGCGGGACGGGAGGTCGGCGGGGAGGGAGACCCTCCGGCAGACGGAGGGGAACGCACCAGGGGCCCGGGGAACGGCGGGTCCGTGCTGCTGGCGGCCGGAGCCCATCGATGTGTCCGTGCTGCTTCGGGCCGCGGTAACAGAACCCGAAGCCAATGGCGCGCACCGGCAGTGAACCCGCAGCAGCCCCGAGCCCGCCGTTCCCCGGGCCCCTGGCGGGGCCCTCGTGACGGGACCCTCCCCGAGCTCCCAGACAGTTCCTCCTCTCGAAAGGCCCGGTGTCGTGCGAGGTCATGTGGTCGTTGCCCCCGACAAGTTCAAGGGCTCGCTGGAGGGCGCCGAGGTCGCCGCGCGACTCGCGGCGGGGCTCCGGCGGGTCGCGCCCGGGGTGGAGGTGCGGGAGCTGCCGGTGGCCGACGGCGGGGAGGGGACGCTGGCGGCGGCCCTCGCGGCCGGGTTCTCGCGGGTGGAGGTGAAGGTCGCGGGGCCGACCGGCCTGCCGGTGGTCGCGGGGCTGGCGGTGAGGGGGGAGACCGCCGTCGTCGAGCTGGCGCAGGCCTCGGGCCTGGCCCGGCTGCCGGGGGGCCGGACGGCGCCGCTCGGGGCGGGCTCGTACGGGGTGGGCCAGCTGATCGCGAAGGCGGTCTCGCTGGGGGCGTCCCGGGTGGTGCTGGGCCTGGGGGGCAGTGCCTGCACCGACGGCGGTGCGGGCATGGTGCAGGCGCTGGGCGTGGAGCTGTACGACGCGGACGGCTCGCCGCTGCCGCCGGGCGGGGCCGCGCTGCGGCGCCTGGCGCGGGTGGAGCCCGGCCCGCTCGCGGAGCGGCTGCGCGGGGTGGAGGTGGTGGTCGCGTGCGACGTGGACAACCCGCTGCTGGGCCCGCGCGGCGCCGCGGCCGTGTACGGCCCGCAGAAGGGCGCGGACGCCGCGGACCTGCTGGTGCTGGAGGAGGGGCTGACCCGTTGGGCGGACGCGGTCGCCGGGCTGGCGGGCCGCGAGGTCCGGGCCGCGGCGGGGGCGGGCGCGGCCGGCGGGGTGGGCTTCGCCGCGCTGGCGCTGCTGGGCGCGCGGATGCGCCCGGGCATCGAGCTGCTGCTCGAGCTGCTGGGCTTCGAGCGGGCGGTGCGCGGGGCGCGCCTGGTGGTGACCGGCGAGGGCTGCCTGGACGCGCAGACCCTGCACGGCAAGGCCCCGGCGGGGGTGGCCGCGGCGGCGGCGCGGGCCGGGGTGCCGGTGGCGGCGGTGGCCGGGCGGCTGGAGCTGTCGGAGCGGGAGTGGCGGTCGGCGGGCTTCGTCCGGGCGCTGGCGCTGGCCGACCTGGTGGCCGATCCGGCGGAGTCGATGACCCGGGCGGGCGAACTCGCGGAGCTCGCGGGGGAGCGCCTGGCGGCCGAGCTGCTGTCCTGACGGACCATCGGGTCCTCGTACATTCCTACATTGACGTTTTGTTGAAGGCGGGCCTACGCTCCCAGCACTCCTTCGACCCACCCTCGCTCCCCACGACGCTCGGAGGTCCCCTCATGCCCATCGGCGACAGCACGGTGATCCGCTCCCGGCGGGTGGTCCTGCCGGACGGCGAGCGCCCCGCCGACGTGCTGGTGCGGGCCGGGAAGATCGAGCAGGTCGCCGCCCACGGCGCGCTGCTCGTCGGCGACCGGCAGCTCACCGACCTCGGCGAGGTCGCGCTGCTGCCCGGCCTGGTCGACACCCACGTGCACGTCAACGAGCCCGGCCGCACCGACTGGGAGGGCTTCGCCTCGGCGACGAAGGCCGCCGCGGCGGGCGGGGTCACCACGATCGTCGACATGCCGCTCAACTCGATCCCGCCGACCACCACCGTCGCGGGCCTCGACGCCAAGCGGAAGACCGCCGACGGCCAGGCCTGGGTCGACCTGGGCTTCTGGGGCGGGGCGGTGCCCGGCAACACCGGCGACCTGGAACCGCTGCACCGGGCGGGCGTGTTCGGCTTCAAGTCCTTCCTGACCCCGTCCGGGGTGGACGAGTTCCCGCACCTGGCCACCCCCGCCGACCTGGAGTCGGCGCTCGCCGAGCAGGCCCGGATCGGCGCGCTGGCGATCATCCACGCCGAGGACCCGGCCGTGCTGGACGCCGCCCCCCAGGTGCCCGGCACCCACTACCGCGACTTCCTGGCCTCCCGCCCGGACGACGCCGAGGCCGCCGCGGTCGCCGCCCTGCTGGCCGCCGCCCGCCGCACCGGCGCCCGGGTGCACGTCCTGCACGTCTCCTCCGCCGCCGTGCTGCCGCTGCTGCGGCAGGCCCGCGCGGACGGCGTCGCCGTCACCGCCGAGACCTGCCCGCACTACCTGACCCTGGCGGCCGAGGACGTCCCGGACGGCGACACCGCGTTCAAGTGCTGCCCGCCGATCCGCGACGAGTCCAACCGCGACCTGCTCTGGCAGGCCCTCGCGGACGGCGAGTTCGCCGCCGTGGTCTCCGACCACTCGCCCTCCACCCCCGACCTCAAACTCCTCGCCCGGTACGGCGGCAGCGGCGACTTCGCCGCCGCCTGGGGCGGCATCGCCTCCCTCCAGCTGGGCCTGCCCGCGGTGTGGACCGAGGCCCGCCGCCGCGGCCACACCCTGGCGGACGTGGTCCGCTGGATGTCCGCGGGCCCCGCCGCCCTGGTCGGCCTGACCGGCACCAAGGGCGCGATCGCGCCCGGGTGCGACGCCGACCTGGTGGCCTTCGACCCGGACGGCGAGCTGACCGTCCGCGCCGAACGCCTCCACCACAAGAACCCGGTCACCCCGTACGCGGGCCGCACCCTCACCGGGCTGGTCCACCGCACCTGGCTGCGCGGGCGGCCCGTCGACCCCGACGGTGCCCCGCACGGCCGGCAGATCGTCCGACCCTGACAGTCCAACGCTGAAAGAAGGAGCACCAGTTGAGTACTGACCTGACCTCGAACGCGCCGTTCACCGAGCTGGTCGACCTGGCCTCCCGGCTGCTGGGCGCGGGCGTGGTCGCCACCAACGAGGACACCTTCGCGGACGCCGAGAACCTGCTGGTCGCCAAGCCCGCCGAGTTCCGCCCGCACACCTTCGGCCACAAGGGCCAGATCATGGACGGCTGGGAGTCCCGCCGCCGCCGCGGCGCGAGCGCCGAGCAGCCGCACCCCACCGAGGACGACCACGACTGGGCGATCGTCCGGCTCGGCGTCGCGGGCCGGGTCCGCGGCGTGGTCGTCGACACCGCGCACTTCACCGGCAACTACCCGGAGACCGCGTCCGTGCAGGCCGCGTCCGTCCCCGGCCACCCCTCGCCCGAGGAGCTCGCCGCCGCCGAGTGGACCGACCTCGTCCCGCGCACCCGGCTCAAGGGCGACACCGCGCACCACTTCCCGGTCGACGACCCGACCCGCTGGACGCACGTCCGCCTGAACATCTGGCCGGACGGCGGCGTCGCCCGGCTGCGGGTGCACGGCGAGGTGCTGCCCGACCCGCGCGACCTGGCCGGCCTCACCTTCGACCTCGCCGCCCAGGAGTACGGCGGCGTCGCCGAGGCCGCCTCGGACCGCTACTTCTCCTCCCCGCACAACCTGAACGCTCCCGGCCGCGCCACCGTCATGGGCGACGGCTGGGAGACCCGGCGTCGGCGCGACAAGGCCAACGACTGGGTGCGAGTGGCCCTGGCCGGGGGCGGCGAGGTGCTGGCGGCGGAGGTGGACACCTCCTGCTTCGTCGCCAACGCCCCCGGCTGGGCCGAACTCGTCGGCACCGACGCCGAGAGCGGCACCGAGACCGTCCTGCTGCCGCGCACCCGCCTGCAGCCCGACACCCGCCACCGCTACCGCCTCCCTGCGGGCACCCCGGTCACCCACGTCCGGATCAACGTCTACCCCGACGGCGGCCTCGCCCGCCTGCGCCTCACCGGCCGCCTCACTCCGGCCGGCCAGGACGCCCTCGCGCTGCGCTGGTTCAACGCCCTCCCCCTGCGCGAGGCCCGCGAGGCCCTCGCCGCGGCCGGCCTCCCGACCGACCCCGCCGAGGCCCGCCCGCTCACCGACGCGACGGCCATCCGGCCGCTGTACGCGGGCTGACGGCGCGTCCCCCTCCTCCTGTTCTTCCGCACGCCCGAGAAGGATCACCCATGCCCAGAACCCTCACCACCGAGTCCGGCGCACCCGTCGCCGACAACCAGAACAGCGCGTCGGCCGGCGAGTACGGCCCGCTGCTGCTGCAGGACCAGCACCTGCTGGAGAAGCTGGCCCGGTTCAACCGGGAGCGCATCCCGGAGCGGGTGGTGCACGCCCGTGGGTCGGGCGCGTACGGGTACTTCGAGGTCACCGACGAGGTCGCGCAGTACACCAAGGCGGCGTTCCTCTCCCGGGTCGGCCGGCGCTCCGAGGTGTTCCTGCGCTTCTCGACCGTCGCGGGCGCGCTCGGCTCCACCGACGCGGTGCGCGACCCGCGCGGCTTCGCGGTGAAGTTCTACACCGAGCAGGGCAACTACGACCTGGTCGGCAACAACACCCCGGTGTTCTTCATCAAGGACCCGATCAAGTTCCCGGACTTCATCCACTCGCAGAAGCGCGACCCGTACACCGGCACCCAGGAGGCCGACAACGTCTGGGACTTCTGGGCGCACTCCCCGGCCTCCACGCACCAGATCACCTGGCTGTTCGGCGACCGCGGCATCCCGGCCTCGTACCGGCACATGAACGGCTACGGCTCGCACACCTACCAGTGGGTCAACGCCGAGGGCCGGGCGCACTGGGTGAAGTACCACTTCAAGACCAACCAGGGCATCCGCTCGCTGGACGCCGCCCAGGCCGCCGAGACCGCGGGCGGTGACGCCGACAGCCACCAGCGCGACCTGCACCAGGCGATCGAGCGCGGGGTGTACCCGTCCTGGACGCTGTACGTGCAGCTGATGCCGGTCGAGGACGCCGCCGACTACCGGTTCAACCCGTTCGACCTGACCAAGGTGTGGCCGCACGCCGACTACCCGCTGGTCAAGGTCGGCCGCCTGGTGCTCAACCGCAACCCGGAGAACGTGTTCGCCGAGGTCGAGCAGGCCGCGTTCTCGCCGAACAACTTCGTGCCCGGCATCGGCCCCTCGCCCGACAAGATGCTGCAGGGCCGCCTGTTCGCGTACGCCGACGCCCAGCGCTACCGGCTCGGCGTCAACCACACCCAGCTCCCGGTGAACGCCCCGCGGGCGGCGCAGGCAGCCAACTACGGGCAGGACGGCCTCGGCGCGCTCAACCCCAACGGCCGCGACAAGAACTACGAGCCCAACTCGTACGGCGGCCCGGCCCAGACCGACGAGCCTCTGCACGCCCCGCAGCCGGTCTCCGGCCACACCGGCACCTACCCCACGCCCGCGCACAGCAAGGACGACGACTTCTTCCAGGCCGGCGAGCTCTACCGGCTGATGACGGACGCCGAGAAGTCCCGCCTGATCGCCAACCTGGCCGGCTCGCTGGCCCAGGTCGGCCGGGACGACGTGGTGGAGAAGAACCTCGCGCACTTCCACGCCGCCGACCCGGAGTACGGCGCCCGGCTGGCCGCCGCCGTCGCCGAACTCCGCGCGGCGCACGAGGACTGACCGACCGCCGGACACCGACCGGCCCCGGCGCGCGTGGTGCGCCGGGGCCGGTCAGGCGGCCGTGAGCAGCAGCCGACCGCCGTCCGCGGACCGGGCGACCGACACCGGGCGGCTGCTCCCGTCCGGGAACCGCAGGGTGAAGTGCGGGTCGAGTTCCAGCAGGAGGTCGAAGCCCTCGCGCGCGGCGCCCGCGGGCAGTCCGGGATCGAGGACCGCCTCGTACCGCAGGTCGCCCCCGTCGGCGGGGCACGGGGAGATCCGCAGGCGGTGGGGGCCGACGCAGAGCTCGTCGTTGGCCCACCACTCCAGCGCGGCCGTTCCCGGGTGGTCGTCCATGCCCGCGTCCTACCGCACCGGGGCATATGCCTGTCAAGGCCGCCCCGGCCCGCCGGGGCGAATATCCGGTGAGGGGACGGTGCGGGAGCCGTGCCGCCCCTACCCTGGAGGGGAGGCGGGACGGCGCGGGAGGGGGCCAGACCATGTCCGCGGTGAGCAGGGACCGGAGCGACGGGGTGCTGGGGTCGGGCGGCGGCTCCGGGCCGTTCGGGGCGCTGCGGCGGGCGCTGCGGCTGCTGGAGGCGGTGGACCGCAGGCCGGAGGGCGCCTCCCAGGCCGAACTGGCCCGGGAGTTGACCCTGCCGGAGGCCCAGGTGCAGCTGCTGGCCGAGGAGTTGGAGACCGAGGGCTACCTCGTCCGGCTGGACGGCGGCTGGGCGCTCGGCGGGGCGTTCACCCTGCTGGGCACGCAGCACCGGGAGCCGATGGTGCGGGCCCGGTTGCAGCACCGGCTGGAGGAGCTGCGCGACGAGCTCGGCGCGGCCGTCTACTTCAGCCGCTACCACGACGGGGAGCTGTCGGTGGAGGCGGTCTGCGCGGACGAGGACGCCCCCGCCGTGCACGAGTGGGCCGACTTCCGGGCCACCGCGCACGCCTCCGCGATCGGCAAGTGCCTGCTCGCCCAACTCGACCACGACGCCCGCCTCGACCACCTCTCCCGCCACCCGGCCGCCCGGCTGACCGCGCGCACCATCACCGAGACCGACCGCCTGCTGCACCGGCTCGACCGGCAGCCCGCCACCGTCCCCGTCCTGGACCTGCAGGAGTACTCGATGGACACGGTGTGCGCGGCCGTCCCGGTCGTCGCCGGGAACACCCTCGGCTGCCTGGCCACCTCGCTGCCGCTGGCCCAGGCGCACCGGCTGCGCGAGGCCGCCGAGCTGCTGTCGGTGCGGGCGGCGCCGCTGATGCTGGCGATGGCGGTCTGACGGGCGGTCCGGCAGCGGGCCCGACAGCAGACCGACGACAGGTCGACTCGCTTGTCGAACGGTGCGTTCGAAGGAAGGATGCGGCGGATGAGCGATCATCCCCGACGGCCCGTCGTCCGCCCCTACCGGCCCACCGACCGGGACGCCCTGTTCGACATCTGCGTCCGCACGGCCGAGAACGGCGGCGACTCCCGGCAGACCTACCCCGACCACGAACTGCTGCCGAACATCTTCGCCGCCCCGTACGCCGTGCTGGAACCGGAGTTGGCGTTCGTGCTGGACGACGGCGGGCAGGCGGTCGGCTACGTGCTGGCGACCGCCGACACCCCGGCGTTCGTGAAGCGCTTCCGAGAGGAGTGGATCCCCACCGTCGCCGACCGCTACCCGCCGCCGACCGGCGAACCGACCACCCCCAGCGAGGTGATGGTCCACCTGCTGCACACCCCCGAGCGGATGGTGCTGCCCGAACTCGCCGACTACCCCGCCCACCTGCACATCGACCTGCTCCCCAGCCACCAGCGGGCGGGCCACGGACGGGAGTTGATGCACACCCTGCTCGACGCCCTGGCCGCCCGGGGCGTCGGACGGGTCCACCTCGGCATGGTCACCGCCAACACCGCCGCCCGCGCCTTCTACGACCGCCTCGGCTTCCACGTCATCCCCGTCCCCGACCCCGGACCGCTCACCTACCTGGGCCGCCGCACCACCCGCTGAACCGGCCCCGCCACGATCGCGGCCCACCGAACCGGAAGGAGCGCACACCCGATGGGTCTGTTCTCACGCCGCACGACCGACCGGGCCGCCGGCCTCCTCGACGAGGCCGTGCAGGCCGGCGCCGGACAACGAGAAGAGGCCCGCCGGTCGGATCGGGGGCGATCCGGCCGGCGGGCCCGCACCGTTCGACGTGTCCCCTCAACCACCGGCGGATCCCCCCTGGATGGCTTCACGTCGACCGCGAGGCGCCCCGAGCGGCCAGGGCTTCCTTCGCGCGGACCACGTTAGCCAACCGGGGCGGCCCCGCCTTGGCGGTGCGTGCACAGTGCCTTGGCGCTGCGTCCACCCCGCGCCGGATCACCCCCGGTCAGCGGCCTGCGGCGCACCGTCCGACTCCCCGCCCGGCGTCCGGTCCAGCGCCTGCCTGCGGTGGTCGCGGGGGGAGAGCCCGTACGCGGCGCGGAAGGCCCGGCTGAAGTCGTCGGGGCGCGGGATGCCGCAGCGGGCGGCCAGGACGTGGATGGGGGTGCCGCGCAGCGTCGGGTCGGCGAGGTCGCGGTGGGCCTGCTCCAGGCGCCTGCGGCGGGTCCAGGCGGCGACGGTCTCGCCGCCGCTCTCCTCGGTGAAGATCCGGTGCAGGTAGCTGACCGAGATGTGGTGCGCGGCGGCGATCACGCCGGGCGTCAGCTCGGGGTCGTGCAGGTTGCGCCGGACGAAGGCCCGGACGTTCTCGACCAGGGCGCGCCGCCGGGTCTCCGGCGACAGCGCGGCCGTCAGCTCCAACTCCTCGGTCAGCCAGGCGGACACCAGGTCGACGAAGACCGGCCCGAGCCGGCCCACGGACGCCGGGCCCAGGGACTCGGCCTGCCGGTTCAGGCTGAGCAGGAAGTCGGGGATCAGCGCTGCGGTCCCCGACCGGGGCCGGTAGCCGCGTCCGAGCAGGGGGCGCAACTGGTGCGACGGCAGCGGCAGCAGCGCGCTCGGGAAGTCGATGCCCAGGGCCTCGACCCGGGGCGACTGCCCCCCGTCGAGCGGCGCCCCGAGGGCCCGCAGGTGGTAGGGGCGGGAGCTGTCGAGCAGGGTGACGTCGCCGGGCACGGCGGTGAAGTCGGCCTCGTGCGGACGGGCCAGGTCCAGCCGGCCGTGCAGCATCAGGGTGAGGTGGAAGACCGCCGGGTCGGAGCGCCGCACCTGGGCGGCGGTGCGCTTGAACTGGGCGTTCGGGAAGGACGTCCCGAGGAAGGTCACCGGGCCCAGCTCCAGCCGCCGCAGCTCGGCCGAGAACCTGTCGGTGTACGGGGTGCTGGCCTCGCAGCTCCTGGTCAGCGCGATCAGGTCCCGCCAGGTCTCGAAGCGCTGCTCCGATCTCCGTTTCCACTCCAGGACGTCGTGCTCCGTCGCGGTCATGGTCCGCTCCACTTCCTTCGTTCGTGCCGTACGGCCCCCCGACGGCCCGCCCAGCATTTCAGGTGGTGGGAGGCCTGGGAATGCCGGGCCCGGCCCCGCTCCGACCCCTCGCCCGCCGCACGACGGCGCACCTCATCCGAACCGCTCATCCGGACGCTCCTGGAGGGACATTGACACGCGTGACCGCGCCGGACGGACGCCAAACCCCGGGCCGCGAACCGCCGGCCTACCTCGCGGCCGCGCGGTCCTACCTCGCGGCCGCGCTGCGCGGCGTCGCCCAGGTCGTCCTGCAACCGCGGCTGTCCACCGGGGCGTTGGTCCTCGCCGCGCTGTGGGCGGCGGGCCGGGAGGTCGGCCTGTTCGCCACCCTCGGCACACTGCTCTCCACCGCCGCCGCGTACGCCCTCGGCGTCGACCGCCGCTCCGTGGCGCTCGGCCTGCAGGGTTACTCGGGCTGCCTCACCGGCATCGCCTTGGTCGGCTCGCTCGGCGACCACCCCGCCACGTACCTCCTCACCGCCGTCGGCTGCGTGCTGTGCACCGTCCTGACCGCCGCGCTCACCACCCTCCTCGCCCCCTGCGGGCTGCCCGTGCTGACGGCGCCGTTCTGCCTGGTCACCGGGGTGCTCCTGGCCGCCGTCCCCGCTCCCGTCCCCGCCCCTGACCCCGCCTCCGCCACCGGGCTCACCGCCGCCGACCTGTGGCACGCCTTCTTCGCCAACGTCGCGCAGGTCTTCCTGGTGGACAACTGGTACGTCGGCCTGGCCGTGCTGGTCGCCCTGGCCTGCGCGGGGGCCAGGGCGGTGCTCGCCGCGGCGCTCGGCTCGGCCGTCGGGACGGCCGCGGCCTGGGCGCTCGGCGCACCCGCCGGGCAGGTCGCCGCCGGGCTGCACGGCTACAACGCCGTGCTGGTCGGCATCGCCCTCGGCGCGGTCCTCCCGGCCCGCACCCCCTGGAACGCGGGCTACGCGCTGTTCGGCGCCGCCCTGTCCACCGTCCTGGCCACCACGCTCACCGCGCTCCTCGCCCCGCTCGGCGGCCGCACCCTCACCTGGCCGTTCGTCCTCACCACCTGGGCGCTGCTGGCCGCCGTCCCGCACCTGCCCCGGCTGCGGGCCGCCACCGCCTGACCGGCCGACCGGGCGCGGGCGGCGGCGGGCTACAGCTCCAGCGAGGGGCGGGACGGGTCCAGCAGGTCCGGGTCCCGGCGGGCCAGTTCGTCCTCGAAGGCCCGCCAGCCCCGCTCCGCGACGAACGCCGCCTCCCGGTCCGAGACGGGCAGCAGCCACACCACCCCCACCTCGCTACCGTTCTCGACCGTGACGCTGCGGAAGCCGTCGTCGAAGTACACCGGCAGCGCCGCGTACAGGCCCGTCATCGTGCCGCCCGGCAGCGGGACCGGCAGCGGCAGCACCTCGCCGCGCAGCACCGCGGCGCCGTGCGCGAACAGCCGCCCGGCGACGTACTCCAGCACCTCGGGGAAGAACCCGGCGTCGCCGGTGTGCCGCTCGTACTCGCAGACCAGCAGTTCCAGGTGGAGGTGCCGCCCCGAGGGCGCGTCCCACAGCGGGGTGCGGGACAGGCCGACCGTCGCGAAGGAGCGGACGCCCGGCAGTCGGCCGTCGGCGAAGTGCGCCACCATCGGGGCGCCCGGCGGCGAACGCGCCGGGGGCGGCCAGCCGCCGGACGTCCGGCCCAGCCGGCTCTCCAGGTGTTCCACCAGTGTCGACATCACGCACGCACCATGGCCGGGACAGTAGCGGGCGGGCCCTGGACAGCGGGCGGCGGGGCGGCGCAGGATGCGCGCGGGGCCCGACAGGCGAAAGCGCCTGGACATGCGAAAAGCAGGGAGCCCGTGCTCTCCTGCCGTTATCAAACTTATACCGCAAGGGGGGCCTTGCCGCAAGGCCCCCCCGATGCCGCACAATCGCTGATCTGAACCGGGGAACCCGCGCAAACAGCACAAACGGGGCAGACCGCGAGCAGCACGCGGACGGAGCGCGGCCGACCCGGCAGCGGATCGGAGTCACCACCCATGAACCAGCCGACGACCAGCGCCTTCGACCTGCCCGAGCGGCTCGCCGCCAAGGCGGACCCGGCCCTGATCGCCGCCGACGACCGGCACTTCGCCGAGGTCGCCGACACCCTGCGACGGGACACCGCGGAGCTGACCGCGCGCCTGGAGGAGGCCCGCCGCAGCCCCGGCGGGGCCGGACGGGCGGCGATGGACCGGGACAACGAGGTGCACCAGCTCTCCGCCCGGCTGCGCACCCTGAGCCGCTTCGGCCACGACCTGTGCCTGGGCCGGATCGTCCTCGCCGACGACCCCGAGCCCGTCTACATCGGCCGCCTCGGCCTCGCCGACGCCGACGGCCGCCGCCTGCTGGTCGACTGGCGCTCGCCCGCCGCCGAACCCTTCTTCGCCGCCACCCACGCCAACCCGATGGGCCTGACCAGCCGCCGCCGCTACCGCTGGCAGCGCGGCAAGGTCGGCGACTACTGGGACGAGGTGTTCACCGCCGACGGCCTCGACGGCCACGCCGCCCTGGACGACCAGTCCGCGTTCATCGCCAGCCTCGGCAGCTCCCGCTCCGAGCGGATGCGCGACGTGCTGGCCACCATCCAGGCCGACCAGGACGCCATCATCCGGGCCGGCTCGCGCGGCGCCCTGGTCGTCGACGGCGGCCCCGGCACCGGCAAGACCGTCGTCGCCCTGCACCGCACCGCCCACCTGCTCTACTCCGACCCGCGCCTGGGCCACCGCAAGGGCCGGGTGCTGTTCGTCGGCCCGCACCAGCCGTACCTGGCGTACGTCTCCGACGTGCTGCCCAGCCTCGGCGAGGAGGGCGTGCAGACCTGCACCCTGCGCGACCTGCTGCCCGAGGGCGCCGCCGTCGCCCCCGAACCCGACCCCGAGGTGGCCCGGCTGAAGGCCGCCGCCGGGATGGTGCACGCGATCGAGAAGGCCGTCGCCGTCTACGAGGAGCCGCCCGCCGAGGGCCGCAAGCTCTCCACCGAGTGGTACGAGCTGTGGATCGACCCCGAGGACTGGGCCGAGGCCTTCGCCGCGCCCGGTCCCGGCGTCCCGCACAACGAGGCCCGCGAGCAGATCCTCGACGAGCTGATCACCATCCTGCTCGACAAGAACGCCGACTCCTTCGACGACGAGGACGGCATCTCGCCCGAGGTGCTGCGCCGCGAACTGCGCCGCGACCCCGAACTGCTCGGCGCGCTGCGCCGGGCCTGGCCGATCCTGGAGCCCACCGACCTGGTCGGCGACCTGTGGACCGTCCCCGCCTACCTGCGGCTGTGCGCGCCCTGGCTCAGCCGCGAGGAGGTCCGCACCCTGCAGCGCGCCGACCCCGCCGCCTGGACGCTCGCCGACCTGCCGCTGCTGGACGCCGCCCGCCGCCGTCTCGGCGACACCGACGCCGACCGCCGCCAGCGCGCCCACCGGGCCCGGATCGCCGCCGAACGCGAGCTGATGGACGGCGTGGTCGACCACCTGCTCACCGCCGACGACGACGGCGAGGGCGCGGTCACCATGCTGCGCGGCGCCGACCTGCGCGACGCGCTGATCGACCACACCGAGAGCGAGCCCGTCGACCCGGACCTGCTGGCCGGGCCGTTCGCCCACATCGTGGTCGACGAGGCGCAGGAACTCACCGACGCCGAGTGGCAGATGCTGATCGCCCGCTGCCCGTCCCGCTCCTTCACCATCGTCGGCGACCGCGCCCAGGCCCGGCACGGCTTCACCGAGTCGTGGACCGAACGCCTGGGACGCGCCGGGCTGGACCGGGTCACCCTCACCTCGCTGACCGTCAACTACCGCACCCCCGAAGAGGTGATGGCCGAGGCCGAGCCGGTCATCCGGGCCGCCCTGCCCGACGCCAACGTCCCCACCTCGATCCGCCGCAGCGGCCTGCCCGTCCACCACGGCGCCCGCGCCGAGCGCGACGCGCTGCTGGAGGCCTGGCTGGCCGAGCACCCCGAGGGCACCGCCTGCGTGATCGGCGACCCGACCTTCCTCGGCGGGGGCCGGGTCCGCTCGCTCAGCCCCGAGCTGGTCAAGGGCCTGGAGTTCGACCTGGTGGTGATCGTCGACCCGGAGTCCTTCGGCGAGGGCATCGAGGGCGCCGTCGACCGGTACGTGGCGATGACCCGCGCCACCGGGCAGCTCGCGATCCTGCGCTGACCCTCCGGCCGGAGGTCCCGGGGGGCGGCGCTCCGCGGGGCCTCCGGGGCGTTCCCGCGCGCGAACGAGAGGTCAACTCCCGGCCCGAGGGCGGCGCTCCGCGCATACTCGACCGCATGAGCGAGCAACCGACGGCCGCCCCCGCCGCCGCCCCCGACCCGCCGCAGCTCGCGGGCGCCGCGCCCGCCCCCTGCCCCCCGGCGAGCCGTGCCGCCGTGCAACAGCCGTACCTGAAACCGTACTTGGACCCGTTCCTGGACCCGGAGTTGGCCGCCGCGCTGGCCGCCCGCGGCGGAGTGCCCGCCCCGCTGACGCCCGACGGGCTGGCCCGCTGGCAGCAGCAGGACGCCGCCCGGCGGCCGCGCCCGACCCTGCGGCAACTCGCCCACGGCGGACGCTTCGAGACCGCCGAGCACGACGCCGACGGCACCCCGGTGGTCGCCGCCCGCCCGGCCGGGGCGGACGGGCCGCTGCCCGCGCTGCTCCACCTGCACGGCGGCGGACTGATCGGCGGCAACGCGTACGCCGTCCTGCCGCGCGTGCTGCGGGAGTTGGCGCAGCCGCTCGGCCTGGCCGTGCTCTCCGTCGACTACCCGCTCGCCCCCGCCGCCCGCTACCCCGCACCGCTGCACGCCTGCCGCACCGCCCTGCACTGGGCCGTCCGGCACGCCGGGCGACTGCGGATCGACCCCGGGCGGATCGTGCTGACCGGGAAGAGCGCGGGCGGCGGGCTGGCCGCCGCCCTCGCCCTGCTGCTGCGCGACGGGGGAGGCCCGACACCGCTGGGCCAACTGCTGCTCAGCCCGATGCTGGACGACCGCGGCACCACCGCCTCCACCCGGCAGGCCGCCGGGCACGACACCTGGGACGCCGTCTCCAACGCCACCGCCTGGCAGGCCGCCCTCGGCCCGCTGCACCGCGCCCCCGACCTCCCCCCGTACGCCGCCCCCGCCCGGGCCCGCGACCTCGCCCGCCTCCCGCCCGCCTACCTGGAGGTCGGCTCCGCCGAAACCTTCCGCGACGAGGTCACCGCCTACGCGAACGCCCTGTGGCGCGACGGCGGCCACGCCGAACTGCACGTCTGGCCCGGCGCCTGCCACGGCTTCGACACCCTGGCCCCGCACGCCGCGATCAGCCGCACCGCCGTCGCGGCCCGGGCCGGCTGGCTGCGACGGCTGCTCGCGCCCGGCCCGGAGCCGCTGGGCCGACCGACGTATTGACGGCGGCCGGGGACGCGCTGGGATCGTGGTGGGATGACTCTCTGCCCGCACTGCTCGAAGCTCGTCGGTCCCACCGGGCCCGGGGTGTCGACGAGTTTCCGCGACGGCCCGCACTGGTGGATCCCCGTGGTGGAGAACATCCACGGCTGGAGCCCGGACTTCCTCTGGCACCCGCACTGCTACGCGCAGCAGTACGGCATCACGGAGCTGGAGCGGCTGATCGGCGACCACCAGCGGACGCGACTGCGCAACGCGCCGAAGCAGATCGAACCCCCCGCCTGAGGGCCCGGGCCGGTCAGGACGGGCCGGTCGGCGCACTCCCGGGCGTCCGGGAGCGGAAGCTGTGGCCGAGTTCCGGCCCGAGTCCGTAGTAGTGGCGGAAGTTGTAGATCAGCGGGCTCCAGGCGGTCGGGTCGACGTGCTGGGAGCCGGGGACGACGATCCGGGGATCGGCATGGACCTCGAGCACGTGGGCCTCGACGAGGAGGAACGCCCCGGTCGCGTCGGTGCGGACCCGGGCGGCGCGGGCCTCCAGCTGGAGGGGGCACTCGGCGACGCGGGGCGGCCGGACCGACCCGGAGGGTTCGGGCCGTAGGCCGGCGGCGGTGAACTTGTCCGGCTCGAAGCGGAAGGCGCCGCGCTTGGCCGCGGGCACCGGGGTGCGCCCGGTCAGCGGCGCCAGGCGTTCCACCGCCGGCCACTGGGCGGGCGCGGGCAGGTTGACCACGAGCTCGGGCCGGCTGCGGAGGTTGTGCGCGGTCTGCCCGTCGACGCCCACGCCGAGGACGATCACCTGGCCCAGCGCCCAGGCCGACGACATCGGCGCCAGGTTGAAGGTGCCGTCCTCGTTCTCCGTCGAGAGCAGCACGACCGGCGTTCCGAAGTACAGGATGCTCGGCGTGATGGTCAGGTGGTCGGCTGACGTGGCGCGGGGCGCGCTGCTGGGCGTCGCGGTGTTCATGGGTTCGACGGTAGGGCGGAGACCCTTCGGTGCCTGCCGAAGTGTCGCGGGTGGATGATGGGCGGCGATGAAGCACCGCGACGCGCACACCGAAGGCCCGGACCTGGCCGCCCTGGCCGCGCTGCTGGCCGACGGCACCCGTGCGACCTTCTGCCTGGCGCTGCTGGACGGCCGCGCGTGGACCGCGACCGAACTGGCGCGCCACGCCGGGGTGGCCGCCTCGACCGCGACCGAGCACCTGAACCGCCTCGTCGCAGGAGGCCTGCTCGCCGAGGAGCGCCAGGGCCGCCACCGCTACGTCCGCCTCGCCGACCTCGAGACGGCCGGACTGATCGAGAACCTCGCCTCGCTGGCTCCGCGACGCCCCGCCCCGCCCAGCACCCTGCCCGCGGTCAACCGCAGCCGGGCCCTGGCCCGGGCCCGCACCTGCTACGACCACCTGGCCGGCGCCCTCGGGGTCGCGATCACCGAGTCGATGACCCGTCGGGGCCTGCTGGACTGGGAGCACGGGCCGGCGCTCACGGGCGACGGGACGGCCTGGCTGGCCGAGCTCGGCATCGCCCTGCCCCCGGCCACCCGGCGTCCGGCCGTCCGCTCGTGCCTGGACTGGACCGAACGCCGCCCCCACCTGGCCGGAGCCGTCGGCGCCGCCCTGTGCGCCCACGCCTTCGACTCCGGCTGGATCACCCGGATCGGCACCGGCCGCGCCGTCGCTCCCACGGCCGTCGGTCGGCAGGCACTCCGCGAGCACCTCGGCCTGTCCGACGAGTTCGGCACCCCCAGCAGCTGAGAACCGCTGCTAGCCGGGCAGGCGGGCGTCGGTCCAGCCGGTGTCCGTCCAGCCGGAGGGGGTGCGGGTGTGGCGGCGGCGCAGGTGGTGGCGGTCGGGGCCCGCCTGCCAGAACTCGGCCTCGGCGGCGTGCAGCGCGTAGCAGTGCAGTGCGGGCGAGGGCGTGGCGCAGCCGGGGGAGGGGCGGACCGGGCCGCGCAGGCGGACCTGGCGGCCGTGCCGCGGCCAGTAGACGGTCAGCGCGGCGTCCGGGCGGGCGGCGAACTGGCGGGCCTTGGGCGACTCCGGCTCGGTCCAGAAGTGCCAGGCCGCCGCCGGGAGTTCGACGTCCCGCAGGACGAGTACCCGGGCGTCCGGCCGCCCCTCGGCGTCCACCGTGGCCAGCGTCAGCACCTGCGCGTCCGGCACCCCCGCGGCGAGGGCCTCCAGCAGCCAGGCGGTGAACAACTTGCCCGGCCCGGTGGGCCCGTGCTCCGGCGCCGGGTACGCGGGCGCGGCCAGCACCGGGTGCGCGATCAGCGCGCGGACGAGGGGGGAGGGGGCGTCGGTCACGGGACCCACCCTGGCGGTTCGCGGGGGAGAGGGCAAACGGGTCCACGGGGGCGGACGGGTTCGCGGGGGCCCGGCCGTCCGGACGGGCGGCTTATTAGACTCGATGTTGATAAGGATGGTCGAAACCCTTGTCGGGCCCGCTACCCGCGAGTAGTTTGCCGGTGTGCCCGGTGGGTCGCCGCTGGGCCGCCCCCCGTCCGCCGCGCGTCAGGAGGCACCCCCATGCCCCGCCCCACCCCGCCCGTCACCGTGCACGACAGCCTGGTGCTCGAACCGCGCGACGTGCACTTCGACTGGTCCGAGCTGCCCCTGCACTGGATCCCCGACGAGCCGATGGCCACCCACACCATCAACGTGCTGCACCTGCTGCTGCCCGAGGGCGAGCGGTGGTTCGTCAAGGTGTTCAAGGACGCCCTGCCGCTGATCCGCGACGAACAGCTCCGCGAGGAGGTGCTCGGGTTCATCGGGCAGGAGGCGATCCACGCCGAGGCCCACCAGGAGGTCCTCGACCACCTGCTCGGCCAGGGCCTCGACCCCCGCCCCTACGTCCGGCAGATCAGCTGGCTCTTCCGCCGCGTCCTCGGCGACAAGCCCGGCCTGACCGCCCGCCAGCGCCGCGAGAACACCATCGAACGGGTCGCCTTCGTCGCCGCGATCGAGCACTTCACCGCCTTCCTCGGCAACTGGGCCCTCAACTCGCCCGGCCTCGACCGCGCCGGGGCCGACCCCACCATGCTCGACCTGCTGCGCTGGCACGGCGCCGAGGAGGTCGAGCACCGCAGCGTCGCCTACGACCTGATGCGCCACCTCGACCCCGGCTACCTGCGCCGGGTCCGCGGCATGTTCGTCTCCGGCCCGCTCCTGATCCACCTCTGGATCCGCGGCGCCCGCTTCATGCTCGCCGCCGACCCCACCCTGGAGGGACGCCTCGCCCCCACCTGGCGCGAGGCCCGGCGCGCCGCGCGGCGCGGGCTGCTCCCCGAACCCGGACGCTTCCTGCGCTCCGCCGCCCGGTACTTCGGCCCCGGCTACCACCCCACCCGCGAGGGCAGCTCCTCGCAGGCCCTCGCCTACCTCGCGAAGTCGCCCGCCGCGCGGGCCGCCGCCACGCACTGAACCGCTCCGCGACACCGGGAAGCGGGGCAGGCGGCGAAACCAGGGGCGCGGGGAACTGCGCAAGAGGGAACGGAGCTTCGGAGAGGTCCGGAACCCGGGTGCCCGAATCCTGATCGCGGCCCCCGCGGAGCGTGTCACCCCCGCGGCTCCGCCCGCCCGCCGCCGACTCTCCGTCCACGGACCTCGCCCTCGTCCCGTTCCCCTTCGCGCAGTTCCCCGCGCCCCTGGCTTCGCAGCCCTTCCCCCTCTTGGAGTCGTCGCCCCATGGACCTCGAAACCCCGCCCCCCGACCTCTACGGACGCCCCCGCGCCGACCGCTTCTTCGCCCGGCTGACCGCCTTCGGCGACTGGTACAGCCCCGCGCTGGGCCGCCCCGGGTTGCGCCGCAGCCCGCGCCGGGGCCAGGCGCGGGGGGTGCCGCCGCTGCACCTGGTGGTGCTGTCGCACCGGGTGGTCGCCGAGGACGTGGTGGAGCTGCGGCTGGGCGACCCGTCCGGGGGGACGCTGCCGCCCTGGCAGCCCGGGGCGCGGATCGTGCTGACGCTGCCGTCGGGGCGCGAGCGCCACTACTCGCTGTGCGGGGACCCGGCGGACCGGCACGCCTACCGGATCGCGGTGCGCCGGATCGCGGACGGCGGCGGCGGTTCCGTCGAGGTGCACGACGCGCTGCACGTCGGGATGCGCCTGCGGGTGCGCCGCCCGCGCAACGGCTTCGCGTTCTGCGGGGAGGAGAAGGTGCTGTTCCTGGCCGGCGGGATCGGCGTCACGCCGCTGCTGCCGATGGCCCGGGCCGCCCAGCAGGCGGGCGTGGACTGGCAGTTGGTGCACACCGGCCGCACCGCCGCCGCGCTCCCGTTCACCGCCGAGCTGACCGCGCTCGACCCGGCCCGGGTGACCGTCCGCACCGACGACGCGCACGGCGTCCCCGACGCGGCCGAACTGCTCGCGCACGCGCCCCGCGGCGCCGCCGTCTACGTGTGCGGGCCCGCGCCGATGCTGCTGGCCGTCCAGCGCGCGCTGCCCGCCTCGCCCGCCGCGTCCCTGCACTTCGAACGCTTCGGCGCCGCGCCGATCCGAGGCGGCCGCCCGTTCGCGATCCGGATCGGCGACGCGACGCTGACCGTCCCGGCGGACCGCTCCGCCCTCGACGTCGCCCGCGAGCTGCGCCCCGACCTGCCGTACTCGTGCAAGCAGGGCTTCTGCGGCACCTGCGTGCTCAAGGCCTCCGGCGGGACGCCCGAGCACCGCGACCGCCGCCTGACCGAGGAGCAGCGGGCCGCGGGCCTGCTGCTGCCGTGCGTGTCCCGGGCCGCCGAGGGCGAGACCCTCGTCCTGGAGGTGTGAGATGCCGAAGGTGCCGCGATTCCCGTACGACGAGCGCGACCTGGCGAAGTTCCGCGAGGTCCAGCAGCTCGCCTACCACTGCGCCGAACAGGTCGCCGCCTGGATCGAACCCGGCGTCACCGAACGCCAGGCCACCGCCGAACTGCGCCGCTGCCTGGTGCGGGCCGGGGTGCAGGACTTCTTCCACGTCCCGTTCGCCTGGTTCGGCGACCGCACCGCGTTCCGGCACTTCCACACCCCGCTGCAGTTCTTCGCGGGCTCCCGCGTCCTCGCCGAGGGCATGCCGTACGTGCTGGACTGCGCGCCCGTGGTGGACGGCTACACCGCCGACATCGGCTACGGCGGCAAGGTCGGCGACAATCCCGTCTGGGACCTGCTCGCCAAGGACCTCCGGACCTACCGCGACCTGATCCTGCGCGAGGTCCGCGCCCGCAAGCCGCTCGCCGAGGTGTACGCCGCCGTCGACGCCCAACTCGCCGCCCACGGCTACGACAACCGCCACCAGGTCTACCCCGGCCGGGTCATCGGCCACCAGGTGACCAGGAACACCGCCCGCGGCCCGGCCGGCGTCAACCTGTTCGGCTTCGGAGTGCGTACGCTGCAGACCCTCGGACGCGAACTGGTCAAGGAGCGCCTGGAGGGCCGCTCCCCGCTCTGGGCGGGCGGCCGCGCCTCCCGGCACGCCCCCACGCCCGGCCTGTGGGCGGTCGAACCGCACATCGGCTTCCGCGACGTGGGCATCAAGTTCGAGGAACTCCTCGTCGTCACCGACGAGGACGCCTACTGGCTCGACGACGACCTGCCGCACGTGCGGCGCTGGGCACTCCAGGAGGACGCAGCATGACCGGCCGCCGCACCGACATCCGCCGCCGCACCGTCGACTCCGGCGGACTCGCCCTCGCCGTGTACGAGCAGGGCGACCCGGCCCGCCCCACGGTGCTCCTGGTGCACGGCTACCCCGACGACCACTCGGTCTGGGACGACGTCGCCGCCGACCTGGCCGCCGACCACCACGTGGTGCGCTACGACACCCGCGGCTCCGGCGCCTCCGGCGTCCCCGCCGCCCGCGAGGACTACCGGCTCGAACTGCTCGGCCAGGACCTGTACGCCGTCGCCGACGCCGTCAGCCCCGACCGCCCCGTGCACGTGGTCGCCCACGACTGGGGCAGCGTCCAGGCCTGGGAGGCCGTCACCGCCCCCGGCGCGTACCGGCGGATCGCCTCCTACACCACCATGTCCGGCCCCTGCCTCGACCACATGGGCCACTGGATCCGGCACCGGCTGCGCCGCCCCACCCCCCGGCACCTCGCCCAACTGCTGCGCCAGGGCGCCCACTCCTGGTACATCGCGCTGTTCCAGCTGCCCGTGCTCGCCCCCGCCGCCTGGAAGCTCGGCCTGGCCCGGCTGTGGCCCCGCGTGCTGCGCGACCTGGAGGCCGTCCGCCCCCGGCCCGGCCACCCGCAGGCCACCCTCGCCGAGGACGCCGTGCACGGCATCGAGCTGTACCGGGCCAACATGCGCCCCCGCGTCCGGGCCCCGCGCGAACGGCGCACCGAGGTGCCGGTGCAGCTGATCACCCTGCAACGCGACCACTACGTCGCCGACTTCCTCTCCGAGGGCCTGGAACGCTGGGCCCCCCGCCTCACCCGGCGCAGCCTCGACGCCACCCACTGGTCCGCGCTGCTGGAGAAGGGCCCCACGGTCGCCGCGATGGTCCGCGAGTTCACCGCCCGCGACCACGGCGCCGTCCGCCAGGAACCCTCCGCGGCGGGCGAGTTGGCCGTCGTCACCGGCGGCGGCAGCGGCATCGGCCGGGCCACCGCCCTCGCCTTCGCCGACCGGGGCGTCCGCGTCGTGGTCTGCGACCGCGACCTGCCCGCCGCCCAGCGCACCGCCGAACTCTGCGAACTCTCCGGCGTCAAGGCCGCCGCCTACCGGGTCGACGTCAGCGACGGCGCCGCCGTCGACGCCTTCGCCCGGCAGGTCGCCGCCGACCACGGCGTTCCCGACGTGGTCGTCAACAACGCGGGCATCGGCCACTCCGGCACCTTCCTGCAGACCACCGAGGAGGAGTGGTGCCGCGTCCTCGACGTCAACCTGTGGGGCGTCATCCACGGCTGCCGCGCCTTCGGACGGCTCATGGTCGAACGCGGCACCGGCGGCCACATCGTCAACCTCGCCTCCGCCGCCGCCTACCTGCCCGCCAAGCGGCTCGCCGCGTACGCCACCTCCAAGTCCGCGGTCTTCATGCTCTCTGACTGCCTGCGCGCCGAACTCGCCCCGCACCGCATCGGCGTCTCCACCATCTGCCCCGGCATCGTCCACACCAACATCACCCGCACCAGCACCTTCTCCGGCCTCGACGACGCCGCCCTCGCCGCCAAGCAGGCCAAGGTCTCCAAGCTGTACGCCCGCCGCGGCTTCCCCCCGGAGAAGGTCGCCGCCGAGATCCTCCGCGCCGTCCGCACCCGCAAGCCCGTCGTCCCCGTCACCTTCGAGGCCAAGGCCGCCCGCCTGCTCGGGCGGCTCAGCCCGGCGCTGCTGCGCCTGGCGGCCCGGACCAACGCGGGCTGAGAACCCCCCTGCCGGGGGCTGCGAAGCCGAGGGCCGCGAAGCCGGGAGCTGCGAAGCCGGGGGCGCGGGGAACTGCGCGGGAGGGGACGGGACGCGGGCAAGATCCGTGGACGGTGCGCCAGTTGCAGGTGGGCGGAGCCGCGGGGGGTGACACGCTCCGCGCGGGCCGCAGCCAGGATTGGGGTTCCGTTGCCGACCGGATCTTCCCGAAGCCCCGTTCCCCCGCGCACAGTTCCCCGCGCCCCCGGCTTCGCGGCCTCGAGCTTCGCAGCGGAAAGCGGCTGCGGGGAGGGCCCTGACCAGGGCAGACTGCGCGCCATGGAACAGACGCCCGAAGCCCGCGCGGCCCTGCGGCACGTCGCGGCCCGCAGCAGCGGCGACCCGCTGCCCGCCGGGCTCGACGTCACGCTCAACTTCCACCCCGACCGCACCGGCCCCGACGGCGTGCCGGTGCTGGTCGCGATGGCCCGCGACGGCGTCTACCGTTCCCAGTTCAGCACCGGGACGAGCAACGGCGGCCTCACCGCCCACCCCGGGGGCGACCGCTGGAAGTGGGAGAGCCGGATCTTCGGCGGCGCCTACGACGAGGCCCCCGCCGGGAGCCGTCCCGTCTACGGCGCGCTCAACCGCCACCGCAGCCCCTACGGCGGCGCGCCCCGCTTCGGCTCCGCGCACTTCCGCCTCGCCCCCGGCACCCTGCACCGGGCCACCTTCTGCTACCCCGACAGCTTCCTCGAGCCCGAGGACTTCGGCACCGTCGAGGCGATGCCGCTGCTCGCGATCGCCGAGGCCGACGAGCAGGACGCCCTGGACGACTACATCGAGGCCCAACTCCACGACCCCGTCCGGTTCGACCTGCACGTCGCCGCCCTCGTCCTCGACCCCAGCCACCGCGGCACCGAGGTCGAGGCCGCCGCCCGCGCCCTGCCCTGCCCCGTCGAGTGGCACCCGGGTTACCGCCTCCCGGCCGCCGAGCTCCCCCGGTACGCCGACTACCGGGGTCCGCACATCACCGCGCTCGCCGCCGCGGTCGCCCGCGACGGCGTGCTCGACCCGGCCGCGATCGGCGCCGCCGCCCGCAGCGGGGAGCACGACCCGCAGGAGCTGAAGAAGGTGTGGCACTGCCTGGCCCGGTTCGGCCGCCCCGCCCACCCGTAGGCCGCCCGCCCGCCCGTAGACTGGCAGTCCATGGACCTGACGACGATGGCCGGACCGCTGGCCTCCTTCGCCCTGGTGGTGGGCCTGCTCACGCTCACCCCGGGGCTCGACACCGCGCTGATCCTGCGCACCGCCGTGCTGGGGCGGCGGCGCCAGGCGTGGGGCGTGGTCCTCGGCATCCAGACCGGCACGCTGATCTGGGGCACCGCCTCCGCGGCCGGGATCAGCGTGCTGCTCACCGCCTCCCGCCTCGGGTACGAGACGCTGCGCTGGGCGGGCGTCTGCTACCTGCTGTGGATGGGCGTGCGGATGCTGCGCAGCCGCCACCAGCAGCCGGACGAGGCGCCCGAGCGGGACGACACCGGCGGCGGCTGGTGGGCCGGCTGGCGGCGCGGGACGCTCACCAACCTGCTCAACCCGAAGGTCGGCGTCTTCTACGTGGCCGTCCTGCCGCCGTTCATCCCGGCAGGAGCCCCGCACCTCGCCGCCGGGGTGCTGCTCACCTCGGTGCACGTGGCCGAGGGCCTGCTGTGGTCCGGCGTCCTGATCGCCTTCGCCCGCACCCTGCGCACCCGGCTGCGCCGCCCCTCCGTCCGCCGCCTGCTCGACCGGGCCACCGGCGTCGCGGTGCTCGGCTTCGGCGCGAAGCTCGCCCTGGGCGACTGACCGCAGGCCGTCCGCCACCCACCGCCGACCGCCCGGGTCGGGCCGCCCCCGCTCGTCCCGGCCGGGCGGGGCCGCCGCTTCAGCCGCGCAACTTGTCGATCCCGGCCCGCAGTTCGTCCGCCGACATGCACGGCGTCACCGTGACCTTGGCCCCGAGCTGCATCCACAGCGGCTCCATCGTGGTGACCAGCGAGGACTCCTGGTCCACGTCCACCACCAGGGTGAACCCGCGGTGGCCGTTCAGCGGGTAGAAGTACGCCGCCTCGGGCCGCAACTGCTCCATCAGCTTGCCCATCATCTCGGGCATCTTCCCGCTGGTGATCAAGTCGTTGGACTTGTCGGTGTCGATCTCCGCAACGATCAAGGTTCGCATCGCACGCCTCCTGCGCCTGTTCAGGGCTTCCGCGAACCGTTCCATTCTCCTGCGCCCACCCGCCCCGGTCACGCCGGAACGTCCGCTGGGAGAACCGGGAGGACGGGGAGCACACGGCGCGGGCCTCCGGGTGCCGGTGGCAGGCGGTCGGCAGGTCGACAAGTCGGTAGGCCGAGAGGTCGACGGAGCGATCTCCCGTGCGCCCTCCGCGTGCCCGCCGTGCGCCCCGGCCGGGGCCCCGGTCCGGGCCGGGCGGTCGGGGGCGTCCGGTGCCGGGGGCGGGCAGGGGCCGTGGCGAGAAACTGACGGCCCGTCAGGAGGGGGCGCACGAGGCGCACGCGGTTCTGATCGCCGTGCTTCGTGACGGACCGTCAATTTCCTTCTCCAGCAACCCGGATGGCCGTATTCCGCTTAACATTCGGCCAAAAGAGGTGCGTTCCGAGCCGTCCGGGCGATCTTCCGACGGCCGCTCGGCGCGCCTCCCGGACCGACGACGAGAGCAGGGAATGGCCAAGACAGATCAACAGACCAGGGCGCCCGTACCGGGTGCGGCCCGCCGCCGGGTCGAACGGGCCGCCGCCGTGGTGGCGGCCTTCGCGGCGGCCACCGCCGTCGCCGCCCCCTCGGCCTCCCCGGCCGGCGCGGACGGCTCGGTGACGGTGCGGGTGGTCCGGGCCGTCGACGAGAGCGGCACGTGGACCCCGGCGCTGGAGCCGGGGATGGGCGGGGTGACCGTCACGCTGACCGGGGACGACGGGGCGGTGCGCACGGGGGTCACGGCCGCCGACGGCACCGTGACGCTGACCCCGGCGAAGGCCACCGCCAGTGGGAAGTACCGGGTGGAGGTGGTCAACCCGAAGCCCGGCGTGCTGTACCCGGCGTTCGCCGCCCGCGAGGGCCTGGCCGGGGCGCCGAACAAGCTGAGCAGCAACGAGGAGTTCGTCGACCTCTCGGCGGGCAAGCAGGCCGCCCTCACCACCGGCCTGTGGAACCCCGCCGACTACTGCCAGCGCAGCGCCCCGCTCGCCACCGCCTGCCAGCCCCCGATCGGCGCCCCGGCCGGCCAGCGCACCCTGCTGACCTTCCCGTACGAGTCGCGCGGCGTGAACAAGGACGTCACCGACCTCGGCACCGGCGGCGAGACCGGCAACGTCTTCGGCATCGCCTGGAACCGGGACGACCGGCGGCTGTTCAGCTCCGCCCAGGCCAAGCGCGCCACCGCGTACGGGCCCGGCGGGACGGGGGCGATCTACGTCACCGACCCGGCGAAGCGGACCACCGCGCTGTTCGCGACCGTCCCGAACGCCGGGACGACCGCGCACACCGGCGGCGACGACGCGGCGTTCCTGCCCGCGGTCGGCAAGGAGAGCCTCGGCGGGCTGAAGCTCACCGAGGACGGCCGCGACCTGTACGTGGTCAACCTGCACGACCGCAAGCTGTACCGCTACGACGCCACCGCCCCGACCGCGTCCGCCCCGAAGGCCGTCTACGCCGTCCCCTCCGGCGGCTGCCCGTCGCCGGACGACTGGCGCCCGTACGGCCTCGGCATGCAGGACGGGGTCGGCTACGTCGGCGGCGTCTGCTCCGGCCAGTCGACCGGGAGGATCACCGACCTGCGGGCCGTGGTGCTGCCCTTCGACCCGGCCACCGGCGTCTTCGGGGCGGCCGTGCTCGACCAGCCGCTCGACCACCGCGGCACCCCGGCGCAGATCTGCGCGGGCTACTACTGGTACCCGTGGCAGGACGACCAGCCGCTGCAGAACGGCCAGGTCTGCGGCCTCAACCCCGAGCCCGAGCTCGGCGAGGTCGGCTTCGAGACCGACGGCTCGATGCTGCTCGCCTTCCGCGACCGGTACGCCGACCAGGCCGCCGCCGCCCCGCCCGAGGGGCAGCCGCTGCCGAACGGCTTCGTCTACGTGCTCGCCTCGGCCGACCTCAACAAGGCCTGCAGGTCGGGCGACGCCTACGTGCTGGACGTCAACCTCGGCTGCGGCCGGACCACCCGCAACCAGGGCTTCTTCGACCTGAGCCGGCCCTACCCCGGCGGCCACCCGTACCCGGCGTTCGCGGGCATGGCGCTGTCCAAGGTCGAGAACTCGATCGCCGCCTCCGGCTACGACGTCTCCAACAACATCGTCACCGCCGGAACGATGTTCACCCTGCGCACCGGCGCACCCGACCCGGGCTTCGGCAACGAACTCTCCGACGGCCGCTCACGCTTCGGCAAGGGCGCCGCGATGGCCGACCTCGAAGTGCTCTGCGACCGCGCCCCGCTGCAGATCGGCAACCGGGTCTGGTACGACCCGGAACGCTCCGGCCTGCAACTGCCGCAACAACGGCCCGTCCCCGGCGCGACCGTCCACCTGTACGACGCGGACGGCAAGCTGGTCGGCACCACGAGGACCACCGCCCGGGGCGAGTACTACTTCGACGACGGCAACGTCACCGGCGGGCTGAAGCCGCGGACCTCGTACACCATCCGGCTCGACGACCCCGCCGACTACGCCGAGGGCGGCCCGCTGCACCACTGGGTCCCGACCAGGGACAACGTCGGTGACAACCGCCTGACCGACTCCGACGGCACCGTCCCGAAGGGCGGCACGTACGTCGAACGGGCGCTCACCACCGGCGGCCCGGGCCAGGACGACCACAGCTTCGACTTCGGCTTCCAACGGCAACGGGGCGCGCTGCGCCTGGTCAAGCACGACCAGGACGGCAAGCCGCTGCCCGGCGCGGTCTTCCGGCTGTGGCGCGAGACCAACGGCACCGACGGCCTGCAGCGCGACGGCGCGAAGCCGGACACCGCCGTCGGCGACCCGTGCACCACCGGCGAGGACGGCACCTGCACCAGCCAGGCCGACCTCGGCACCTACTACTGGCAGGAGGTCACCCCGCCCGAGGGCTACCGGGCGCCCGAGCAGCCGGTCCTCGGACCGGTCGTGCTGGACGACGCGCACCTCGACGCGGGCATCACCACCACCGCCGTCAACACCCCCGTCCCGCCGCCCAGCCCCAGCCCCACCCCGACACCCACCCCGACGCCCACCCCGGCCGCACCCGCGCCGCCGCAGGCCCGCCCGGCACCCTCGGGCAACCTCGCCAGCACCGGCCTGGACGGGGCCGTCCCGTACGCGCTCGCGGGCGGAGCGCTGCTGCTGGTGCTCGGCACCGGCCTGCTGGTCGCGGTGCGCAGGCGCCGCACCGGCTGACCCCCCCACCGACCGACGGGGCCCCGGGTGCGAACCCGGGGCCCCACCCGTGAACTCCCGCACCCCGCAGAGGAACCCGTGGCCACGCAGAAGAAGAACCGTCGACGGTACGCGGTGGCGGCCGTCCTGGCCGCCGTCCTGACCGCCGCGGGCGGGGTGACGGCCTGGCAGGTCGCCGCCCGCCAGGACGACGCCCGCCCGCTCACCACCGAGGAGGCCTCCCGGCTCGCGCTCTCCCGGTTCACCCTCTACGGCACCAGCCCCGCCGCCGTCGACCTGACCGTCCGGGAGGGCGGCGGCACCGTCGTCGAGGTGCACGGCGTCATCGACTACCGCACCCGGCACGCCGCGGGCAGCTACCGGGTCACCGGCAGCCGGGGCGTCCTCGACGAAGGACTCGTCGTCTGGGACACCGGCGGCCTCGGCCTCGCCAAGTCCCCCGCCGGGGCGGACGGACAACCCTGGGAACGCGCCGAACACGTCCCCCGCACCGGCTGGACCTCCCGCCCCTACGGCACCGACCCGCTCGACGCCGGACTCGACCTCGCCGTCCAACTCGGCGCCGACCGCCCCGACAACCCGCTGCTCCTCGCCCAGGCCGGCCCCCGCCTGCTCGGCCACGACCGCATCGACGGCCGCGACCACGACCGCGTCTCCGGCCCCCGCCCGCGCGAAGCCGCCACCAGCGGCGACCCCTCACCGCTCACCTACTGGGTCGACGCCGACGGCGGCCTGCGCCGCGTCACCATGCGGATGACCGGCCTCGGGACCCCGACCACCCTGGACTTCCACGGGCCGCAGCCCGGGGCGAAGCTCCCGGAGGCGCCGTGGGCGACGGCGGGGTGAGGCGGGGCGTCGTCGTCTCAGACTCCGGTGGGCAGCGGGTAGGCGTCCGGGTCGACCCGGCCGGGCAGGTCGACGGCGGGGGCGGCCGGGGCCTGCGGGTCGGGCAGCGAGGGCTGCGGGGGCGGCGCCGGGACGGCGTTGAAGGCCGTTCCCGGCGGGGCCTGCACGCCCGCCGTCCGGCCCGCCGGGACGGGGCCCGCGCCCGGTGCGTCGCAGGCCGCCAGTTGCTCCAGCCGGTCCGGGCTCTGCGTCGAAGGGCCGTTGCCGGTGAAGCAGTTGCCCGGGTCGGCCGCCGAACTGACCAGGTCCACCCCGTTGCCGGTGACCGCGTTCCCGGTGACCCGGTTCCCGGACGCCGGGTGCCCCGGCGGGTCCGTCACCAGCACGCCCGCCGCCCGGTTGCCCCGCACCAGGTTCCGCTCCACCCGGTTGCCCGTCCCGCCGCCGATGCCGATCCCGATGCCGAAACCGCCGTCGGCCTGTTCCGGGGAGTCCGCCGCGTTGTTGTCCGCCACCACGTTGCCCGCGATCACCGCGGCGTGCTGCGGCGCCAGCGACTCCAGGTCGTTCGAGTTGACCGTCACCCCGACCCGGTTGCCCACCACCCGGTTGCCGACCACCGTCAGGTTCTCCGAGGCGTTGGTGATCTCGATGCCGACCGCGTTGCGCTCCACCGTGTTGCCCCGCACCAGGGTGTCGCACGGCTTGCACTGCCCGACGTAGATCCCCGAGTCGGCCTGTCCCGACGCGTACGACTCCTCGATGACCCCGCCGCGCGCGTCGAACGCGTAGATCCCGTACAGCGCGTTCCCGTACGCCGTCACCCGGGTCGCCCGGAAGCCCTGCACCGGTGGGAAGCGCGCGGTGTCCAGCGGGTCGTACGCGGAGCCGCCCGCGCCGTGGCGCTGCAGCTTCTCGTCGGTGACGCCGGTGAACAGCACGCCGTTGGCCAGGTAGCCGTGCACGGTCAGGTTCTCCACCACGCTGCCCGGGCCCGTCGCCGTGACGCCGTTGACCAGCTTCAGGCCGCCGTCGAACACCACCGCGTTGCGGTCCGTTCCGCGCAGCACCACCCGCGGCTTCGTGATCCGCACGCTCTCCCGGTACGTCCCCGGGCCGACCAGCACCAGGTCGCCCGGGTTCGCGACGTCCACCGCCCGCTGCACGGTCGGGAAGTCCTCCGGCACCCGGACCACCGCCCCCGGCGGATGGCGGTCGGCGGACGTGCGGCCGTCCCCGCCCGGGGAGCAGCCGACCGCGGCCGGGAGCAGCAGCAGCGCCGCACCGAGCGCCAACCGGCCCGTCCGGGCCTGACGGTTCATCAAGGAAAAGAGAGATAGGCGGAGTTGCATGAAACGTGTTCTATCGTCTGCAATGGCGGCCGTGCACACCGAACCGGGGAACCCGCAGGACGCCGCCGCACCGCCACGGGCCCGGATCGACCGCCGCACCCTGTTCGCCGCGGGTGCCGCCCTCGCGGCGGGTGCCGCCGGAGCCGGTGCCGCCACCGTCCTCGCCCGCGAGGAGCGGCACCCGGCCGCCGCCCCGCCGCCGCCCGCGCCGGTCCCCTTCCACGGCGCCCGGCAGTCCGGCGTCACCCAGCCCCCGCTCCCCGCCACCCGGCTGCTCGCCCTCGACCTGCCCGCCGACACCGACCGCACCGCGCTGCGCGCCCTGCTCGCCGCCACCGGTGACGTGCTCGCCCGGGCCGCCGACGGCACCCTCGACGACCCGCGCCTGGACGGCGCCCCGCCGCGCACCACCTCGCTCGCCGCGATCGGCCCCGCCCTCGCCGCCCGCCTCCGGCTGCCCGCCCCCGAGGGCTTCGCCGAACTCCCCGCCCTCCCCGGCGACCGCCTCGACCCCGCCCGCAGCGGCGGCGACCTGCTGCTCCAGGTCGGCGCCGAACAGCCCTGGACCACCGGCGTCCTGACCGAACACCTGCTCACCGCCGCCACCGCCGCGGGCGCCGCCCTCCGCTGGCACCAGGGCGGCTTCCTGCCCCCCGCCCCCGACGGCCGGACCCCGCGCAACCTGTTCGGCTTCAAGGACGGCACCGCCAACCCCGACCCCGCCGACCCCGCCCTCTGGCAGCGGGACGGCACCGTCCTGGTCTACCGCCGCATCCGGATGGACACCGCCGCCTTCGCCGCCCTCCCCGCCGACCGCCGCGAACTCGCCGTGGGCCGCCGCGCCGACACCGGCGCCCCGCTCACCGGCAGCGCCGAGCACGACGACCCCGACATCTACGCCAAGCACCCCGACGGCTCCTACGTCATCCCCGCCACCGCCCACGTCCGCCTCAGCAGCCCCCGCCTCGACGGCGGCGCCCGGATGCTCCGCCGCGGCTGGTCCTACGACGACGCCCCCACCGACCGCGGCCTCCTCTTCTGCGCCTTCATGCCCGACCCCGCCCTCTTCGCCCGCGTCCAGACCCGCCTCGCCGAACGCGACGCGCTGACGCCGTTCCTGACGCACACGGCCTCCGCCGTCGCCTGGGTCCTGCCGGGCGCGCGGGAGGGCGGGACGCTGGGGGAGGGGCTGTAGCGGGAGGCACGGTAACGGGAGGGAAACCACGGGGCGTCGGGGCCGGAGGCGGTGCCATACTCGGGCCTCCTCCCGGCGTACGGGTCGGGGGTGTCGAAGGGGGAGAACAGAGATGGCGCGCAAACCGATCGGCCGCAGAACGGCTCCCACCGCCGTGGCCGTCCTCCTGCTGGGCCTCGCGGCCTGCACCCAGGGCTCCGGCGCCCCGGACGACCACGCGACGGCCGTGGCCCCCACCGGGGCGCCCACCGGGTCGGCGAGCCCCACCGGGGCGCCCACCGGGTCGGCGGCCCCCGTGGCGGGGTTCCCGGCCGAGGCGCGCAGCCAGGCGCTGGAGAGGGCGGCGGCCGAGGGCTGGTCACCGGTGGAGGGCTCCGTCGCCCCGATCGGTGGACACGGCGGTCAGGTGCCGCAACTGCTCTGGCAGACGGCGTCCGGGGACGTCTGCCTGGTGGAGGCGGTCACCCGCCTCACCCCGGCGTCCACGTGCGAGGGGCCGGAGAAGCTGGCCGTGACCGGTCCGGGCCTGCGGCACGTCTTCTGGTCCACGCTGAACGCCGACGACACCATGACGGCCCTGCTGATGGCCAGCTCCGAGGAGGCGGTCTCGGTCAGCTGCGCGGGCCGGGACCACCCGCTGGCGGAGGTCGCCCGGTACACGGTCGGGGGCGTGGAGCGGCGCTTCTACACCGTCGACCTCCCCGAGGACCGGGGCGGCACCTACCGGGCCGTCGTCACGCGGAACGGACAGCGGGTGACGGAGGACGTGCCGATCCTCTTCAGCCCCGCGAAGAAGACGGAGTGCTGACCCCGGGGGGCGCCCGCCGGGCCCGGGTTGTCGGTCGGGGGTGCGAGCCTGGCCCCATGGACGAACGCGACAGCGAGCAGTTGCTGCGGGGCCGGGTCTACGGCGCGGACCACGACGACCCCGGCCCCCGCCCGGGCCGGGCGTACCGGGAGCTGGTCGGCGGCCCGCTGGACGGGCTGCTGCTGGACGTCACCGGCTGGGCCGCCGACACCCTCGCCGACGGCGCCGCGCTCCCCACCCACCTGGGCCGCTACGGCGGAGCCGGCACCTCCCGCTACGAGCCGCGCCCGACCGACCCGCGGCGCTGGGACTGGACCGGCGACAGCCGCTGAGGTGAGGCCCGCTCAGGCCGCGTGCGGGGAGCCGCGGTCGGCCGGGGCGGGGTCGTGGTGGATCGGGCCGCCGGTGGCGGAGAGCGGGAGGCAGGAGCCGCCGCGGGCCTCGGCGACGAGTTGGGCGGCGATGGAGACGGCGGTCTCCTCGGGGGTGCGGGCGCCGAGGTCGAGGCCGATGGGGGAGTGCAGGCGGGCCAACTCGGCTTCGGTGAGGCCGACTTCGCGCAGCCGGGCGGCCCGGTCGCGGTGGGTGCGGCGGGAGCCCATCGCGCCGACGTAGCCGACCGGCAGCCGCAGGGCGCGCTCCAGCAGCGGGACGTCGAACTTGGCGTCGTGGGTGAGGACGCACAGCACGCTGCGGCCGTCGAGCCGCTCCAGCTGGGTGTCGAGGTAGCGGTGCGGCCAGTCGACGACGAGTTCGTCGGCCTCGGGGAAGCGCCGCGCGGTGGCGAACACCGGCCGGGCGTCGCAGACGGTGACGTGGTAGCCGAGGAACTTGCCGATCCGCACCACCGCGGAGGCGAAGTCGATCGCCCCGAAGACCAGCATCCGCGGCGGCGGCACGTACGCCTCGACGAAGACGGTGACGGTCCCGGCGGCGGACGGGTCGCAGGGCCGCCCGTCCAGCCCGAGCACGAGTCGCCCGGTGCGCCCGGCGGAGAGCATCGCGCGGGCCTCGGCGACGGCGGCGCGCTCCAGCCGGAAGGAGGCGAACGAGCCGTGGTGGGCGTCGGCGGTGACGGCGAGGGTGCCGCCGAGCAGGGCGGGCGGGCCGTCGACGATCCGGGCCACCGCGACGGGCGTGCCGGAGGCGGTGTAGGCGACGGCGGCGTCCAGGCCGGGGTCCGCGCCGGGGGTGACCGGCTGGACGAAGACGTCGAGCAGGCCGCCGCAGGTCAGGCCGACGGCGAAGGCGTCCTCGTCGCTGTAGCCGAAGCGTTCCAGCACGGGGGCGCCGCTCTCCAGCGCGCTCCGGCACAGCTCGTACACGGCGCCCTCGACGCAGCCGCCGGAGACCGAGCCGACCGCCTCGCCGTCCGCGTCGACGGCCAGCGCCGCGCCGGGTTCGCGCGGGGCGGAGCCGGAGACGCCGACCACGGTGGCCACCGCGTAGCGGCGTCCGGCGGCGTGCCAGGTGTGCAACTGGTCGGCGATGTCGTGCACGGGGTTGCTCCTCACGGACTCACGGACTCACGGACGGCGGGTGCCGCCCCGCCGGAGGGTGCGGCGGGGCGGCGGGGGAGGCGCGGGTGTCAGTGCACGCCCAGCCAGGACTTGATCGGGACGAGCGCGAAGTACACGACGAACACGCCGGTCAGGATCCACATCAGCGGGCCGGGCTCGCGCCACTTGCCGGTGCCCGCCTTGATGACGGTGTACGAGACGACGCCGGCCGCGACGCCCGCGGTGATGCTGTACGTGAACGGCATCAGCACGCAGGTGAGGAACGCCGGGATGGCGATCTCGCGGTCCGACCAGTCGATGTGCCGGGCCTGGCTCATCATCATCGAGCCGATCACCACCAGCGCGGCGGAGGCGACCTGCACCGGCACCACGGCGGCGACCGGCGAGAAGAACAGCATCAGGGCGAACACGCCGCCGGTGACGGTGGAGGCCAGGCCGGTGCGGGCGCCGTCGCCGACGCCGGTGGCCGACTCGACGAACACGGTCTGCCCGGACGCGCCGGCCACGCCGCCGATCGCACCGCCCGCGCCGTCGATGAACAGCGCCTTGGACAGGCCGGGCATCCGGCCCTTGTCGTCGGCCAGCCCGGCCTCGGTGCCGACGCCGATGATGGTGGCCATCGCGTCGAAGAACCCGGCCAGCACGAGGGTGAACACCGCCACCGAGGCGCTGATCGCCCCCAGCCCGTGCGAGCCGAACGCGCCGAACAGGTCGACGTGCCCGAACAGCCCGAAGTCGGGCGCGGAGACCGGCGAGCCGGGCCAGGTCGGCGCCGTGCCGCCCCAGTCCTTCGCGGTCAGCCCGGCCGCCTCGTCGACCACCAGCGCGACCACGGTGCCCGCCGCGATGCCGATCAGGATCGCACCCCGGACGTTCCGGGCCAGCAGCACGAAGATGGTGAGCAGGGTGAGCGCGAAGATCAGCACCGGCCAGCCCTGCAGCTCGCCGAACGGGCCGAGCGAGAGCGGGGTGGGGCCGCCGGTGTGCACGAACCCGGCCTTGTAGAAGCCGATGATCGCGACGAACAGGCCGATGCCGATGGTGATCGCGTGCTTGAGCGGCAGCGGGATCCCGTTCATGATCTTCTCGCGCAGGCCGGAGACCACCAGCAGCACGATCAGCAGGCCGTAGATCACGCACAGGCCCATCGCCTGCGCCCAGGTGGTGTGCGGCACCACCAGCGCGGATATCGCACCGGAGACGGAGAGCCCGGCCGCGACCGCCAGCGGCACGTTGCCGACCACGCCCATCAGGATCGTGGTGACGGCGGCGGCCAGCGCGGTGGCGGTGGTCAGCTGGGCGTGGCCGAGCTTGGCGCCCGTGACGTCCGCGCCGCTCAGGATGATCGGGTTGAGCAGGACGATGTAGGCCATCGCCATGAAGGTGGTGAGACCGCCGCGGATCTCGTTGCCCAGGGTGGAGCCGCGCGCCGAGATCTTGAAGTAGGCGTCGAGGGCGCCTCTGGCGGGTGTGTCGGAGGCGGTGGGGGCCGCTTCTTCGGTGGGGCCGGGCTCCGTGGAGGTCCGGGACATGTCCACTCCCAAGGTTCATAGGGGGTTGGGGTGGGCGAGCCGACCTGGGTGCCCGTCAGGTGGGGTACGCAGGGGGACTGGTTCGACTCACGGGTGGGGGTGCTGCGGGGCCCGGCGAGACTCCGGCAGCGCCCCGGGGGTCGGCAGGGAAGACCGGGTGCCGCCCCCGGGGACGTTCTCGGCGAACCGTCAGAGCGTGTCGGTCAGGTGCTCCGGCCGCACCGGGATGCGGGTGAGCGCCTTGCCGGTGGCCTGGCGGATGGCCGCGACGATCGACGGGGTGGCGGAGACGGTGGGGGCCTCGCCGACGCCGCGCAGCCCGTACGGGGCGTTCGGGTCGGGGAGTTCCAGGATCTGCACCGGGATCGGCGGGGTGTCCAGGATGGTCGGGATCAGGTAGTCGGTGAAGGAGGCGTTGCGCACCTTGCCGTCCTCGACCACGATCTCCTCCATCACGGCGAGCCCCAGCGCCTGGGTGCAGCCGCCCTGGATCTGGCCGACCACCGAGAGCGGGTTGAGCGCCTTGCCGACGTCCTGCACGGCCGTCAGCTCGACCACCTTGACCAGGCCCAGCTCCACGTCCACGTCGACCACGGCGCGGTTGGCGCAGAAGGTGTACTGGACGTGGCCGAAGCCCTGCCCGGTCTCCTTGTCGAACGGGACGGTGGGGCGGTGGTGGTGCTCGCGGGTCTGCTCGATGGCGTCGTCCCCGAGCAGGTCGACGATCGGGATCAGCACCCCGGCGGAGGCCGAGACCACCTTGCCGCCGACCAGCGACAGGTCGGTCTGCGTCCAGCCGTAGCGGTGCCGCCCGCGCTCCAGCAGCGCGTGCCGGACCGCCTCCGCGGCCAGCTTCACCGCGCCGCCGGTCATGTACGTCTGCCGGGAGGCGGAGGTGGAGCCCGCCGAGCCGACCTCGGTGTTGGCCGGGTGGATGGTGACCTGCTCGACGCCCAGCTCGGTGCGGGCGATCTGGGCGTGCACGGTGACGCCGCCCTGGCCGACCTCGGCCATCGCGGTGTGCACCATGGCGACCGGCTCGCCGCCGATCACCTCCAGCCGGACCCGGGCGGTGGAGTAGTCGTCGAAGCCCTCGGAGAAGCCGACGTTCTTGATGCCCACCGAGTAGCCGACGCCGCGCACGATGCCCTCGCCGTGCGAGGTGTTGGACAGCGCGCCCGGCAGGGTGCGCACGTCCAGGTGCTCCAGGTCGAGCGGCGGCGGCAGCGGCATGTCCTTGACCCGCTGCAGCAGTTCGGCGACCGGCGCGGGCGCGTCGATCTCCTGCCCGGTCGGCATCCGGTCGCCCTGGGTGACGGCGTTCAGCTGCCGCAGCTCGACCGGGTCCATGCCGAGCGCCTCGGCCAGCTTGTCCATCTGCGACTCGTAGCCGAACGCGGCCTGCACCGCGCCGAAGCCGCGCATCGCCCCGCAGGACGGGTTGTTGGAGTACAGCGCGATCGCGTGCATCCGCACGTTCGGGATCACGTACGGGCCGTGGCCCAGCGAGGCGGCGTTGCCGACCACCGCGGGGGAGGCGGAGGCGTAGGCGCCGCCGTCCAGCACGATCCGGCAGTCGGCGAAGACCAGCTTGCCGTCGCGGGTGGCGCCGTGCTCGTAGCGCATCCGCGCCGGGTGGCGGTGCACGTGCCCGAAGAAGGACTCGTCCCGGGCGTAGACGATCTTGACGGGCTTGCCGGTGTGCAGCGCCAGCAGGCAGGCGTGGATCTGCATCGACAGGTCCTCGCGGCCGCCGAACGCGCCGCCCACCCCGGCCAGCGTGAGCCGGACCTTCTCCAGCGGCAGGTCCAGCACGGGCGCCATCTGCTGGCGGTCCACGTGCAGCCACTGGGTGGCGATGTACAGGTCGACGCCGCCGTCCTCGGCGGGCACCGCCAGCCCGGACTCCGGGCCCAGGAACGCCTGGTCCTGCATGCCGACCTCGTACTCGCCGGAGACGATCACGTCCGCCAGCGCCCGCACCTCGTCGGTCACGCCCAGGCCGGAGACCAGCTTCTGCTCGTGGCAGACGTTGCCGTACGCGTGCGACTTGTACTCGTGCGGCTCGTGCACGTAGCCGTGGGTCTCCGGGTCGAGGCACTGCTCCTCGGTGACGATCGGGGTGAGCACCTCGTACTCGACCTTGATCTTCTTCACCGCGCGGCGGGCCGTCTCCGGGTGGTCGGCGGCCACCAGGGCGATCGCCTCGCCGTGGTAGCGGACCTTGTCGATCGCCAGGGCCGGCTGGTCGGCGATCTCCAGGCCGTAGTACTTCTCGCCCGGGATGTCCTCGTGGGTGAGCACCGCGTACACCCCGGGCACCTTCAGCGCCTCGGAGACGTCCACCGACAGGATGTTCGCCCGGGGGTGCGGGGAGCGCAGCGCGGTGCCCCACAGCATGTCCTCGTGCCACAGGTCGGAGGAGTAGGCGAACTCGCCCTTCACCTTCAGCGTGCCGTCGGGACGCAGCGGTGAGCCGCCGATGCCGTCCTTGGCCGCCTGGTTGATCTTCTGCAGGTTCTTCTGGCCCGCGATGGTACGGGTGCTCATTCCGCGCGCTCCTTGCCCGCACACGTGCGGGCCGAGGCCAGCCGCACCGCGTCCATGATCTTCTCGTAGCCGGTGCAGCGGCACAGGTTGCCCGACAGCGCCTCGCGGATGTCGGTGTCCGAGGGCTGCGGGTCCGCGGCCAGCAGGGCGTCGGTCTGCACCAGCAGGCCGGGGGTGCAGAAGCCGCACTGCACGGCGCCCGCGTCCACGAACGCCTGCTGGACCAGGCCCAGTTCGCCGTCCGGGCCGGCCAGGCCCTCCACGGTGCGCACCTCGCGGCCCTGCACCTGGCCCGCCGCCACCAGGCAGGAGCACACCGGCACCCCGTCCAGGTAGACCGTGCACGAGCCGCACTCGCCCTGCTCGCAGGCGTTCTTGGACCCGGGCAGGCCGACCCGCTCGCGCAGGACGTACAGCAGGGACTCGCCCTCCCACACGTCGTCGGCCTCCACCGGCTTGCCGTTCGCGCTGAACGTGACCCTCATGCCGCGCTCCTGATCTGCTTGCGATAGTCGTTCCAACACCACGTCAGGGTGCGCCGGGCCATCACGGCCAGCGCGTGCCGCCGGTAGTCGGCGGTGCCCCGGACGTCGTCGATCGGGGAGGCCGCGGCCTTCACCAGCTCGCCGAAGCGCTGCACCACTTCCGGGCCCAGCAGCTCGCCGGACTCCCACAGGCCGCGCTCGGCCAGCACCCCCCGCAGGTACTCCTCGGCCTCCACCGCCCGGCGCGGCGTCGGCGCGGCCGAGCCGATGCCGGTGCCGACCGTGCCGTCCTTCGGGTGCAGCGCGAAGCCGAACGCGCAGACCGCGATCACCATCGCGTTGCGGGTGCCGATCTTCGAGAACTGCTGCGGGCCGTCCGCGACCGGGATCCGCACCGCCCCGATCAGCTCGTCCGGCTCCAGGCTGTTGCGCTTCACCCCGACGTAGAACTCGTCGATCGGGATCAGCCGCACCCCGCGCACCGAGTGCGCCTCCACGGCCACCTCCCGGCCCGCCGCCAGCAGCGCCGGGTGCGAGTCGCCGGCCGGCGAGGCCGCGCCCAGGTTGCCGCCGACGCTGCCGCGGTTGCGGATCTGCGGCGAGCCGACGGTGTGCGCGGCCAGCGCCAGGCCCGGCAGCGGCCCCGACAGCTCCTCGATGATCCGGGTGTACGGCACCGCCGCACCCAGCCGGACGGTCTCGCCGTCGCTGCTCCACTCGGTGAGCTCGGTGATGCGGTTCAGGTCGAGGATCGCGGATGGCCGGTGCACGTCGAAGTTCATCTCGACCATGACGTCCGTGCCGCCGGAGATCGGCAGCGCGGTGGGGTGCTCGGCCTTCGCCGCGAGTGCCTCGTCCCAGGTAGCGGGCCGAAGGAACTCCATGCGGGTTACTCCTCAAGTCGTCGCCGACGGACGCGGGCACCTGCGCCCTTGCCGGAGACCGGGGCCCGGGGGCCTCGGCCACCGCGGTGCAGCCCGGCGGCGTGTTGGCAAGTGAACCGCTGTGACGGGGGCCACTGGCAGTCACCGATGGCATGAGGCCCGGCAGTGCCCCGCACCACCGTCCTGTACGTTCCTCTAAGGTGGACGATCCTCCAGCCCAGCTCGTGCACACTGGGCCGTTCCACCCCGCGGTCCCACCCTCACAGACCAAGCAAGAAGGGCTGCCCATGCGCGTCCGTGACCTGCTCGCCCCCGGAGCCCCCCGACTGCGCCTGCTCGCCGGCGAGGACGAGCTCGACCGGCAGGTCACCGGAGTGATGACCACCGACCTGCAGGACCCCGGCCGCTACCTGCACGGCGGCGAACTCGTCCTCACCGGCATGCTCTGGCGCACCCTGCCCGCCGACTCCGAACGCTTCGTGCGCACCATCGCCACCGCCGGGGCCGCCGCCCTCGGCGCCGGGGAGGTCGAGGTCGGCCCCGTCCCCGCCGACCTGGTCGAGGCCTGCCGCCGCCACCGCCTGCCGCTGCTCGCCGTCCCCGACGACGTCGCCTTCGGCGCCGTCACCGAGTACGTCGGCCGCCAGGTCTCCGCCGACCGCGCCGCCGACCTCGCCGCCCTCGTCGACCGGCACCGCCTGCTGGTCTCCGCCGCGGGCGCGGGCGGCCTCGACGCCGTCCTCGACCTGCTCGGCGGCGACCTCGACCTGGACTGCTGGGTGCTCACCCCCACCGGGCGGGTCGTCGCCGGCCCCGCCGACCGGCTGCCCGCCGCCGACCGCGACCAGCTCGCCCGCGCCCACCTCGCCGCCCAGCGCCAGCGCCGCCGCCCCCCGCACCGGGTCCGCCTCGCCGGGGGCACCTACTCGCTGCTGCCCGCCGCCGCCGAGACGGACGCCGAGACCCCGCTCGCCGACTGGATCCTCGCCGTCGCCGGGGACGTCACCGAATGGACCCCCAAGCGCCAGCAGCTCGCCGAGAACCTGGCCCGCCTGGTCGCCGCCGAGCGCACCCGCCGCGACGAGGGCCGCCGCCTGCGCCGCCGGATCGCCGACGAGGTCCTCACCCTGCTCCAGCGCGACGCCGACCCCGCCGAGATCGGCCGCGCCCTGCAGGCCTCCACCACCATGGCCGCCCGCTACGAGGGCTCCACCGAGACCTCCGGCACGAGCCCGCAGTGGCTGGTGCTGTCCGCCGACGCCACCGGACTGCCCGACGGCGCGCTGCGCCCCGTCCTGGAGGAGGCCCTCGCCGCCGCCACCGACCGCGCCCTGGTCGCCGCCCTCGGCCCCACCGGCGCGGTCGTCGTCCTCCCCGCCCTCGACGCCCCCGTCCCCGCCGACGCCGTCCGGGCGCTGCTGGCCCCGCTGGAGGCGGGCCTGGGCTCCGAGGGCCGGATCACCGTCGGCGTCTGCGCCCCCGCCGCCGAGTCCGGCGGCCTGCGCGGCGCCCTGGAGGAGGCCCGGCACGCCCGGCGGATCGCCGCCGCCCGGGTCGGCCGGGTCTGCGTGGCGGGCCCCGAGGAGCTCGCCTCGCACGTCCTGCTGCTGGCCGCCGTCCCCGACGAGGTCCGCCGCGCCTTCCGCAGCCGCCTGCTCGACAAGGTCATCGCCTACGACCTGGAGCACCAGGCGGACCTGGTCCGCACCCTGGAGGCCTTCCTCCGCTCCGACGGCTCCTGGACGCGCTGCGCCGCCCAGCTGCACGTCCACGTCAACACGCTGCGCTACCGCATCGGCCGGATCGAGGAGCTCACCGGCCGCGACCTCTCCCGCCTGGAGGACCGGGTCGACTTCTACCTGGCCCTGGAACTCGCCTGACGGCCCTTCGGGCGGGCGGACGGCGGGTCAGTGCTTGACGGGGATCACGCCCGTCAGCCAGGTGAAGACGCCCGGCACCATGGGCTTCCACACGTCGCTGCTGTGCGCGCCGTCGGTCTCCTGCACGGTGACGGTGGTGGGGGCCTTGGCGGCGGCCTTCAGGGCCTCGCCCGCCTCCAGGCCGTCGCCCTTGTTGCCGCTGACGTAGAGGGCGGTCTTCGGCGGGGTCTTCGCGGACCTCAGGATGTTCAGCGGGTTGGAGACCTCCCGCAGGTGCGGGTCCTTCGCGGTCAGCGACTTGTCCTCGACGGCCGGGTCGTTGTACCCGGAGAGGCTGATCCCGGCCCGGTAGCGGTCCGGGTGCTCCAGGGCGAGCTTGGCCGCGCAGTGGCCGCCCGCGGAGTACCCGGCCACCGCCCAGCGGTCGGCGGACGGGTCGGCGCGGAAGTTGTCGAGCACCATCTGCGGGACGTCGCGCGACAGCCAGGCGTCCGCGTTGACCTTGCCGGGGACGTCCGCGCAGCCGGTGTCGGTGTTGTCGCCCAGCAGGTTGGTGCGCGGCGAGACCAGGATGAACGGGGCGACCTGCCCGCCCTGCATCATCGGCTTCAGCTGCTCGGACACCCGCAGGGTGCCGAACCAGGTCTTCGAGGAGCCCGGCCAGCCCGGCAGCAGCTCCACCACGGGGAAGGTCTTGTCCTTGTACGCGGGGTCGTCGTACTGCGGCGGCAGCCAGACCAGTACCTCGCCGTCCACGCCGGAGACCGCGCCCTTCAGGTCGGTGGTCTGCACGTCGTTCGGGACCTTCGGGTCGCCGACCGGCTTGAACTGCTGGAGCACCTTGGCGTGCTGCGCGTCGTTGCCGGGGGCGCCCGCCCCGCCCGTCCCGCCGTTGGCCTGCGCCTGCAGGTCCGGCACCGCGCGGACGTGGTTGCCGGTGCCCAGCAGGTCGTCCCAACTGCCGTAGATCAGGTTGGCGTTGTTCACCATGACGAACACCGTGAGGACGGCCGTGAGCTGACAGAACAGCAGCATCGCGATCCTGGAGAGCGCCTGGAAGGGCCGCGGCCCGCGCACCCGCCCCCAGAGCAGTAGCGCCACCGCGATCGAGACCGGCACCAGGACGATCGTGAGAATGAGGAACGGGGTGCCTGTCAGCTGCATCTGGGTCTCTCGCATCGGTTCGTCCGGCGGTCCGGGGCGAGGTCCCCCGGTTCACGCATCACACTTGTCAGACTGCGTCACACAGTCGATCAGTTGCTGTCGACACTCACGAAAACCTGAGAGGAACATCACGTTTTCGTGAGAATCCGCTGTGCGTTCTGCGCCCAGTCTGCCAGTTCGCCCACAGCCCTCCGACACCGGACCGCAACCTTTACCCAATCAAGGAGCATTCGTTCCGTGACCCGAGCCAGCGGCCCCGCCCGCCCCGTCCTGCCCAACCTGCTGGGCCTCGGCCCGCGCGCCGAGCGCCGCCGCCGCACCCTGCCCGCGGGCGTGCTGAGACTCCCCACCATCGGCGTGGACATCGGCGGCACCAAGGTGGTCGCGGGCGTGGTCGACGGGGACGGCCGCGTGGTGGACCGGCTGCGCACCGAGACGCCCGACAAGAGCAAGAGCCCCAAGGTGGTCGAGGACGTCATCGTCGACCTGGTCCTGCAGCTCGCCGACAAGCACGACGTGCACGCGGTCGGCGTCGGCGCGGCGGGCTGGGTGGACGCCGAGCGCTCCACCGTGCTGTTCGCCCCGCACCTGAACTGGCGCGGGGAACCGCTGCGGCAGGCGCTCAGCTCCCGGCTGCGCTTCCCCGTCGTGGTGGAGAACGACGCCAACGCCGCGGCCTGGGCCGAGTGGCGCTTCGGCGCCGGACGCGGCGAGGACCACATGGTGATGATCACCCTGGGCACCGGGATCGGCGGCGCCCAGGTCCGCGACGGCCACGTCGACCGGGGCAAGCACGGCCTGGCGGGGGAGTTCGGCCACATGCAGGTGGTGCCCGGCGGCCACCGCTGCCCGTGCGGCAACCGCGGCTGCTGGGAGCAGTACTCCTCCGGCAACGCGCTGGTGCGCGAGGCCCGCGGACTGGCCGCCGAGGAGTCCCCGGTGGTGCAGCCGCTGCTGGCCCGGGCCGGCGGCACCCCGCTGGGCATCACCGGCCCGCTGGTCACCGAGGCCGCCCGGGACGGCGACGCCGTCGCCGTCGAGCTGCTCTACGAGGTCGGCCGCTGGCTCGGCGTCGGCATCGCCAACCTGGCCGCCGCCCTCGACCCCGGCCGCTTCGTCATCGGCGGCGGCGTCAGCGAGGCGGGCGACCTGCTGCTGGCCCCCGCCCGGGACGCCTTCGCCCGCACCCTCACCGGACGCGGCTTCCGCCCCGAGGCCGAGATCGTGCACGCCGCCCTCGGCAACGAGGCCGGACTGGTCGGCGCCGCGGACCTGGCCCGCCAGGTCGCCCGCCGCTTCCGCACCGTCAAGCGCCGCCGGGTGGAACGGAGCGCGGGCAACGGCTGACCGCAGGGCTGGTGTTGACGCGGTGTCAACTTTCCGTGAAACGCCGCTGGATGGCCGACACGCCTGTTGTCCGGTCCGCGTCGGATGTGGGAGAACGGGAGACCGACGCCGTTCCAGGGAGGCCGCATGCGCGCCCGCACCCGTCTCGTCCCCCTCCTCGTGCTCGTCACCGCCACCGGACTGCTGGCCGCCCCCGCGCAGGCCGTCCCCGACGGCAAGGCCCCGCCGGGCAAGCAGCCGGTCGCGGTCGGCCGGGGCGGCGCGGTGGCCAGCGTGGACGCCGACGCCACCGCGGCCGGGCTGGAGGTGCTGAGGCACGGCGGCAACGCGGTGGACGCCGCCGTCGCGACCGCCGCCGCGCTCGGCGTCACCGAGCCCTACTCGGCCGGGATCGGCGGCGGCGGGTACTTCGTCCACTACGACGCCCGCACCGGGAAGGTCGAGACCATCGACGGCCGGGAGACCGCCTCCCGGCACGCCGACGGCTCGCTGTTCCTGGAGGACGGCAAGCCGCTCGCCTTCGACGACGCCGTCACCAGCGGCCTGTCGGTCGGCGTGCCCGGCACCGCCGCGACCTGGCAGCGGGCGCTGCAGCGCTGGGGCAGCCGCAGCCTGGGCCAGGTGCTGGAGCCCGCCGAGCGGATCGCCGAGCGCGGGTTCACCGTCGACCGGACCTTCCAGGACCAGACCGCCGCCAACCGGGCCAGGTTCCAGGACTTCCCGGCCAGCCGCGACCTGTTCCTGCCCGGCGGACAGCTCCCGGTCGTCGGCTCCACCTTCCGCAACCCCGACCTGGCTGCCACCTACCGGGAGCTGGGCCGCCGCGGCACCGACGCGCTGTACCGCGGCCCGATCGGCGCCGACGTGGTGCGCACCCTGCAGCACCCGCCCGTCGACCCCGCCTCCGGCCGCACCGCCCGCCCCGGGAAGGTCGACGCCGCCGACCTGGCCGCCTACCGGGTGCGCGACCAGGACCCGACCCACGTCGGCTACCGGGGCCTGGACGTGTACGGCATCGCGCCGTCCTCCTCCGGCGGGACGACGGTCGGCGAGGCGCTGAACATCCTGTCCGCGGGCAGCGGCGCCGACCTCGCCGACCCCGTCCGCTACGACCACCGCTTCCTGGAGGCCAGCCGGATCGCCTTCGCCGACCGCAACCGCTGGGTCGGCGACCCGGCCGCCGTCCAGGTGCCGACCCGGCAGCTCCTCGACCCCGGCTACGGCGCCGCCCGGGCCTGCCTGATCGACCCCGACCACGCCCTGACCAGCCCGCTCGCCCCCGGCGACCCGTACCACCCGGCGGCCTGCGGCAGCACCGGGCAGCCCGTCGCCGAACCGTACGAGGGGCAGAGCACCACCCACCTGACCGTCGCCGACCGCTGGGGCAACGTGGTCTCCTACACGCTGACCATCGAGCAGACCGGCGGCAGCGGCATCACCGTCCCCGGCCGCGGCTTCCTGCTCAACAACGAGCTGACCGACTTCGACTTCGCGCCGCTCACCCCCGGCGTCCCCGACCCGAACCTGCCCGGCCCCGGCAAGCGGCCGCGCTCCTCGATCTCGCCGACGATCGTGCTCAAGGACGGCGAGCCCTACCTGGCGCTCGGCTCGCCCGGCGGCGCCACCATCATCACCACCGTCCTGCAGGTGCTGACCGGCCGGGTGGACCGCGGGCTGACGCTGGAACAGGCCATCGCCGCGCCCCGGGCCAGCCAGCGCAACGGCGCCGCCACCCAGGCCGAACCCGCCTTCCTGGCCTCGCCCGAGGCGGCGATGCTGCAGGCGCTGGGCCACGTGTTCGCGGCCACCCCGGAGATCGGCGCCGCCACCGGCGTCGAACGGCTCCCGGACGGCCGCTGGCTGGCCGCCGCCGAACCGGTGCGGCGCGGCGGGGGAGCGGCGGGCGTGGTGCGGCCCTCCCGCTGAGCCCCCGTCAGCCCGTCCGGCTGCCGGGCGCTGTCGGCGGCGGGCGGTATGTTCGGACGGGGTGCCCGGCCCGCGCGCCGGGGCCCCGTCCGTCCGCACCGCCGAGGGAAGGCCGCCGTGACCGTCCGCATCGCCACCTGGAACATCAACTCCGTCACCGCCCGGCTGCCCAAGCTGCTGGAGTGGCTGGAGTCCGCCAAGCCGGACGTGCTCTGCCTGCAGGAACTCAAGTGCGCCACCGACGCGTTCCCCGCCGAGGCGGTCGCCGAGCTGGGCTACGAGTCCGCCGCGCACGGCGACGGCCGGTGGAACGGCGTCGCCGTGCTGTCGAGGATCGGCCTGGCGGACGTGGTCCGCGACCTGCCCGCCCAGCCCGGCTTCCTCGCCGAGGACGCGCTGCTCCCGGTGGTCGAGCCGCGCGCCGTCGCCGCGACCTGCGGCCCCGTCCGGGTCTGGTCGGTGTACGTGCCCAACGGCCGCGAGGTCGACCACGCGCACTACCGCTACAAGCTGGAGTGGATGGCCGCGCTGCGCGACGCCGTCCGCGAGGACGCGGCGGGCGAGCGCCCGTTCGCCGTCCTCGGCGACTTCAACGTCGCCCCCACCGACGAGGACGTCTTCGACCTCGCCGCCTTCGAGGGCCTCACCCACGTCACCGCCCCCGAGCGCGCCACCCTCGCCGCCCTCCAGGAGATCGGCCTGCGGGACGTCGTCCCGCGCGCCCTCAAGTACGACCGCCCGTACACCTTCTGGGACTACCGGGCGCTGGCCTTCCCGAAGAACCGGGGCATGCGGATCGACCTGACGTACGCCAACAAGCCGTTCGCGGACGCCGTCACCGACAGCTACGTGGACCGCGAGGCCCGCAAGGGCAAGGGGACGTCGGACCACGCGCCGGTGGTGGTCGACCTCGACCTGTGAGCCCGGTTCAGGACAGGGGGGCCAGGAGGAGCTCCGAGAGGAGATCGGGCAGCAGCGGGTTGTCGTTGGCGTAGTCCAGGCCGCCCCAGGCGTACACCGCGGTGGCGAACACCCGCAGCGGATCGGGTTCGGCCAGCACCCAGGAGCCGAGCCTGGTGCGGCCCACCGTCCGCCCGCCCTCCAGCAGTTCGGTGCGGACCAGGCCGCGGCGGACGAAGCGCAGGGTGCGCCCGCCGACCTCGAACTGCACGTACCGGCGGGAGCGCAGCGGGTGGCGGGTGCGGGCGGTGACGCGCGCCTCGGCGCCCTCGAAGTCGGCCGTCAGCCTGCCGCGCCTGGCCGCCCTGACGGCGCGCGGGCCGGGCACGAACCCGGGCAGCCCGCCGAGCGGGCGGCCGTCGAGTTCCAGCCGCCAGTCCCGCAGGCCCGGCGTCCAGACGCGGGGGACGAGCTTCTCGGGCGAGCGGTGCAGCACCAGCTCGCCGAGCGGCGTCCGCACCGCCGCCGAATCGCTCCTGCGGAGCGCCGTGAACTCCATGTCGTCCCCCTGTTGCCGGAAAACCCCAGGTGGAGAGTAGTGGTCGGAGATCCGTCCGTCAGTATTCTCCGAGCGTATAGACGCGGAGTGTACGCGCGGCGTACGCTCCGATCATGAGCGTTCCTCTCACCCTGCTCGGGCTCCTCGAACGCGAGCCCAGCCACGGCTACGACCTCAAGCGCGACTACGACGCCTTCTTCGGGCGCGGCAAACCGCTTCCCTTCGGCCAGGTGTACGCGACCCTCGGGCGGCTCGCCCGGGACGGGAAGGTGGTGGTCGGCGACCCCGAGGCCGGCGACGGGCCGGACCGCAAGCGGTACGTGATCACCGAGGCGGGAGCCACCGAGTTCGAGGAGTGGCTGAGCGAACCGGTCGCCGCCGAACCCCACCTGCAGACCGTGCTGTTCAGCAAGGTCGTGCTCGCCCTGATGCTCGGCCGCGACGCCGAGCGCTACCTCGACACCCAGCGCGCCGCCCACCTGCGGCGGATGCGCGAACTCACCGAGGTCAAGCGATCCGGCAGCCTGGTCGACGCCCTGCTCGCCGACCACGGCCTCTTCCACCTGGAGTCCGACCTGCGCTGGATCGACCTCACCGCCGCCCGCCTGGACGCCCTCGCCGCGGAGGTGACCGCCCGATGAGCACCCCCCTGATCGAGGCCCGCGCCGTCACCCTCTCCTTCGGCGAGACCCCCGCCCTGCGCGGCGCCGACCTCGAGGTGGAGGCCGGGGAGATCCTCGCCGTGATGGGCCCCTCCGGCTCCGGCAAGTCCACCCTGCTGCACTGCCTGGCCGGCATCCTCGCCCCCGACGGCGGCGAGATCCACTTCGACGGCCGCCGGATCGACCGCCTCGGCGAGCAGGAGCGCAGCGCGCTGCGCCGCGACAGCTTCGGCTTCGTCTTCCAGTTCGGCCAGCTCGTCCCCGAGCTGAGCGCCGAGGAGAACGTCGCCCTGCCGCTGCTGCTCGGCGGCGCCAAGCGCGCCGACGCGCTGGCCCGGGCCCGCGCCTGGTTCCCCCGGCTCGGCCTGGACGGGCTGGAGCGCCGCCGCTCCGGCGAACTCTCCGGCGGCCAGGCCCAGCGCGTCGCCCTGGCCCGCGGGCTGGTCGCCGAGCCGCGCGTCCTGTTCGCCGACGAACCCACCGGCGCGCTCGACTCGCTGACCGGCGAACAGGTGATGGACCTGCTGGTCGACTCCGCCCGCGCCCAGGGCACCACCGTCGTCCTGGTCACCCACGAGGCCAGGATCGCCGCCTACGCCGACCGCGAGACCATCGTCCGCGACGGCCGCGCCACCTCGCTGAGCGGACGGGCCGCCCGGTGATCCGCCTCGGCCTGCGCCTGGCCGTCAGCGGCGGGCGCGAAGCGTGGCTGCGCCTGCTGGTCACCGCCGCCGCCGTCGCCGTCGGCGTCGGACTGCTGTTCACCACCCTCGCGGCCGTCAACGCCGTGCACGTCCAGAACGGCCGCTACGCCTGGATCAACACCGGCTTCGTCGCCGACGCCGGCCCCGCCGATCGGGAGGCGGCGGGGACGGACGCGGACGGCGACGCGCCGCTGTGGTGGATGGTCCGGCGCGACAGCTTCCAGGGCGAGCAGATCGGCCGCGTCGACGTCGCCCCCACCGGTCCGACCGCCACGCTCCCGCCCGGCGTGGACCGGCTGCCCGCCGACGGCGAGTACTACCTGTCACCGGCCCTGGCGAAGCTCGCCGACACGGTGCCCCCGGAGCAGCTCGCCGACCGCTTCGGCGGCCACCGGATCGGCATCCTCGGCAAGGACGCGCTGCCCGGGCCCGACAGCCTGGTCGCCCTGGTCGGCGACAGCCCGCAGGAGCTGTCGGCGCTCCACGGCGCGGTGCGGGTCACCCGGATCGTCACCACCCCGCCCGACCGCTGCCACGACTGCCCGATCGGCCTCCAGTCCAACGGCGTCACGCTGATCCTGACGGTCGTCACCGGCGCGCTGGTCTTCCCGCTGCTGATCCTGATCGGCACCGCCACCCGGCTCAGCGCCACCCAGCGCGAACGCCGCTTCGCCGCGATGCGGCTGGTCGGTGCGACGCCCCGGCAGGTGGCGGCGGCCTCCGCCGTCGAGTCCGTGCTCGCGGCCGCGGCGGGCGTGCTGCTCGGCTTCCTGCCCTACCTCGCGGTGCGCGGCCGGGTCGCCGGGATGGGGCTGACCGGGTACCGCTTCTACCCCTCCGACCTCGCCCTGACGCTCCCGCAGATCGCGGCCGTCGCGCTGGGCGTGCCGCTGGCGGCCGTCGTCGCCGCCCGGATCGCGCTGCGCCGGGTGCAGGTCTCCCCGCTCGGGGTCAGCCGCCGGGTCACCCCGAAGCCGCCCCGGGCCTGGCGGGTGGCGCCGCTGCTGGCCGGGCTGGCCGAGCTGGTGTTCCTGCTGATCCGGCACCCGGAGTCGGTCCCGGGCCAGGTACGGGGGTACCTCTCCGCGTTCGGCCTGATCATGATCGGCATCGTGCTGGCCGGCCCCTGGCTGACCGGCCGGGCCGCCGCCCTGCTGGCCCGGCGCACCCAGCGCCCGGCCACCCTGATCGCGGCCCGCCGGCTCGCCGACAACCCCACCGCCGGGTTCCGGGCGGTCAGCGGGCTGGTGCTGGCGCTGCTGGTGATGACCGCGACGATCGGGATCATCACCACGATGACCGACGAGCGCGGCCGGGTCGAGGGCGGCCCGCAGTTCGACAACGTGCTGATCAACCACCTCAGCGAGGGTCGCACCCCCGAGGGCCTGGACCGCAGCGCCGGGCCGCCCGCGCCGTCCGGATTCACCGCGGGCCTGCTGGCCGTCCCCGGGGTGCGCGCCACCATGCTGGTGCACCCGCTCGATCGGGTGGTGCCGGTCCGCGCCGGGGACGAGACCGAGGCCTCCGAGGTGGTGGCCTGCCCGGACCTCGACGCCGTCGGAGTGTTCGGCCACTGCGAGCCGGGCGCGGCCACCGCCTACCTGCCGTCCGTGTTGGCGGGCTTCCGCGACTACTCCGACACCGCGTGGCCCGCCGCGCCCTACACCGCCGAGCAGGTGGCGGCCCTGCCGGTGGTGAACGTGGTGGTCGCCACCGACGGCTCGCGGGCCGCCGTCGAACGGGCCCGGACGACGGTGGACGCCGCCTATCCGGCCAACCGGCAGTCGCACACCCTGGCCGAGGGGCGGAAGGAGTCCGACGCCGAACTGGAGGGCTTCCAGCAGCTGGCGAGGGTGGTGATCCTGGCGACCTTCCCGATCGCGGGCTGCAGCCTGGCGGTCAGCGTGGCCGCCGCGCTCGGCGAGCGCAAACGGCCGTTCAGCCTGCTGCGGCTCAGCGGGGTGCCGCTGGCGATGCTGCGGCGGGTGGTGCTGATGGAGTCCGCGGTGCCGCTGCTGGCGGTCTCGGCCCTGGCGATCGGCACCGGACTGCTCGCCGCCGACCTGTTCCTGCGCTCCCAGCTCCAGTACACGCTGCACTCGCTCGGCACCGGCTACTACCTGGCGGTCGCGGGCGGGCTGGTCGGGGCCCTGGGTGTCATCGGTGCCACGTTGCCGTTGTTGCGCCGGGTCACGGGGCCGGAGACGGCTCGCAACGAGTAGCCCCTCCCGGGGGGCCCTCCGGGAGGGGGCGGGGGTGCGTGTTGGCGGGGTTCGTGGGGTGTGGTGGCCGGTCGCGGGCGGGCTGGTCGGGGCCCTGGGGGTCATCGGTGCCACGTTGCCGTTGTTGCGCCGGGTCACGGGGCCGGAGACGGCTCGCAACGAGTAGCCCCTCCCGGGGCGGGCCCTTCCGGCGTTCCGGGGTGCCGGCGCTCCGGCGGCGGGCCGGTCGGTGGTGGCCTTGGTCGGCCCGGCGGTGTTCGGCTCGTGCGCGTCGCTTGCCGTCCGGTGCCTGCCCGGTTCCCCGTCCGTCGGCGGGAGGGCGGGGCCGCCGGTCGTTCGGGTCCGGAGCATCGGTCGGACCCGAACGGCCTTGCGAGTTCGCCGGGCCGGGCGCCACTGCCTAGCGTGGTCGGCAACCGGGAGTAGCGGCCCGGTCACGGAGCCGCTCTCCCCACCCCGACCCCCTGGAGGTACGGCATGCGCCCGACGCGCACCGCCGCCGCCGCACTGCTCGGCACCACCGTCCTGCTCGGCCTGGCCGGCACCGCCCCCGCGTCCGCGAAGGGCAGCGAACCCGCTTGGGTCTCTCCCGCGCAGGCCCAGCCCGGGCAGTCGGTCTCGGTCAGTGTCACGTGCGCGAGCAGCACGGAGAAGACCGTCACCGCGACCTCGCTGGCCTTCGCCGGTGGCTCCACCACGCTCCGCGTGGGCCCCGACGGGAAGTACTCCGGCACCGCCACCGTCATCTCCGAGCAGGAGATGGCCGTGGCCGCCGCCAAGCGCACCACCACCGACTCGTCCTGGGGCATCGACGGCAGGTGCCCCAACGGGGACGGCTTCGTCGGTGCGGTGGCCATCGCGGCCGCCGGGACGAACGGCACCGTCAGCGGCGCGGCCGCCGGGGCGGGCGTCTGGGAGGGCGCCCGGCTCCCGCACGGCGGCGTGGAGACCGGCCTGGGCGGCTCGGTCGGCGTGGACGGCACCCGGTTGGCCGTCGGCGCCGGGCTGGTCGCGTCCGGCGTCGGCGGGTTCTGGCTGCTGCGCCGCCGCGGCGGGGCCTCCGGCCGGACCTCCTGAGCGGCCGTCCGGTACGCGCCCACCGTACCGGCAGGCCGCGCGTCCCACGCGGCCGACGGCACGGCGGAGGGGGGGCCCCCCCCCCGGGGCCCCCCCCCCCCCAGTCCCGGGGCCGGGGGGCCCGGGGGCCGGGGGGGGGACGGGGGGGGGGGCGGCCCCCCCCCCGG
>NZ_JBIAVO010000002.1:428093-485390 GCF_042894345.1 Kitasatospora sp. NPDC001540
GCGCGGGACGACTCCCTCCCGCCCAAGGGCTCCCCCGCCCCGTCGCCTCCCCGGCCCGCCCGGCCCGGCGGGGGGCCCCCCCCCCGGGGGGGGCCCCCCCCCCCGCCATGTCCGGGAGCCGGTGCGCCCGGGAGCCGTCGTGCTCAGTCGTCGGTGCGCTCCACGCCGCCGGTGCGCTCCAGGGTGCCGACGGTCAGCAGGTACTGCCCGGCCAGGTACGTCGCCATGATCAGGAAGGCGTGCGCGGGCAGGTGCCGCCAGTCCGCCAGGTCGGTGGCGATCAGGGTGTCGGAGAACAGGAACAGCGCCCCGCCCAGCCCCGCCCGCACGTTGACCTGCGAGGCGGTCACCGCGGTGGCGGTCAGCAGCAGGCTGTAGAGCGCCACCGGGACGCGCATCCCCGCGTCCAGGTCCGGCCAGAGCAGCACGATCAGCGCCGCCCAGAGCACCGCGTAGCAGCCCCCGACGATCAGCGCCCGGCGGCGGTCGGCCAGCGCGCCGAGTTTCACGAACATCGTCACGTAGCAGACGTGGCCCGCCGCGAACGAGGCCATCCCGGCCAGGAAGGCCACCGTCCCGCCGATCTCCAGCAGGATGTCGCCGCCCGCGCCGAACAGCAGCGCGGGCACCAGCAGTCGCGGCGTGCCGGGTTTGGCGAGGGCCCACACCCAGGCGGCCAGCAGCGGCATCAGCAGCGGCTTGGTGCCGTACTGCAGGGGTTTGATCCCGAAGCAGATCGCCAGCAGGTGCGCGGCCGAGACGACGGTGAAGGCGATCAGCAGGGCCCGCGCGGTGCGCGGGTCGCGAAGGGAAGTCATGCGGCGGCACTCTCCGGTCCGGTGGCGGCGGTGGTCTCGGTGCGGGGCGCGGGGTGCCAGCCGGGCCCCTTCGTGAGGTGGCGCAGCCGGTCGCCCCAGGTGCTCGCACCCCGTATGTCCCGGGCGATGGAGGCGTATTCGTGGGTGGCCACCCGCAGCGGGTTGAAGGTGCCGATGTTCTTGGTCAGGCCGTACACCGGGCGTTCGGCCTCGGCCGCGAAGGAGCCGAACAGCCGGTCGAAGACGATCAGGATGCCGCCGAAGTTGCGGTCCAGGTAGCCGCCCTGCGAGGCGTGGTGGACCCGGTGGTGCGAGGGGGTGTTGAAGAGGTACTCGACCGGGCGGGGCAGCTTGCCGATCCGCTCGGTGTGGATCCAGAACTGGTAGACCAGGTTCGCCGAGGAGCAGAACGCCAGCGCCGCCGGGTGCACGCCCGCCAGGATCATCGGCACGTAGAACACCCAGGTGGTGGCCGAGGTCCAGGGCTGGCGCAGCGCCGTGGACAGGTTGTAGTGCCGGCTGGAGTGGTGCACCACGTGGCAGGCCCACAGGATCCGGACCACGTGGTGGCCGCGGTGCGACCAGTAGTAGAAGAAGTCCTGGGCCAGCAGCATCAGCGGCACCGTCCACCACAGCACCGGCACCCGCAGCGGCGTCAACTCGTACAGGAAGGAGTAGATCGCCACGATCGGGACCTTCCACCCCGCGTCGAACAGCAGCGAGCCCAGACCCATGGTCAGGCTCGTCGCGGTGTCCTTCGCGGCGTACCCCTGCTCCTCCTCGTCCGGATGGAAGCGGTACGAGACGATCTCCAGGACGGTGAGCAGCACGAAGGCCGGTATCGACCAGAGCACGACATCGGGCAGGTGTGGCATGCCCGGAACCCTAGGGGACGGCGGCTACCTGCGGAAGAGGTTGTTACCGGCGCGTAGTGCCGGATTCGGTGTCTAGGCTTGGCACCGACATGGAGCGGCAGCAAGCAGCCGTCGGGGCCGTCGCGGCGACCGGCGGAACGGGGACGGGGCGCACGGGGACGGGGCGCGCGGGCGGGGCCGGACGGCCCGTCGCCCAGGCGCGCCCGGGCGCCCGCGCTGCCGCCCGCCCCGGGCCCGAACTCGCCGCGGCCGCCGAGGAGTTGGCCGCCCGCTTCGCCGCCGCCGCGCCCGCCGAGGCCGACCTGCTGGCCAGCGCCGTGTTCGGCGCGTACGGGGCCCGGCACCTCGGCGGCGCGCCCCGGCAGGCCGAACCCGCCCCCGGCACCAGCTGGTGGCACGGGCCGACCGTCCACCACAGCACCTCGCCGCTGTTCCGGCCGCTCGGCTACCGCCGGATACGCCGGGAGGGCCCCGTCCAGGCCGCGCCCCGCCCCACCGGCGGCGGCCGCCACCGCAAACCCGAACACCCCGCCGCCACCGGCGACCTGACCGCCGCCACCGAACTGCGCACCGCCGCCCGGCTGTTGATGGCCCACCCGCTGGTCACCGCCGACGGACCGCACGGCGCCGGACTGCCGCTGATCCGCCGTCACGCCGAGACCCTCGCCGAACGCTTCGGCGCCCTGCTCGGCTACCGCCTCACCCTCGGCCCCGCCCACGCCCGCCTGCACAAGGCCCCGCTGCCCGGCCGCCCGCTCCCCGGCCTCGACCCCGCCGGGTACGCCGCCCTCGCCCGCGCCCTGGCCGGCGCCCCCGCCCCGGCCCCCGTCCGCGCCCTGCTCGACGACTGGCGCCCGCCCGCGGTCCTCGCCGCGGACCTGCTCACCGCGCCCCCGCTGCCCGCCGTCGGCCCCGAGGTCACCGTCCGCCGTCTGCTCGCCGAGACCCCCGTCGTCCTGTACGACGACCTCGCGCCCGCCGCCCGCGCCCACCTGCTCGCGGCCGCCCCCGCCGAGACGGAACGGTTCGCCGACTTCCTCGGCCTCACCGCCGAGATCCGCGCCGAGGGCGTCGCCCTGCTCGACCCCGCCGACGAACTCACCGACCTCGCCCTCCCCGGCCCCGGCACCCTCGCCCAGGCCGCCCTGCTGCTCGCCGAACGCCTCGTCGAGGACCTCCGCCCCGCCGACACCGCGACCGCCCCGCCCGCCGTCCTGGTGCCCGACGCGCTCATCGACGGCACCCTCGGCGACATCACCGACGACTACGGCATGAGCGCCGGGTGGGACGCGGGCTACCTCGCCGACCTCGCCGCCTTCCGCCGCGACGCGCTCGACCTCCTGCACCGGATGGGCCTCGCCGCCCCGGCCGGCCGCACCTGGCTGCTGCGCGCCCCCGCCGCCCGCTACGCCCCCCGCGCCGAACCCGAACCCTCCACCGGCGGCGGACGGCACTCCCGCCCGCCGGCGGTCCCGGCCCCGGGGCGGGAACGGGACCGGCAGGGGGTGTGACGGGGCTCAGGGGCGGTAGGGCTCGGGGGCTCAGGGCGTGAGCGGTCGGACGTGCTCGGCGACCGGGCGGAACTCCTGGACGGTTCCGTCGTAGCGGACGCGCTGGCCCTGGTGCAGGAAGCGCTGCTCGTCGGTGTCGGCGACCACCGAGTCGTAGTAGACGGCGACGTCCGGGCCGCCGCCGTCCGGGGCGATGTAGCCGTAGGCGTGGTGGGTGTCGAACCACTTCACGGTGCCGGTCTCCATGGCGGGGCTCCCTTCGGACCGATCACCCCAGTATCGGCCGGGCCGCGGGCCTCCACCACTCGTTCGGCTCAGCGCCCGGCCGGGGCCGCGGCCCGCGCGGGCCCGCCCTGGTGGCGGACGGTCTCCACGGTCGCGCCGACGCCGAGCGAACCCAGGGCGACGGAGGCCGCGACAGCGGCGCAGGCGAGCAGGCGGCGGTGTCGGCGGGGCAGCGGGAAGCGCGGGTTCCGGGCCGACGCGGCGGTGCGGGCGTTCATGGCACCGAGCCTGGCAGCGGGGTGTTACGCGGTCGCGAAACGCGGGTGAAGTCTGGAAGGGATCTCGGCGTCGGAACCCCCACCCCCGCGTCCCCGCCGCGTCCCCGCCGCGCCCCCCCCGCGTCTCCGCAGGTCGAACGGGGTGGCGGGGCGCGGGTGGCGGCCACCGGCAGGCCCGGGCGCCCCCCGGCACGGCGGCCGCGCCGATCCCGGACACCGTCCGGTCCGGCGGGAAGGCGTCCGCGTCCGGCGCGGCGGGCTGACGTTCCGTCGGGGGATCGGCAGAGGTGGACACAACGGGAACCGGGTCCACGACCCGGAGCACGGCTCGGCGCGGCCCGCCGGAACCGGACGGGCCGACGGGCGGCTCAGGAGGGCAGCGGCGGGGGCGGCGGCTCGTACGGCGTCAGCACCAGCCGGACCATCTCCTCCAGCCGGGTGCGGGCGTCGTCCAGCGTGGTCCGCCCCGTCACCCAGGCGGTCAACTCGCCCTGCCAGGCGTGCCCCACCATGTGCCGCACCAACTCCCCGGAGGTCGGCGGGACCTCCGGGATCACCGCCCCCAGCGCCGCCCGGTCCGCCCGGGCCAGGCCCTGCAACGCCTCGCTGGCGAACGGGTCCGTGGACGTCGCCACCGCCACCCGCAGCCGGGCCAGTTCCGGCTGCCGCTGGTACGCCCGCATCCCCCGCCGCACGAACCGCACCGCCCGCTCGGTCGGCGAGGCGCTGCGCCCCGCCCCCACCTCGCCGACCAGGTCGGCGAGCAGCAGCCGGTGCCAGTCCGCTATCGCGGCGGCGAGCAGGTGGTCCTTCGACGAGAAGTACCGGTACGCGGTACCGAGGGCCACGCCAGAACGCTCCGACACCTGTTTCATCTGGAGCCGTTCCACGCCGATCTCGGTCACCAGGGCCAGGGCGGCGGACAGGAGGGAGCCGCGGCGTTCGAGCTGACGGGGGGACATCGCCTCCACCGGACGAGGTGACAGGTCAACCTTGGTCACCCGAACCATGATACGGGGCGCCCCCACGACGCGGTATGACGCGAGAGGTCACCGGTGGGTGACGACGGCCCCTCGGTCCGGGCTCCTCAGTCGGGCTCCTCAGCTCGCGCGGGAGCGCCCCGGGCGCAGTTCGCGCAGCAGGGTCTCCTGGACGGCGGAGGCCACCAGCGCCCCGTCCCGGTCGTAGAACTCGCCCATCGCCAGGCCCCGGCCGTCCGACGCGGACGGGCTGCGCTGCGCGAACAGCAGCCACTCGTCGGCGCGGAACGGGCGGTGGAACCACATCGCGTGGTCCAGCGAGGCCAGCGAGACCCGGGGCTCCTCGACCCGGTGCACCCGGTGCGGCTGGAGGTGCAGGGCGGCGGTCGAGGCCAGCGTCAGGTCGGAGAGGTACGTCAACGCGCAGACCTGGAGCAGCGGATCGTCCCCCGGCAGCGGCCGGTCCGTCCGCAACCAGACGAACTGCTGCGGGACGCCCGGCACTTCCGGCGGCAGGCCGGGGGCACCGGCCGGGACGAAGCGCATCTGCAGGGCGCGGAAGACGGCCGCGCCCGCGAACTCCTCCGGGGCGTCCCGCTCCCAGGCCAGGTACGGGTCCGGCAGCTCCTCCGGGCCCGGCACCGGCGGCATCGTGCGCTGCCGGTCGTCCGCCGCCTCCGGGCGCTTGAACGAGGCGGCCATGGTGAAGATCACCTCGCCGCGCTGGACCGCCGTCACCCGACGGGTCGCGTACGAGCTGCCGTCCCGGGCCCGGTCCACCTGGTAGACGATCGGGCGGCGCGGGTCGCCCGGCCGCAGGAAGTACCCGTGCAGGCTGTGCACCCCGCGGCCCACCTCCACCGTGCGCCCCGCCGAGGTCAGCGCCTGCGCCGCGACCTGCCCGCCGAAGGCGCGCAGCGGGGCGCCCGCGTGGCAGTGGCCCCGGAACAGGTTCTCCTCCAGCTCCTCGATGCCGAGCAGCTCCGCGAAGGAGCGCAGACCGGAGGGGTGTTCGGGTGTCGGGGCGGTGGGGGCGGTCACCCGGCTCATGCTAGAACAGGTTGCAGTGAGTGGGTCCTGTGGGGCCCGTCACGCGGCGGGAGACCCAGCGGCCCTGTCGGGGGCGGCGGTTAGCGTTCCGCCCATGACCACGGCCGTCCACGCCCTGCGCTACCCGCAGCCCTCCGCCCTGCGCCCCCACCGGCTGGACCTCGCCACCAGCGGCGGCGCCACCCCGCACGGCGCGGTCGACCACCCCCGGTTCTTCACCGGCGCGCTGCGCCACCCCGACGCCGCGGCCGCCGCCCTGCTCGCCGTCGCCGACATCGCCGCCGCCCGCTACCACCGGCCCACCGGCGCCGCCTCGCTCGACCCCGTGGTCACCGCCGACGGCGACCGGCTGCGCTTCGAGTCCTTCTCCGGCTGCGGCGGCGTGCACGCCCGGCTCGACGTCCTGCCCGAGGGCCTCGACGGCGCCGCCACCGGCCACGGCACCACCAACGTCGACGTCAACGCCCCGCTGCGCGAGGCGCTGCGGCTGCGCACCCCCGGCGAACGGCTGCGGCTCGCCGTCGGCGCCGAGGAGATGGCCGTCGGCGTCGGCACCGGGGAACTGGTCGAACGCAAGGTCCCGCTGCCGCAGCGCTGGCTCAAGGGCTTCGCCGAGACCCAGGTGCTCACCGCCCGCTTCGACCGGCGCGCCGAACTCACCGCCGCCGAAGCCGTCCGCTTCCTGCGCGCCCTGCCCGTCACCGGCCGCGGCACCGTCCGCTGGGTCGTCCCGGCCGGGCCCGGCCTGCGCCCCGCCTCCCGACCCGGCCCCGGCGCGATCTGCCTGCCCGGTCCCGAACGCCTCGTCGCGCTGCGCCCGCTGCTGCGCCACGCCACTGCCCTGTACGTCTACGCCCCGCCCGGCGCCCCCACCGGGCCCACCGCCTCCGCCTGGGAACTCACCTTCCCCGGCGGCCGGTTGACGCTCACCCTGTCGCCCGACAGCTCCCGCGGCTTCTCCGGCGAGGGCGGCCTGCTCGACCTGCTCGCCCACGCCACCGACCCGGACGAGGACGTCGAGGCGCTGGCCGCGCTGCTCGCCTGGGACCCGCGGATCGAACCCGCCGACCTCGCCGAGGACTCCGGCCTGACCCTCGATCGGGTCCGCACCGCCCTCGCCCACCTCGCCACCGCCGGCCAGATCGGCTACGACCTCGCCGAAGCCGCCCACTTCCACCGCCAACTCCCCTACGACAGCGGCCGGGTGGCGGACCGGAACCCCCGGCTCCGGTCCGCCCGCGCGCTGCTCGCCGCCGACGCCGTCGGCCCGGTCACCGGCGACTTCCGGGTGGTCGCCGTCGGCGACCACGCCCACCACGTCCGGACCGCCGCCGACGGCACCCCCCTCGGCTGCACCTGCCGCTGGTGGGCCCGCCACCGGGGCGACCGCGGACCGTGCAGCCACGTGCTCGCGGTCCGGATGACCGGTACGGACGGAGCGGAGCAGCGGTGAGCACCGAGATCACCGAGATCACCGAGGAGCTGGTGACCGCGGTCCGGGCGGGCGACTTCCCGGCGGTCGGCCGCCTCGTCGAAGCCCTGCCGGACGCCCGGCGCCGGGCCGCACTGCCCCGGCTCGGGCGACTGCGCCGCGAGCTGCGCGACAGCGCGACCTCCCGAGCCGGGGCGGCCACCGCCCTGCTGATCGCCGGAGCCGTCTGCCACACCGCCCCCTCCGGCGCGGCCGACTGGATCGGCGGCCGCGACTTCGACGTCCGGCACTGGGCGCACCCCCCGCTGGTCGCCCTGCTCGACGCCCGCCCCGCCGACTGGCAGCGGGAGGTGGCCCTCCGACTGGCCCGCCGCCCCGCCGACCGCACCGGCTGGGACAACCCCGCCCCCTACCAGATCGCCGAGCACCTGCTGCGCCGCAGCGACACCCCGCCCCCCGCCGAACCCGGCTTCGTCACCGACTGGATGCGCGACCGGGACCGCCCCGAGCCCCGCCCCTGGCGGCGCGCCCTGCCGCCCGGCCCCGACCTGTACGCCCGGCTGCGCGCCGACGGCTTCACCCCCGTCCTGGCCCCGCTGGTCTTCGACACCGGCAGCGTCCAGGAGCTCTCCGGCCCCTGGGCCGCCAAGGGCCCCGAACAGCGCTGGCCCGCCGTGCTGGCCCGGCTCGCCGCCGAGGGCGTCATCGACCGCGCGGCGCTGCTCGGGCGCGGCTTCGCCCGACTGGTGCGCGGGGGCGGACAGGGCGAGGTGCGGGCCTACCTGGGGGTGCTGCGCGAGCTGGCGCCCGGTGTCGCCGAACTGGCGGAGAACCGCCGGGCGTTGCTGGCGATGCTGGACGGTGACTCGGTGGTGGCCGGATACGCGCTGGAGTCGTTGGTGGCGCTGGACGCGTCCGGGTTGCTGGGGGAGGGGGAGGTGAGGGAGGCGGCCGAGGCGGTGTCGGCACGTCCGGAGAAGAAGTTGCTGCGGGCGCAGTTGGGTTGGCTCGACCGGGTGGCTGCCGGTGGCCGGGTGGAGGCGGCGCTGCGGGGGTTGGCGGGGTGCCTGGGGCATCCGGACCGGCAGGTGCAGGGGCAGGCGCTGAAGGTGATCAAGCGCTATGTCGACTCTGCGGCGGGGGAGGTGCTGGCGGAGCTGCGGGCGGCGGCGCTGCTGCTGGACCCTGCGCACGCCGGGGTCGCGGCGGAGGTGTTGGGGGTGGCCGTGGAGGCGTCGGTCGGCGGGGTGGCGGACCGGCTGCCGGAGGTGCCGCGTCCGGTGGCGGTGCCCGCGCCGTTCGGCACGCCCGCCGAACTGGCCGAGGAGCTGGCCGCCGCGATGGCCGCCCCCGACGAGAGCGTGGCCTTCGAACGCCTCCTGGACGGCCTGGTCCGCCAGGTCTGGACGGACCGGGCGGCCCTCGCCGCCGCCCTCGCCCCCGTCCTGCCCGGGCACGAGTGGCGGGTGCTCGGCGTCCTGGCCGGTGCCGCCACCGGTGCCGTCCCCCGGCCGCGCGTCCTGCGGGCGCTGCAGTCCCGGCAGGCCCGGCTGTTCAGCGCCTGGGAATTCCGCGGCCCTGTCGGCGAGTTCTTCGCCGCCCGCCTGCACGAGACCGCCTGGCGGCTCGCCGCCGATCCCGTGCCGTTCCTGCTGTCCACCCCGACCTGGTGCCACGGGGCCCTGGACGCGCGGGAGTTGGTGGCCCGGCTGGCCCGGTACGAGGAACTCGGCGTTCAGCCCGGTCCGGTGGACTTCGCGCAGGCGCTGCTGCGCACCGTCGGCGACGGGAGCGAGGGCGCGGAGGCGCTGACCTCGCCCGCCGGGCGGCAGTTGGCGGCCTGGCTGCGCGGCGGCGGACTGCCCCACCGGGAGAGCGTCGTGGTGCCGCCCGGCACCTGGAGGTTCGGCGTCCGGTGCGCGGACTCCCGCCGCTACGCGGAGCAACCCGAGCTGCCGGAACAGGACTTGGCGCACCTCGCGATACCCGCCCTGGACGTTCCCGGCGTGGAGCCGGCGGACGGGGTGCCCAGGGCGGTCCGGGAACTGCTCGGCCCGTCCGAGCCCTTCTTCCGCCGCTCCGCCGTGGAGGACTCCGTTCCCGGCGCCCGCTGGACCGCGCTGCTCCCGCACCACCGCGAGGAGTCGGCGCTGCGCCTCACCGGCCAACTCGCCGACTCCGCCCAGGACACCCCCGTCCGCGGGAACCCCCAGGTGCTGCCGCTGCTGGCCGAGACGGACGGCCCCTGCGGATTCGCCGTCCACCAGGCACTCGCCTACGGCCTCGGAGCCGGCCACGCCGAGGACCGCTCCGCGACGGTCGAGGCCGTGCTCTCCCTCGCCGCCCAACGGCAGCTCGACCCGGCCGCGTTGGCCCGCGAGGCGCTCGAACTGCTCACCCTCGGCGCCGTCAAGCCCAACCGCCTCGCCGCCACCCTCGCCGAACTCGCCGACCCCGCACCGGGGCTCACCTGGAGCATCCTGGCGATCGTCGTCCCCGGTCTGCTCGACGGCCGACCCCCGCGCGGCGCGGCCGACTTGCTCGCCGTCGCGGTCGACGCCGCCCGCCGCAGCGGCGCCCGCGGCCCGATCGACGCGGTCACCCGCACCGCCGCCCGCAAGGGCGCCACCAAACTGCTCGCGGAGGCCCGTAGCCTGGCGGCGCTGCTCGGGTGACCGCCGCTCGGGTAGCGCGGCCGGGGCGGCCGGTGCGCTGCGGCTACCGGTCCGCCTCCCGGCGGGCCCGCCGGACCTCCCGGTCGACGGCCCAGGCGTCGGCGACCGGGCCGAGGTGGCGGAGCTTGTCCGGGTTGATGACCGAGCGGACGGCCTGGACCTGCCCGTCGAGCACGTCCAGGACCAGGGTGTGCAGCACCCTGCCGTCGCGGTCGCGGAACAGCGCGCCCGGTTGGCCGTTGATCCGGTGCTGCTCGCAGGTGATGCCGGTCAGCGCCATGAACGGGTGGACGGTGGCCAGCAGCCGGGCCACCTGCTCGGCGCCGACCACGGTCCGGGCCAGCTGCGGGGCCTTGCCGCCGCCGTCCCCGACCAGCTGGACGTCGGCGGACAGCAGGCGCCGCAGCCCGTCCACGTCCCCCTGCGAGAGCGCCTCGAAGAAGCGCCGCGCCAGCTCCTGCTGCTCCTGCCGGTCCGCCTCGAACCGGGGTCGCCCCTCGCGCATGTGCCGCCGCGCCCGGACGAGCAGTTGGCGGCAGGCGGCCTCCGAGCGGCCCACCGCCGCGGCGACCTCGTCGAAGCCGAAGGCGAACACCTCCCGCAGCACGAACACCGAGCGCTCCAGCGGGCTGAGCCGCTCCAGCAGCAGCAGCGCCGCCATCGACACCGAGTCGGCCAACTCCGCCGCGCGGGCCGGGTCCTGGTACGGGTCGTCGAGCAGCGGCTCCGGCAGCCAGGCCCCGGCGTACTGCTCCCGCCGCACCCGGGCCGAGCGCAGGACGTCGATCGAGATCCGGGTCACCGTGGTCGACAGGAACGCCTTGACCGACGCCGGGCGGGTGGGCGAGGCGTCGTAGCGCAGCCAGCTCTCCTGCACCGCGTCCTCCGCCTCGCCCACGCTGCCCAGGATCCGGTAGGCGATCGAGAACAGCAGCGGCCGCAGCTCCTCGAACTCCTCGACCTTGCCCATGTCGCTCTCCCCCTCGTCCTGCGGCCGTCACGGTCGGCCCGGTCCATTGTGGTCACGGCGGTCGCCGCCGTGGCGGCGGCGGAGGCCGTCAGTGGAAGCTGCCCGCCCGGTAGTTGCCCGCCGGTTGCCGCGTGACGGCGTTCAGCCGGTTCACCATGTTCAGGAACCCGACCAGCAGGACGAGGACCGCGAGCTGGTCCTCGTCGTAGTGCCGGGCGGCCTCGGCCCACACCTCGTCGTCGACCCCCTCGGCCGCGTCCGCGACCCGGGTGCCCTGCTCGGCCAGCGCGAGCGCGGCGCGCTCCGCCGGGGTGAAGACCGTCGCCTCCCGCCAGGCCGCGACCAGGTGCAGCCGCACCTGCTCCTCCCCGGCCGCGACGGCCTCCTTGGCGTGCATGTCGAGGCAGGCCGCGCAGCCGTTGATCTGGCTCACCCGCAGCGCCACCAGCTCCTGCGTCCGGGCGGGCAGCGGCGAGTCCTTCAACTCCCGGCCCGCCGCCATGACGTACTTGAGGGCCTTGCCGGCGGCCGGGTTGGCGAAGTAGTTCAGTCGTGCGTCCACGGGGGGCTCCTCGGTGCTCGTCGGTGCTTGCACCCCCTGGGACGAGACGGGCCCCGCACCTGTGACACGGTGCGGGGCCGGGAGCTTCCGGAGGGCTCAGAACAGCGGGACCTCGCCGTCCTGCCCCGGTGACTTCCCCGGCGACTGCCCTCGGGACCGGTCGGCGGTGGGGCGGGCCTCGGCGAGCGGGGCGTCGGGGCGGGCCGGGGCGGTGGTGAGGGCGGCCGGGCTGTCCGGGACGGTGGTGGGGCCGGGGGCGAGGCCGTCGGGGACGAGCAGGTCGGCGCCGGAGGGGACGGCGGCGACGGAGCGCCACCAGAGCTTGGCGGCGGGCGGGTCCGCGGGCTCGAAGGGACGCCCGGGGCGGGGTAGGGCGAGCGTGACCCCGGCGTCCTGGGCGGCGGCGACGGTGCGCTCGGCGGGCTCCTCCCACGGGTGCGGGGCCAGGTCGAAGGTGGCCCAGTGCACCGGCAGCAGCACGTCGCCGCGCAGGTCGCGGTGGGCCTGCACGGCCTCCTCGGGCGTCAGGTGGACCTCCGGCCAGTGCTCGGAGTACGCGCCGACCTGCATCATCGTCGCGTCGAACGGCCCGAAGCGGCGTCCGATCTCGGCGAACCCGGGGAAGTAGCCGCTGTCGCCGCTGTGGAAGAGCCGGTGCCGCTTGCCCTCCACCACCCAGGACGACCAGAGGAACCTGCCGCTCGGCCGGGGCCCGCGCGAGCAGTAGTGCCGGGCCGGGGTCGCGGTCAGCCGCAGGCCGTCCAGCTCGGCGGTCTCCCACCAGTCCAGGTCGACGATCCGGCGCGGCGAGACCCCCCAGTGCTCCAGGTGCGCGCCCACGCCCAGCGGCACCGCGAACACCGCGTCGCCCGCGGCCAGCGTCCGCACGGTCGCCATGTCCAGGTGGTCGTAGTGGTCGTGCGAGATCACCACCACGTCCACCGGCCCGAGCTCGGCCAGCGGCAGCGGCACCGGGTGCAGCCGCTTGGGGCCGATCCAGTCGAACGGGGAGCAGCGCTCGCTCCACACCGGGTCGAACAGCACCCGGACGCCGTCCAGCTCGGCCAGCACGGTGGCGTGGCCCAGCCAGGTCAGCCGCAGGCCGGAGGCGGGCGGGGTGGCCAGCTCCACCGGCAGCAGCCGGTGCAGCGGGACGGCCGCGGCCGGGGCGCGGCGGTTCGGGTCGACCGCGAGCTTGGTGCGCATCAGCGCCAGCGGGGTGTACGCGTACGCGAGGCGGCGGGTCGGCACCGGGTTGCGGAACGAGCCGTCCACGAAGTGCGGGGAGTTGCGGACCCGGTGCAGGCGCCAGCCCGACGGGTCGGCGCCGAACGCGTCCGTGCGCATCCGCTGCCAGGTCTCCCGGGGCAGTGTCCGGTACGAGCGCTTCGCGTCGCGCAGCGCTAGCCCGGCTTCGGCGGCCAGCTCGCCGGCGCGGAACAGCCAGGAGACGGGGCGGGACACGGGAACCTCCACGGTCGGACACCGGACGGCGGCGCACCGGAAGGGACGGCGGGACGCAGCGCGCCCCGCGGCGTCGACGGCAGGCCGGAGGACGACACCCGGCGGCCGGGAGCCCCCGGCGCCGGACGGCGCATCTCGGACCGGGACATTACCGGCAGGAAGGTGAGAAAAGCGGCAAATCGTCGCCGACGCGCCGCGCACGGGTGACGAGGACCGGCCATGCGGAGCAACGAGAACGGACCGCCCCGGGGCACGGGGCGGTCCGTTCTCGTTGCTGCGGTGCTGCGGTGCCGCGGTCGGGGGCGGCGGGGTCAGGCGGCCGGGTAGAAGCGGGTGATGGTCTCCGCGACGCAGTGCGGCTTGGGGGAGGCCTCGCTGGAGATGGTGAACCGGACCACCGCCTGCACGACGCCGCCGGGCAGCTCGTCCGCCGAGACCAGCACCGCCGTCGCCCGGACCGCCGAGCCCACCGGCAGCGGAGCCGGGAAGCGCACCTTGTCGGAGCCGTAGTTGAGGGCCATCGCGACGCCCTCCACGCCGTAGCACTCCTTCGCCAGCACGGGCAGCAGCGAGAGCGTCAGGTAGCCGTGCACGATCGTCCCGCCGAACGGGGTCAGCTTCGCCCGCTCCGGGTCGACGTGGATCCACTGGTGGTCGCCGGTCGCCTCGGCGAACAGGTTCACCCGGTCCTGGTCGACGGTGTGCCACTCGCTGGTGCCGAGTTCGGTGCCGACCGCGGAGGTCAGGTCGGCGAGCGAGGCGAAGGTCGTCACGGGGCGCTCCACGGGTGCGTCGGGGCAGGGCACGGCCCGGGCGGGGCCGCCTCGCAGAGTATGCCTACTCGCCGGTCACATGTCAGCGGGGGAGGGGACGGGGAGGATCGGGGCGGTGGGGGCGGGGGCGGGTCGGGTCGCGTCCGGGAGGAGGCGGCGGCCGGAGACCAGTTCCGGGCTGATCGCCACGTACTCCGGGCCCGGCTCCGGGACCCACGGGCGCAGGCCGCCCGAACGCAGTGCCTCCCGCTCGCCGGTGTCGCGCACCACCTCGGCCCGGCCGTGCACCAGCACGCTCCAGCCGCAGCGGCCCGCCCGGTCGAAGTCGTCCACCTGGAACGCCGCCACCGTCCCGTCCAGCGCCCGGGCCGCCCGGGTGCCGGTGCGCAGGGCCAGGACCAGCCGGCCGTCGGCCGCCACCCGGAAGGCCACCGGCAGCACCGCGGGAAGCGCGTGCTCGGTGTACACCACCCGCCCCAGCGGCACGCTGCCGAGCAGCCGCAGGCACTCGGCCTCGCTGAGGGTCTCCACCCGGTCGTCACGGTCCATGCCGTCGATGGTGCCCCCGCCCGTCCCGCCCCGACCAGGGCCCATGGTCCCTGAGCTGGGGCTCATCGGGCCGATTCCGCCCCGCACCGACACCCCTCGGCGATACCTTGGCCTCCGGCGGCGTCCCGAGGACGAGTCGGCGGGCGGCGCCGCGGACCAGGGGCGGTACAGGCGGAGGGGGCGGTACGGGTGAGCGGTGGCATCGAACTGGTGACGATCGGCGCCGACGGCGGCCCCGAACGCGGCCACGGCGGCTCCGCCCGCGCCGCCGAGGGCGCCCGCACCCTCGCCGACGCCCTCCCCGGCCGCACCTTCGACGCCGGGACCCGCGGCAGCACCGTCACCCGCCCCCCGGCCGACGCCGACGCCAACACCCTCCTCACCGCCCTGCGCCAGGCCGCCCAGCGCCCCGCCCGCTGGCTCGTCGTCGGCCTGGTCGGCCAGCTCGTCGCCGACCCCCGCGGCCGCCGGATCGCCCTCGTCACCGCCGGCTCCACCCCCGACAACGCCTACCGGCGCGGCCTCGCCTGGGACTGGATCACCAGCGCCATGGTGCACGGCGAACAGGAGGAGACCCTGCTGATCGTCGACGCCGTCGCCGACCGCGACACCTGGGCCGCCCTGCAACGCGAGGACGGTGCGGGCGAGTTGCTCACCCACTCGCGCGTCCCGCTGTGGGGCCGGATCGGCCGCTGGAGCGCGGGCCGACGCGGCCGCGACGGCGTGCTCCCCGGCGCCGAGGGCTCGTTCAGCTGGGCCCTCGGCCGCGTCCTCGAACACGGCGTGCCCGGCGCCCCCGCCGCGCTCGGGCCGCTCGACCTCCAGGCCGCCGTGGAAGGACAGTTGGGCTGGGGCGAACCGGCCAACGCGGGAGAGGCCAGGCTCCTGGTCCCGCGTGACGGGGGGAGACTCCTGATGCGGAATCGGGCCGCTGTGAGAGGAGCGCTCGCCGGATTGCCGTTTTCCGATGAACTTCTGGCAGTTCTGTGGCGAGAAAGCGCCCCAACCGATCCGCCTTCCGCGTAAGGTCAGGAAGCCCCGGGTGTTGCCGTGCCGGGGCGGGGTGGCGAAGAATCGACCTCCGAGCGACCTCAGAACGAACCGGGGACGGCAGACGACATCCGCGGTCCGGATCCACCACAGGTCCGGCCGCAACAAGGTGGGGCTATGCGGCAGCGCTCAATTCTGGTGCGCCCTGGGGCGATTGGGATCAGCGGGTTGCTCCTGCCATTCCTGCTGACGGCCTGCACCGCCTCCGGCACGGGATCCGCCGACCGACTCGGCACCCCCTCGGCCACCCTCCCCCGGGCCACCGCGACCACCACCGCGGCCCCCACCCGGACCGGCAGCCCCGTCCCGAAGGAAGGGGCCCAGGCGCTGGAGGGCAGCGACGCGGTGACGGCTTATCAGGCGTGGTGGCGGGTTCAGATCGACGTGCTCGGGCGATCGGATTCGGACGTAACCCCGCTCCGGCAGTACGCCACCGGCTCGGCCTTCACCGACACCGTGATCTCGCTCACCCAACTCCACGACGCCAAACTCGTCATGACCGGTGAACCCAGAACCGCACCCACACTCAAAAGCCTTGATCTGCAAGCGAATCCGCCCACCGCCACGGTCGCGGACTGCCTCGATGTGTCCGGCTGGCACCAGGCGGACGCCACCAGCAAGGGGATCAAGGATCCGCAACAGCGGCTGTCGCGCTTTCCGGCGACTGCCGTGCTGAAGAAATACGGAAACCGCTGGCTGGTTGCAGACTTCACCCGTGAGGTGGCCGAGACATGCTGAACTCCACGTGGCGCAACGCCATTTGCGCATTGACCGGGATCGGATTGGTGACCCTCGCCATCCCGTCCGCGAACGCCGCCGGAAGCACCGACACCCACCCCTGCGCGGCGCGCGTCATCTGCACCGAGCACCACGGCACGAGCAGCCCCCCGGCCACGGGCGGCGGAGGCACGTCGGGCGGCGGCGGGGGCGGCGGGAGCAGCACCTGCACCTGGAACCAGCAGGTCGTCCCGTGCTACGTGCCCCAGTGGGGCTGGTTCTCCGAGGGCTGCTACTACCAGGAGTCCAACCCGCAGCCGCTGCCGGGCGAGGAGGCCTGGGGCGGGCACAGCGAGAAGGACGGCGCGATCTACGACTCGGCCTGCATCACGAACACCAACGAGATCCAACCCTTCGGACAGACCTTCCTGGCGCAAGCCCCCGGCGCCCGGCCGAAGAAGACGCCGGAGGAGGTCGCGTTCGACGCACTGATGAAGATCGAGGTCGGCGAGCCCGTACTGCACGCCGCCCCGGCGGGCGACGCGGTGGTCGGATCGCCGGTGTGGCTCTGGATCGACCCCGACAAGGGCGTCGTCGGGCCGCTGAGCAAGGAGTTGACCGAGGACGGGATCACCGTCACCACCACGGTCACCCTGGCAGAGGTCGAGTGGACGGTGGACGACGGTCAGGGGGAGAAGAAGGTGCAGAGCTTCACCTGCAAGGACGCGGGGGTTCCGTACCGCCCGAACGGCTCCCCGACCTGCAGCCACGTCTTCACCCAGAGCTCGGCCCGGATGCAGGACCACGCCTACAGCCTCAGCGCGACGCTGAAGTGGCACGTGACGGCCCGGACGCGGGACAACACCGACATCAACATGATCGCCTACGACTGGACGCCCACCTACACCCAGGCGGTGCTGCGCGTCCCGGTCAACGAGGTGCAGGTGCTGAACTGACCTGCCACGGGGGCCGGGTGGCCCGGAGATCGACGAACCGTCACGAGTGAGAGGCCGCAGAGCGGTGGAGAACCGAAGCATGCCGACCCCGCCGCGCCGACTCGGTGCGCGGCGGCGGCGACCCGCCGTGCTGGCGATGGCGGCGGCGCTGATCGCGGCGGGCGGGCTGGGCGGGGCGGCGCTGTACAACAGCAGTGGGCAGCGGATCGCGGTGCTCGCGCTGGCGCGGGACGTGCCGATGGGGCAGGTGATCAGTGCGGACGACCTGGTGGTGGCGCACATCGCGGGGGACCCGGTGCTGCACCCGCTGGACGCGCAGGACCTGCAGGGGACGGTCGGGCTGCGGGCCACCACGGACCTGAAGCGGGGGGCGCTGCTGGTCAAGTCGGACCTGACCAGTGACCCGGCGACGCAGCCGGGGCAGCAGATCGTCGGCATCTCGGCGAAGCGCTCCCAACTGCCCGCGACCCGGCTGCAGCCGGGCCTGCAGATCCTGATCGTCAACACGCCCGACAGCGGGAGCGGCACCACGCGCACGCCGGAGACGATGACCGCCGTGGTCGCCGCGGTCGGCAAGCCGGACACCGACGGCAGCACCGTGATAGACGTCGCCGTCGGCCCCGCCAGCGGGCCGCAGCTCGCGCTGTGGGTGGCCAGCGGCAAGTTCCAGGTGATCCTGGCGCCCCGAACCGCCGGGGGGTCCTGATGACGGTGGTGGCCGTGCTCGGCGGGCCGGGCGCGCCGGGGGCCACCAGCAGTGCGCTCGCGCTGCTGCTGTCCTGGCCGCTGCGCCCCGGCCGCCGGGTGCTGCTGGTCGAGTGCGACCCGGACGGCGGGGCGGTGCTGGCCGGGGCGCTGGAGGGCCGGGTCGAGGCCGTGTACGGGCTGCGCAACCTGGCCGTCGCCGACCGGCGCGGGCTGCTCGCCGAGACACTGTGGGAGCAACTGCTCGACGTCTCCCCGCAGGGCACCGGCGACCGCCTGCTGCTGCCCGGCCTCACCGACCCCGCCCAGGCCCCCGGCCTCGCCTACACCTGGGAGCCCCTCGTCGAGGCCCTGCACGCGCTCGAGCCGCAGGGCTACGACGTGCTGCTCGACCTCGGGCGCTCCGGCGCGCACGGGCCGATGGCGGTGCTGCCGCGGCGGGCCGACGTGGTGGCCGCGACCGTCCGCACCACCCTGCGCGGGCTGTCAGCCGCCCGGCCCCGGATCGCCGCGCTGCGCGAGGACCTCGACACCCACGGCACCGGCTCGGACGGCCTCGGGCTGTTGCTGGTCACCGAGGGCCCCTACCCGGAGAACGAGGTCTCCCGGCAGTTCCGGCTCCCCGTGCTGGGGGCGCTCGCCCACGCGCCGCGCACCGCCCGGGTGCTCTCCGACGGCGGCGACACCACCGACCGGCGGTTCATCCGCTCCGAGCTGATGCGCACCGCGCGCACCGCCGCCGACCGGATCCAGGACCTGGCCGCCACCCGCCGCCGACGCCTCGGCGGCCCGCAGCCGCAGCCGCCGCAGCAACAGCCGCCGCGGCAGCAGCAGTTGCCGCCGCAGGTGCAGCCGGTGCCGCAGGTGCCGGCCCCGCAGCCGGTGCCGCTGTTCGTGGCGGGGCCGGTGGGCGGGCAGCCGTACCAGCCGCCGCAGCCGCAACAACCGCAGCCGCAACAGCCGTACCCGCCGCAGCAGTTCCAGTCGCAGCAGTTCCAGCCGCAGCCGCAGGGGCAGTTCACGGGGGAGTGGCCGGTCCGGGCCGAGGCGCCGCAGATCTCGTACGCCGCGCCCGCGCCGTACATAGCGCCGCCCGCGGTGCCGCAGCCGCCGGTGCCCGCGCCGTTCCCGGGGCAGACGGGGCCGGAAGGGGAGGAGGGGTGGCATGCGCGCTAGTCCGTACCAGGGGCCGGTGCCGCCGCAGCAGCCGGTGAACGGCCAGGTGGCGTACGGGGGTTCGGCCGACGCGGCCGGGTTGCCGTGGGGGAAGCCGCCCGTACAGCCGCAACCGCCGACGCAGCCGCAGGTGCAGACCGGGCCGGTCGGCCGGGCTGCGTCCGCGGCGGCGGCCGCGGTGCCCGCGCTCCCGCAGGCGGGGGCGCGTCCGGTGGTGGACACCAAGGTGGCGCGGGAGTTGAAGCGGCAGGTCGCGGCGGAGCTGCACCAGCAGCTGTCGCGGCTGTCGCAGGCGTCCGGGAGCGAGGCGGACCGGGCGACCCGGCGCCAGCGCGGGCGGGCGCTGATCGAGGAGGCGGTGGCCCGCTGGTCGGACGCGTACGCGCAGACCCACGGCATCCCGCCGACCCGGGAGCAGGACCGGGTGCTCGCCGAGGCGGTGTACGACCTGCTGTTCCGGGCCGGGCGGCTGCAGCCGTACCTGGACGACCCGGAGATCGAGAACATCCTGATCAACGGGTGCGACGACGTGTGGGTCTCGCGGGTGCACCAGCCGCTGCGGCAGGTCCCGCCGGTGGCCGACAGCGACGAGGAACTGGTCGAGCTGCTGCAGGACCTGGCTCGCCAGCACGGCGGCAGCGAGCGCAGCCTGTCGACGGCCAGCCCGATGCTGGCGCTGCGCCTGGAGGGCGGGATGCGCCTGCAGGCGATGACCGAGGTGACGCCCCGCCCGTACGTGGCGATCCGCCGCCACCGGGTGGCCAGTGCGACGCTCAGCGACCTCGTCCAACTCGGCACCGTGGACAGCACCCTGGCGGCGTTCCTGGCGTCCGCGATCCGGGCCCGGAAGAACGTGATGATCACCGGGACGCAGGGTGTCGGCAAGACCAGCCTGCTGCGCGCGATGGCCGCCGAGATCCCGCCGGACGAGCGGATCGGCACCCTGGAGTCCGAGTTCGAGCTGTGGCTGCACACCCTGGGCCACCTGCGGCAGGTCGTCCCGATGGAGGCCCGCGAGGGCAACGGCGAACGCGTGGACGGGCGCCTGGCGGGCGAGTTGACGATCGGCGAACTGATCCCGGCGGCGCTGCGGATGACGCTGTCGCGGATCATCGTCGGCGAGGTCCGCTCCGCCGAGGTGGTGCCGATGCTGCGGGTGATGACCAACGGCGAGGGCGGCTCGATGTGCACCCTGCACGCCCGCGGCCCGCACATGGTGGTCGACCGGATCGCCGAACTCTGCCTGGAGTACGGCGCCCACATGACCGACACCCTCGCCTACCGGCTCACCGCCAACGCCGTCGACTTCATCGTGCACGTCACCATGATCGACGAGACCGCGGTCGGCGGCCGCCGCCACCGCTTCGTCTCGCACGTGCTGGAGGTGGCCGGCCTCGGCGAGTCCGGCCGACCCGCGCTGAACACCATCTTCGGGCCGCGCCCGGAGATCGGCGAGGTCCGGGCCGTGCCGCTCACCCCGCCGCACTGCCTGGACGACCTGCGCCGCGCCGGGTTCGACGCCGGACTGCTCGGCTCCCCGTACGGGGCGTGGGGCGCGCCGCTGGCGCTGCGGATCGGGGGGACGCGCTGATGCTGCTGTACGTGCTGTGCGGACTGGCGGTGACCGGCGGGCTGGTCGCGCTGGTGGTCGGCCTGGTCGGACGCCCGGTGGACGAGGAGGAGCACGACAACCCGCTGGAGGGACGGCTGCACACCCTCTGGTACGGCGCGCCCGGCACCGCCTCGCCCGGGATGGCCCGGCTGCGCCGGATCCAGCTGGTGCTGGCCCTGCTCGGCGCCCCCGGCGGCTGGCTGTTCACCGGCATCCCGCTGGTCGGACTGCTCGTCCCGGCCGCCGTGTTCGGCCTGCCCTGGCTGTTCGACGCGACCCGCTCCGACACCCGCCGGATCGAACGCCTGGAGGCGCTCGCCGAGTGGACCCAGCGCCTGGCCGACGTGCTGCTGCTCGGCGTCGGCCTGAACCAGGCGATCATGACCAGCCGGCGCACCGCGCCCGCCGCCCTGGAGACCGAGATCACCGACCTGGCCGCCCGCCTGCAGGCCCGCTGGCGGCCCGAGGACGCGCTGCGCGCCTTCGGCGACCAGGTCGCCGACTCCACCGCCGACAAGGTGCTCGCCGCCCTCGTCCTGCGCGCCGGGGACAGCGGCCCCGGCCTGGCCCGGGCGCTCGCCGACATGGCCGACTCGGTGCGCGAGGAGGTCCGGCAGCGGCGCGCCATCGAGGCGGACCGCGCCAAGCACCGCACCACGATCCGCTGGATGGTCGGCATCATCCTGCTGGTCATCGTCATCGGCGGGTTCAACTCGCACTACACCGAGCCCTACACCACCGTCACCGGCCAACTGGTGCTCGCCGTCGTCGCGTTGGCGTTCGTCGCGGTGATCGCCTGGATGCGCTCGCTGGCCCGGCACACCCCGCTGCCCCGGGTCCTGGAACCCGACCGCCGCTCCAGGGCCGGCCGCCTGCCCGGCCGGGGCCGGAAGTCCGCCGACGGCGCGCCCGGGGAGTTCGGCGCGCCCGGGGCGTCCGGCGACGACGAAGCGCTGCTGAAGGAGGCCAGGTGATCTCCCCCTGGGCGGTCCTCGCCGGCGCCGCCGCGGCCGGCGGCGTGGCCCTGCTGCTGGCCGAACTCCGGCCCGCACCACCGGACCTGGGCCAGGCCCTGGACCGGCTGCACCGCGTTCCCGAACCCCGCCGGGCCGAGGACGAGGACCTCGCGCTGCCCTGGTACGACCGGATCGGCGAAGGGTCAGCCCGGCTGCCCGGGGTGCGCGTCCCGACCCGCGAACTCGCCCTGATCGGCCGCAGCCCGGCCCGCTTCATGGCGCACAAACTGCTGTTCGCCGCCCTCGGGTTCGCGCTGCCCGGCTACCTGACGGTGATGGCCGCCGTGATCGGCGACGGCCTCCCGCTCGCCGTCCCGCTGCTGGTCGGGCCGCTGCTCGCCGGGCTGCTCTGGTTCGTCCCCGACGGCATCGTGGCGGGCGAGGCCAAGGAGGCCCGCACCGAGTACCTGCACGGCATCGCCGCGTACCTGGAACTCGTCGCGCTGGAACGGGCCGCCGACTGCGGGCCCGCCGAGGCGCTGCGCCGCGCCGCCTCGGTCGGGCGCGGCACCGTGTTCCGGCGGATCCGCGACGCGCTGGAGCGGGCCGCCACCGACCGGCTCCCGCCCTGGGACGGACTCGACGCGCTCGCCCAGGAGCTGGGCCTCACCCCGCTCCAGGACGTCGCCGACATCATGCGGATCTCCGGCGTCGACGGCGCCGCCGTCTACGACACGCTCCGGGCCCGCGCCAAGAGCCTGCGCGGCGAACTGCTCTCCGAGGAACTCGCCAAGGCCAACACCGACAGCGAACGGATGGTCGCCCCCGGCTCCGCCCTGACCCTGCTGATGACCGTCCTGATCGCCTTCCCGGCGGTCTACCAGATGCTCAACACCTCCTGAACCCGAGCAGATCCGACCCCGCACCCCACCGCCCCTCCCGTCGAAGTCCTGGAGACCACACCATGACCCGAATCCGCACCGTGGCGACCGCCCTGCGGCCGCTGTTCCCGCTCCATCTCGTCCGCCCCGCCCTCGAGTACCGCCTCGTCAAGCTGCGCGCCGCCCGCGAGTCCGGCGACCGCGGCGCGATCAGCATCGAACTCGCCCTCGCCGTCATCGTGCTGGTCGCCATCGCCGGGACGGTCGTCTACGCGATCACCCAGCTCGGCCACAAGGTCCAGGGCAACATCCAGAAGGACGTCCCCGCCGGCGGCACCGCGCCGTGACCCGCCGCCCGCACCGGCCCGCCACCCGGCCCGCACCGGCCGGGTGGCTCGCGCGTGCCCGCAGCTCCGACCGGGGCGCGATGGCGATCAGCCTCGCCATCGTGTTCCCAGCCGTGCTCTTCGTGATCCTCCTGGTGGTGCAGGCCGGCCTGTGGTGGTACGCCGAGCAGGCCGCGCTGGCCGCCGCCCGGGAGGGCGTGGAAGCCGGACGGATCAACGGCGCGCCGCCCGGTGCGGGCGAGGAACGGGCCACCGAGTTCGTCCAGCGGCTCGGTGACGTGGTCGAACTGGGCACGCCGCCGCGGCAGACCGGCGGCGACCCCGACCTGTACCAACTGACCGTCACCGTGCGGCCGCTCACCCTGTTCCCGTTCGCGGATACGGCGATCAGCAAGACCGCCACCGCGCCCCGGGAGAAGTTCGTCCCGCCGGTGGTGCCGTGAACGGCGGCGGAGCGGTGGGGAGGGCCGGCTCCCGCCCCCGGGACCGTGGTTCGTTCGCGATCGAAGCGGCGGTCCTGGTGCCGGTGGTGCTCGGCTTCGCCCTGATGGCGGTCGCCGCCGGACGCCTGCAGACCACCGGCGCGGTGGTCGACGCCGCCGCCCGCGCCGGAGCCCGCGCCGCCTCGCTGGCCCGCACCCCCGACGCCGCCCGGCAGGACGCCGCCGACGCCGTCCGGCAGGCGCTGGCCGCCCGGTCGGTGAAGTGCGCGGCCGAACCCACCGGGGACCCGGTGTACGGCACCCTGGCGACCACCGGCGGCGCCCTGACCACCGTCACCGTCCGGGTCTCCTGCACGGTGCCGCTCTCCGACCTGGTCGGACTGGACGGCCTGCCGGGCAGCAAGACCGTCACCGGCACGTTCACCTCCGTGCTGGACCGCTATCGGGGAAACTGAGAGGACGTCAACAGACCGTGGGGGGAGGGAACGTGGACGAACCAGGCTTGAACGGTCAGGACCGGGGCAGCATTTCGGTCATGGTCGCCATCACCGCAGTCAGCCTGGTCGCCGTGGTCGGCCTGGTGCTCGACTTCGGCGGCCAACTCCGGGCCACCGAACGGGCCGACGCGGTGGCGCAGGAAGCCGCCCGGGTGGCCGGACAGCAACTCGACATCGACCGGCTGCGCTCCGGCGGCGGCTACCAGGTCGACCCCGGGCAGGCCGAGTCCGCCGCCCGGGCCTACCTCGCCTCCCAGGGCGTCGAGGGCCGCGTCGAGTACCCCCGCTACCCCGACCTGAGCGTGATCAGCGTCAGCGTCACCAGCACCTACCGGACCGCGCTGCTCGGCGTGGTCGGCATCGACACACTCTCCGTGCAGGGCCACGGCAAGGCCACCCTGCTGCACGGCATCACGGAAGGGAAGACCGGCTGATGGCCGCGCGCGGAGCCGACGACCAGCACCGCAAGGGCCGCCGGGAGCGGCAACCGCACCGCACCGCCACCCCCGGCCGCGGCGGACCGCAGCCCGTCCCGCCGGTCGCCGGACGGCGCCGCCGACGGGGCGCGGGCGGCTCGGTGCTCGCCGCGCTCGGCGCCCTGCTGGCACTCGTCCTGCTGCTGGCCGGCGTGCCCGCCCTGCTCGGCTACGGCACCCTCGCCGTCGCCGCGGCGGGCGACCCCGTCCACGGCGACCTGCTCGCCGCGCTCACCAGCCCCGACGACGGCAGCCTCTTCCTGTGGCTGCTGGTCGGGGTCGGCTGGATCGGCTGGCTGTGCTTCCTGCTCTCCGTCCTGGTCGAGATCCCCGCCCAACTGCGCGGCCGGGTCGCCCGCCGGATCCCCGCCTTCGGCTGGAGCCAGCGCATCGCGGCCGGCCTGATCGGCTCCGTCCTGGCCCTGCTCCCGGTCGCCGGATCCGCCTTCGCCGCCACCCCCGAACTCACCCAGCGACCGGCCGCCGCAGCCCAGTTGGACGCCGCGCCGACCTACGCCGCGCTGCCCGCCGGGGCCCCCGCGGCCGCCCCCGCCGCCGACCCCCAGCAGCAGCCGGTCTACACCGTCCGCGACGCCCGGCCCGCCGACAGCCTCTGGTCCATCGCCGAACGCCAACTCGGCTCCGGCGAACGCTGGACGGAGATCGCCAAGCTCAACGCGGGCCGCCCGATGGACGATTCGGGCACCCGCTTCGACGCCGACCGGCCGATCCAGCCCGGCTGGCGGCTGCTGATGCCCGCCGACGCCAAGCCCGACGCCGCGAGCGGTGCCACCGGTGCCACCGCGGGCAGCAGCACCGCGCCCCCCCTGCCCGCCGCACCCGCCGCGCCCGCGCACGGCAGCGTCACCGTGCACTCCGGCGACTCGCTCTCCGCCATCGCCCAGCGGGAGTTGGGCGACGGCGACCGCTGGCCCGAGCTCTTCGCCGCCAACAAGGGCGTCGCCGCCCCCGACGGCGAGCGGCTCACCGACCCGGACGTGCTCGTTCCCGGCACGGTGCTCACCGTGCCCGGAGCCGCGACCAGCCCGCAGCCCCCCGCACCGGAGGCGCAGCCTCCCGCACCGGGGACGCAGGCTCCCGCGCCGGAGGCCCAGCAGCCCGCACCGGAGGCCCAGACCCCCGCGCCGGGGACGCAGACGCCCGCGCCGGACGCCCAGAGCCCCGCCCCGCAGCAGGCCACCCCGCCCGCGGCCGAGGCGCAGACACCCGCGCCGCAGGACACCGCGGCCGCCGCCGACCTGCCCGCCGTCCGCGACCAGCGGACCGTCGCGAAGAGCGGCGACGACTACACCGTGGCGCTGGCCGCCTCCGGCCTCGGCGTGCTGATGGCCGCCGCGCTGATCACCCTGGTCGCCCGCCGCCGCACCGACCAGCAGCGGGCCCGCCGCCCCCGGCACCGGATCGCCCTGCCCTCGGCCGAGGCCGGCCGCTTCGAGGCCGAGCTGAAGGCCCGGCAGGACGAGCACGGCCTGGACCTGCTCAACCGGGCCCTGCGCACCCTGGGCCGCAACACCGTCCGCGGCGAGAAGCGGCTGCCCGCCCTGGTCGCGGCCCGGATCACCGTCGCGGGCACCGTCGAACTGCACCTGGCCGCACCGGCCGTGCCGATCGCCCCGTTCCGGGCCGCGCACGCCCCGAACGTGTGGTGGTGCCCGGTCGACTCCACCGAGCTGCTCTCCGCCGGGCAGGCCGCCAAGTACGCCGCCCCCTACCCGGCGCTGGTCACCCTCGGCACCACCCCCGACGGCTCCACCGTGCTGGCCGACCTGGAGACCGTCCGGCTGGTGCACCTGTCCGGGCACCCCGAGGACGCCGAGGACGTGCTGCGCAGCCTCGCCGTCGAACTCGCCCACAGCCCGCTCGCCGACCGCCTGCACCTGCACCTGGTCGGCATCGCCACCGACCTGCCCACCGCCGGGCCGGCCGCCGACCGGGTCCACCACCACCCCACCCTGGAGGCCGCGCTCGCCGCCCTCGGCCCGCGCACCGCCAAGGCCCGCGCCACCCTGATCGGCGCGAACGTCGGCAGCCCCCGCGAGGCCCGCAGCCGCGGCAGCGCCGACGAGGCCTGGCTGCCGGAGATCGTGCTGTCCGCGCAGCCGCCCTCCGGCGCCGTCCCCGCCGAACTCGGCCGCCTGCTCGACGGCCGCCCCCGCACCTGCCTGGCCGTCCTCACCCGCGCCCCCGAGCGCGGCGCCGGACCGGTCGCCCGCTGGACCCTCCCCGCCACCGGCCACGCCGCCCTGCCCGGTCTGCACCTCAGCGTCGAACTCCAGCGCCTGAACCGCGAGCAGTACGCCCAGCTCGGCGAACTCGTCCGCGCCTCCGGCGACTTCACCCAGCACCCGGCCCCCGACTGGACCGTCGACGGCCCGCACAACGGCCCCGAGGACGAGGCCGAACTCCCGCTGCCCGTCCCGGCGCTGGCCGCGGTCGGCGCCGCGATAGGAGCCGTCCCCGCCCCGTTCGGCACCGGCCTCGGAGAGCCGGAGGACGAGGAGCAGGAGGGCGCCGTCCGGGCCGACGGCACGCTCGACGCCCGCCTGATCGCCCTGCTCGGCGGACCCACCGGCCCGGGCGGGGTGGGAGCGGGTACGGCCGATGCCCCGGCGCGGACCAGCCTGGACAAGTCGACCGGCGGCGACGGGGGCGGCGGTGACGGCGCCGAGGGCCGGAAGGAGGAGGGCGACGGGGCCGGACCGCGACTGCTGGCCCGGGTCGTGCCCACCGGCAGCAGCCCGTTCGCCGGGCTGGTCCCGACCGCGCCCACCAACCCGTACGCGGTGGTGCCGGTGGTGCCCGTCCAGCCCGCCGCGCTGCCGCCCACGGCGCCGACGCCGACGTCGACGCCGGAGCCCGTCCGGCCCGTCCAGCCCCCGGCGCCCGCCGAGCCGCGGCACGCCGCGAACGGGCAGGCCCGCAAGGTCACCACCCCGCCGCACGGCACGCCCGTCGACCCCCGGATCGCCGCCGCGCTGCCGCCCGCCGCGCCCGCCCGGCCGCCGGTCCCGCCCGTTCCGTCGCAAGCCGAACCTCCGTCCCCGGGAGCCGAGTCCGGGACCGAGCCGGTGACGGACGACGGCACCCGGTCGTTCGGGCTCGCCGCCCCCGCTCCGGTCGAGCAATCGGTGGAGCAACCGGTGGAGCAACCGGTGGAGCGGCCGGTCGAAGCGCCGGTGGTGCCCGAGCCCGCGCCGGAGCCGCTGCCCACCCACGACCAGGCGGCGGCCCCCGACCCGCGTTCCCCGGCCCGGCCGTCCGCCCGGCCCGGGAGCGGTCCGGCCCGCACCGACAGCGACGACCTGCTGGCGATCCTGCGCTCCCCGGAGGCCCACCACCTGCGGTCCGCGCCGCGGATCCGGGTGCTCGGGCCGGTCGACGTCCTCGGGGCGGCGGGCAGCGCCGACCCGGCGGGCCGACCCCGGCTCACCGAGCTCGCCGCGTACCTGGCGCTGCGCCCCGGCAGCGAGCACACCGCGATCGACCGCGACCTCCACCCGGGCGCCGCGCACCTCGACCCGAAGGCCACCGCGGAGCGCCTCGCCGAGCCGCTGCCGGTCAAACTCGCCGCGCTGGCAGGCTGGTTGGGCACCTCCCCGGAGGGGCGCGACTACCTGGGCGGGCGGCCCGCCGACACGTACACCCTGGCGCCGACCGTCAGCTGCGACTGGGACGAGTTCCGCAGCCTGTACCGGCGCGGCATGCGCTCCACCTCCAGCACCGCCGACGCGGCCCTCGCGCACGCCCTCGCCCTGGTCCGCGGCGCCCCGTTCGCCGAGGCCCCGGCCGGGACGTACGCCTGGGCGGAGACCGAGCGGCAGGACATGCTGGCCGCGATCGTCGACACCGCGCACGAACTCGCCGCCCGCCGCCTGCAGTACGGCGACCACCGCACCGCCGAGGCCGCGATCTTCCGCGCCCTCGCCGTCGCCCCCGAGGTCGAACTCCTGCACCGCGACCTGTTCTACGCCTACGCCTCGGCGGGCGCCCGCGACCAGCTCGTCCGCTCCGTCAACCGCCTGGACGCGCTCAGCCGCCGCACCGGCCGCGACCTCGACCCGGACACCGTGGCCCTGCTCCGCGACCTGCTCACCGGCAGCTGAACCGGAAGCCGGCCCCCACCGCCGACCGCCGTCGTCCCGCCCCGGGCGGGAGCGGCGGGCGGTCAGTCCTCGGGCAGGCGCCGGTGCCACCAGGCCGTCGGGCGGGTGCCGTCCGGGCGGGTGGCGAGCGGGTCGGGCAGGGTGCGGCGGAGGAACTCCTCGTCGAGGCGTTCGACCAGGGCCCGCAGTGGGGTGCGGGCCGGGCGGGGGAGGCGGTGCAGGGCCGTCTCCAGGACGTCCCGGGCCGCCAGCGGGTCGCAGCAGGGGCAGTTCGCCCGGGGCAGGTACAGGTAGCGGCCGGGGCGGCGGAGGAAGCGTTCGTACGTGTGCAGGGCCTCGGCGACGGCGCCCGCCCTCAGGCTCAGGGCCTCGATGCGGTGGACGGCCGCCCGGGTGCGCCGGGGCAGCCCCTGGAGGCGGCGGACGGGACGGGTGGGCCGCCGCCGCGGTAGGGCGCGGACGGCGCCGGGCGGCTTACGCGCCACGGGCCTTTCGGGGACGGTTCACGCGCGCCATGATGCCAGGTCGGGCGGCCGTTCGTCAGCCCGTTCGCCGGGACGTTCCGTTGCTCCGTCCGGAAAATTGCTCCGTGCGGGGACGAACGCCGGACGGCGGGTTCGTCGCGGTGGTGCCGGTCAGTTCCCGTCCGCCGCGGCCTCCAGGGCGGCGACGTCGAGCTTGCCCATCTGCAGCATCGCCGCCATGGCCCGGCGGGCGCGCTCCGGGTCCGGGTCGGAGAGGAGTTCCGTCATCCGGCGCGGCACGATCTGCCAGGACAGGCCGTAGCGGTCCTTCAGCCAGCCGCAGGGGCCCGGCGCGCCGCCGTCCGCGGTCAGCAGCTCCCAGTAGCGGTCCACCTCGGCCTGGTCGGCGCAGTCGACCTGCAGCGAGACGGCCTCGTTGAAGGTGAACTGGGGCCCGCCGTTCAGGGCCAGGAACTCCTGCCCGAACAGTTCGAAGGACACCAGCATCACGCTGCCGGGCTCGCCCGGTCCGGCCTCCGAGTAGCGCTGCACGTCGGTGACCCGGCCGTACTCGAACACCGAGGTGTAGAACTCGGCGGCCTGCTCGGCCTGGTCGTCGAACCACAGGAAAGTGGTGATCTTCTGAGCCATCGGAAGGGCCCTCCGTTCCCGTACGGTCGCCCGGCCGCCCGGCCGGACCCCTCCGACAGTAGGGCGGGCCCGGCGCTCCCCGGCGCAGGCGCGTCGGGGCGGACGGGCGTACCGGGGCGGGCGGGCGCATCAGGGCGTACCGGGGCGTACCGGGGCGGGCGGACGTGCCAGGATGGGTGGCATGACCCTCCCGGAGCCGCTGCAGCTGTCCGCCGCCGAACAGGAGGCCGACGACGCCGCCCAACGCGCCCTGGCCGCACCGCTGCTGGCGGAGTTCGCCGCCCGCCTGTCCGCCGCCGCGCCGGTGCGCGCGCTGTGGGTGCACGGCTCGCTGGCGCACGGGGACTACCGGCACGGGCGCAGTGATCTCGACCTGGTCGCCGTCCTCCCCGCGGCCCCGGACGAGTACCTGCGGGAGCGACTCGTCGCGCTGCACCGGGAGTTGATCGGCCGGGACCCCGACGCGGCGCGGCTGCACTGCAGTTACCTGCCGGACGGGGAGCTCGCCGCCGCGGCCGCCGCGCACTTCACCTTCGCCCAGGGCGAGCCGATGCGGCGCCCGGTCACGGCCGTCACCCGCCGCGAACTGCTGGACGGCGCGACGGTGTTGGCGGGCGAGCGGCCCGAGGTGCTGCTGCCGCCGGTGGACGACGCCGAACTGCACGCCTTCATCCGGGCCGACCTGCGCGACTACTGGTACCCGATCACCGCCCGCCCCGACCCGTGGCAGCGCGACATCTGGGTCGACCACGGCCCGGTCACCGCCGTCCGCGCCACCGCCGCCCTGCGCGAGGGCCGGCTGATCACCAAGCGCGAGGCGATCACCCGACTCCCCGCCCTGGACGCCCCGCCCGGCCTGGCCGAGGACATCGCCGCCCGCCGCTACGGCACCCCGCCCGTCCTCACCCCCGAGGCCCGGACCGAACGCGCCGAGCAGGCCCGGCTGTTCACCCGCGCGCTGATCGAGCGGACACTGAACTGACGGAGCGTCAGGTCGCTCCGGCGAACAGCTCGGTGAGCCGCGGCAGCCGGGCGGCGCGCTGCTCCGGCGTCCACACCGGTTCGTCGAACTCGGCGTTGTACGGGCTGTCGTCGCCGACCCAGCCGCGCACGACCGGTTTCGCCACCGCCAGGGTGCCCGGGGCGTCCAGCGGGGCCCGGACCTCGTCCAGGCGCAGCTGGAACTCCTCCACCAGGGCCCGGAAGCCGTCCGTGTCCACGCCCCGGATCATGGCACCCGCCGCCGACACCCACCCCCGCCGGTGCCCCCGCCCCGTTGGCGACGCTCCGTTGGTGACGCCCCGCCCGTCGTGGCCCGTGCTTGACCTCAAGTCCGCTTGAGGTTGCAGGATGGGCGGGGCGGGCCGGAGCGACCGGTCCGGGAGCGGGCGGAGGCGTGATGCGAGCGGTGTGGCTGCGGGAGTTCGGCGGGCCCGAGGTGCTGGTGGCGGGGGCCGCCCCCGACCCGGTGCCGGGGGAGGGGCAGGTGCTGGTCGAGGTCGCGCACGCCAACCTGACCTTCGTCGAGACCCAGTTCCGCGCCACCGGCCTCGGGCCGTTCACGGGCGCCCTCCCGATGGTCCCCGGCAACGGCGTCGGCGGCACCGTCACCGCCGTCGGCCCCGGCGCCGACCCCGCGTGGCTCGGGCGGCGGGTGGTCTCCTCCACCGGCGGCAGCGGCGGCTACGCCGAACTCGCCGCCGTCCCCGCCGACGGCCTGCACCCCGTCCCCGACGGCCTCCCGCTGGACACCGCCACCGCGCTGCTCGCCGACGGCCGCACCGCCCGCCTGCTGCTGGAGACCGCCGCCCCCGCGCCCGGCGAACGCGTCCTGGTCACCGCCGCGGCCGGGGGCGTCGGCACCCTGCTGGTCCAACTCGCCACCGCCGCCGGGGCCCACGTCCTCGCCGCGGCCGGCGGCCCGCGCAAGCTCGCCCTCGCCGCCGAGCTCGGCGCCGCCGAGACCGTCGACTACCTGCAGCCCGACTGGACCCGCGACCGGGCCCCCGTCGACCTCGTCCTCGACGGTGTCGGCGGCGCCCTCGGCCGGGCCGCCGCCGGCCTGCTCCGCGACGGCGGCCGCATCCTCAGCTACGGCCTGGCCAGCGGCAGTTGGACGGACCTCCCGGCCGACGAGGCCGCCGCCCGCGCCCTCACCGTCCTCAGCCTGCGCCCCACCCCGGAGCGCACCCGCGCCGCCACCGCCCACGTCCTCGCCGAGGCCGCCGCGCACCGGCTGCGCCCCGTCATCGGCCAGCGCTTCCCGCTGGAGCGCGCCGCCGACGCCCACCGCGCCATCGAGAACCGCGCCACCCTCGGCAAGACCCTGCTGGACGTCCGCTCCTGAACCGCCCCCGGGCCGCTCCTGGGCCGCTCCGCGCAAACCCGGTCGTGGGCGGCCCGTCCGCACCGTTAGCATCCCGGCATGACGGACCAGCCCACGTACCCGCCCAAGCCCCGCCCCGGCGACCGGATCGCGATCGTCTCACCCGGCTTCGCCGGGCCGGGCGCCTTCCCGCTGCCGCACGAGCTCGGGCTGCGCCGCCTGCGCGAGGAGTACGGCCTGGAGCCCGTGGAGTACCCGACCACCCGCAAGCTCGGCGCCACCCCCGCCGAGCGCGCCGCCGACCTGCACGCCGCCTTCGCCGACCCGGGCGTCGCCGCCGTCATGGCGACCCTCGGCGGCGACGACCAGATCACCGTGGTCCCGCACCTGGACGCCGAACTGATCCGGGCCAACCCCAAGCCCTTCTTCGGCTACAGCGACAACACCAACCTGCTCGACTTCCTGCACCGCCAGGGCATCGTCGCCTACCACGGCACCGCCCTGATGACCCAGCTCGGCCGCCCGCACGCCGTCCACCCGCTCACCGACGCCTCGCTGCGCGCCGCGCTCTTCGGCAGCGGCCCGTACGAACTCACCGAGGCCGCCGACAGCAGCACCGTCCTCGGCAGCTGGGAGGACCCGGCCACCTTCGAGCGCGAACCCGCCGCCGAACCCGCCACCGGCTGGCACTGGCACCGCCCCGACCGGGTCGTCGAGGGCACCAGCTGGGGCGGCAACCTGGAGATCCTGCACTGGATGGCCGCCGCCGACCGGCTGCGCCCCGCCGCCGAACACGCCGGGGGCGTGCTGATCCTGGAGACCTCCGAGGAACTGCCCAGCGCCACCGAGGTGTTCCGGATGCTGCGCAACCTCGGCGAGCGCGGACTGCTCCGCCAGTTCCCCGCCGTCCTGGTCGGCCGCGCCATGGCCTGGTCCTTCGAGCACCCCCACGACGCGCCCGCCCGCGCCCGCTACCGCGCCGAACAGCGCGCCGCCGTCCTGCGCGCCCTGGACGCCTACGCCCCCGACGCCGTCGCCGTGTTCGACGTCGACCTCGGCCACACCGAACCGCAGCTCGTCATCCCCTACGGCGGCCGGATCCGGGTCGACGGCCCGGCCCGCACGATCACCGTCACCTACTGACCCGCACCCACCGACCCGCGCCCACCGGCCCGCCGGACTCGCCCGGCTCGGGCTGCCGTTGGACGCCCGGGTCGCCCCGGAGGAGTTCCTTCGGGCGCTGGTCGAGGCCGAACGAGGGCGCTGCGGGGAGCCGGAGGAGACGGCCGGTCCCGGCTTCGACGCGGCGCGTCAACCCGCTTGGGCGACGGCCTCGTTGCGGCGGGCCGCGTGGCGGGCCACCGGGGGGAGGGCGAGGGCGGCGCAGGCGAAGACGGCGGCGAGGGCGGCCCAGCCGGTGGTGCCGTGGGGGAGGACCAGGGCGGTGAGGGCGGCCGGGGCGAGGGCCTGGCCCAGGGCGACGCCGGTGTGCAGGACGCCCTGGTAGGCGCCGTGGGCGTGTTCGGGGGCCAGGCCGTACGCCAGGGCCCAACTGCCCGCCTGGGAAAGGACCTCGCCGGCCGTCAGCAGCACCACCGCCCCCAGCAGCACCGCCACCGCGCCCCCCGGCGCCCGTCCGGTGGCCGCCGCCAGGGTCACGCAGGCCGCGCTCACCAGCAGGCCGCCGAGCCGGAACGACCGTGCCGCGCCCGCGAGTTCGGAAACCCGGCGGACCGCGAGGACCTGCAGCAGCGCCACCAGCGCGGTGTTGGTGAGCAGCAGCCAGCCCGTCACCGCCGGACGGGCCGAGGTGTGCCCGAGCGTCCACAGCGGCAACCCGACCTCCAGCACCACGTACAGCGTGTTCACCACCGCGTTCAGCACCGCCACCCCCACGAACGGCAGGTCCCGCAGCGGGCGCGCCGCCACCGCCCGGGCGGCCTCCGGCCCGGGTGCGACCCCCGGCGCGACCCCCGTCGGCACCGCCCGCAGCGGCAGCAGCGCCAGCAGGTACGCGGCCGCGCTCGCGCAGATCGCCGTCCGCAGCAGCACCGGCCCGCCGTGCGCCAGCACCAGCGAGCCGAGCGCCGCGCCCGCGCCGATACCGACGTTGTTGAGCGCCCGCAGCACGGCCAGCGCCCGGTTGCGCACCGCGGCGGGCAGCGCGTGCGCGTACAGGGTGGAGCGGGCCACCCCGTTCGCCCGGGAGGCCGCGCCCGTCACGCACACCAGCAGGACGAACGGCCACAGCGACCCGGTGAACGCGAACACCGCCGTCGCCCCCGCCTGCACCACGTGCACCACCGCCAGCACCGGCTTCGCGCCCAGCCGGTCGCACAGCCGCCCCACCGGCAGCGCCGCGGGCACCCCGCACAGGCCCGCCGCCGTCAGCGCCGCGCCCACCACCCCCGCCGAGAAGCCCAGGCCGCGGGTGAACCAGAGCGTCCCCACCGTCAGGAACAGCCCGTTGCCGACCGCGTTCACCAGCAGCAGCGCCGCCAGTCGGCGCACCACCGGGGAGGGGGAGAGCGGGCGGGCGAGGGGCGGGGAGGCGGTGCTCAGGTTCATGCCGCCCAGCACACCCGCGGCCGCCGGGGGCCGGAATCGATTTACCCTGGTGCTTAATGATCCGCTTCCGGCTCCGCCTCGCCGACCTCGCCGCCACCTCCTTCGCGTACTCGCCGCTCCAGGAGACCGTGCTCAGCCTGCGCATGTGGACCCACCACGCCCGCCGCTTCCCCGCCCTGCGCCCCGCCTTCGCCGCGCTGCGCCCCGCGTACGAACGGCTCGACGCGCACCCCCTGCTGACCGCGCTGGTCGCCCACCGCCGCTACTGGGTCCCCGACTTCCTCACCCCGCGCCCCGCCGTCCCCGCCCCCGACCTGCGCGAGGAACTCGCCGCGCTGCGCGCCACCGACCCCGCCCGGCTGCGCCCCGGCGTCGAACAGACCTTCCACCCGCTCGGCGAACCCGTCCCGCCCGTCCTCGCCGCGGGCCTGCGCCACCCCGACCGGCTGCTCGCCGACCTCGCCGACGCCCTGGAGGCCTACTGGCACGCCTGCCTGCGCCCGCACTGGTGGCCCCGGGCCCGCGCCGTCCTGGCCGCCGACCTCGCGCACCGCGCCCGCACCCTCGCCGAGGGCGGCGCCGACGCCCTGTTCCGCGGCATCAGCGAACGGCTCTCCTGGGCCGACGACACCCTCACCATCCGCCGCGGCGGCCCCTGGCCGTCCGCCCCCGACGAGATCCCCGTCGACGGCCGCCGCCTGCTGCTCACCCCCAGCTGCTTCGCCGACGGCGTCTCCACCATGCTCGACCGCGACGCCCCGCCGCACATCGTCTACGCCACCCGCGGCCTCGTCACCCTCGCCGAACGCCCCCCGCCGCCCGCCCCGCAGGCCCTGGCCCAGCTGCTCGGCGCGACCCGCGCCCGGCTGCTGGTGATGCTCGCCGACGACGGCCCCGCCACCACCACCGAACTCGCCCACCGCCTCGCCGTCACCCCCGCCGCCGTCAGCCAGCACCTGGCCGCCCTGCACGCCGCCGCCCTGCTGGAGCGCACCCGCCACGGCCGCCACGTCCACTACCGCCCCACCCCGCTCGGCGCCGCCCTGCGCACGGGGAACGGCCACCCCTGACGGGGCGGGCGGACGGGAGCGGACCGGCGGCTCGGACCGGGGCCTCGGGCGGGCCGCCGAGCGGGCGCGGGACACGCCGTCGGGGGCGATCGTGCGTAAGCGGAGGAGAATCGTCCGCCTGCTCTGGGTCATGCGCAACTCCACGGGCCCGAGCAGGGCCGTCCTGGCCGCCGCCGTGGCCGTCGCCGCCACCTGGACGTCGCTCCCGCAGCCCGCGTTCGCCACGGGCGTCGGCGACTGGGCGGCGCTCAGCAGTGCGTTCGCGAACCCGGCGGGGGTCGGCGGACGGGCCGAGCTCGGGGCGGACCTCGTGCAGGGCACGGCCGCCAACCTGCTGCTCGCCGACGAGGCCGCGCTCACCCTCGACCTGAACGGCCACCGCCTCGACACCGTCGCCGTCGTGCTCGGCGCGGGCAGCACGCTCACCCTCACCGACACCACCCCCGCCCCCACCGCACCGGGCGTGCTCACCGCCGCCGCCCCGCGCCTCGGCGGCGCGGGCATCGCCGTGGGCGGCGCCACCCTGGTGGTCCAGGGCCGGGCGGTGGTCGACGCCGCCGCCCGGGACAACGAGGCGGCCGGCATCGGCGGCGACATGCACCACCGCGAGAACGGCACCGTCACCCTCACCGGCGACGCCCAAGTCACCGCCACCGGAGGCCAGTTCAGCGCCGGAATCGGCGGCGGCGACCGCGGGGCGGCGGCCGCGTCACCATCTCCGGCAACGCCCGGGTCACCGCCAAGGCCGTCGACGGCGCGGGCATCGGTGGCGGCGACTACAGCCCCGGCGGCACCACCCGGATCACCGACCACGCCACCGTCACCGCCACCAGCGACGGCGGGGCGGGCATCGGCGGCGGCTACTGGGGCGGCGACGGCGGCGAGGTCACCGTCGACGGCGCCGCCACCGTCACCGCCACCAGCACCGGCCGCAGCGCGGGCATCGGCGGCGGCCAGGCCGGCCTCACCACCCCGCTGACCGGCGGCAACGGCGGCACCGTCCTGATCGCCGGGAACGCGCAGGTCAGCGCCGTCGGCTCCGTCATCGGCGCGGGCATCGGCGGCGGCTACGGCGGCGCGGGCGGCTCGCTCACCGTCCGCGGCAACCCCGTCGTCACCGCCACCGCCACCACCTCCGGCGCGGGCATCGGCGGCGGGCAGGCCGGTGCGGGCGGCACCGTCGTGCTGGAGGGCTGCACCGTCGCCGCCGCCAACAAGGCCGTCTACGACTCCTCCGCCGTCGGCCAGGGCGCGGTCGCGGGCAGCGCCTTCGGCTCGCTGGACGTCCGCGCCCCCGCGGTGCTGATCGTCCCCGGCGGCGCGGCGCTGCGCGTCCCCGCGGGCGTCACCGTCACCGGCGACGGCTCGCTGCGCAGCGGCGGCACCGGCAACGGGCTGGTCGTCAACGACGGGGCGATCCAACTGCCCACCGACGGCGTCCAGTGGCGGCAACTGGGCGTCCTGCCGCACAACTTCCTGATCACCTTCGACGCCAACGGCGGCACCCCCACCGAGGCCGTCCGGGTGTTCGCCACCTCCTTCGCCGCCGGGGCCCGCACCGTCCCCGCGCCGCCGACCCGGGCGGGCTTCGCGTTCACGGGCTGGAACACCGCGGCCGACGGCAGCGGCCGGGCCGTCGAGATCGGCCCCGACACCCCGCTGGACGCCGACCGCACCGTCCACGCCCAGTGGGCCGCCGAGACCGTCACCGCGCTCGTCCCCCGCGGCACCCCCGAGGAGGGCGTCGACCTGCCCGTGGACCTCCGCGTCACCGCCCGGGACGCCGCCGCCGGAACCCCGCCCGGCACGGTGACCCTGCACGTGGACGGCACCGCCGTCGGCACCGCGACCCTGGACGCGGACGGGCGCGCCGTCCTGACGTACCCGCACCCGACGGCGGGCACCCACGTGCTGCACGCCGTGTACGCCCCGTCCGGCAGCGAGTGGCGGGCCTCCCGCAGCCCGGACGTCCCGGTCGAGGTGGTCACCCCGTCGCCCTCGCCGAGCCCGAGCCCGACCCCGAGCCCGAGCCCGACGCCCTCCCCGTCCCCGACCCCGAAGCCCTCGCCCTCGCCGGAGCCCGCGCCCAGCCCCACGCCGCACCCCGGGCCGACCGACCGGCCCCGGCCGCACCACCACGGCGGGGGGCTGCCCCCGACCGGCGCGGGCGGGATCGGCACGGTCGCCGCGGGCACGGCGCTGAGCGTGCTGGTCGGACTCGGAGTGCTGCTGTTCGCCCGCAACCGCCGTCGACGGGAGGGGCGTTGACGGAGTGACGGGGTGACGGACGCGGGGCGGGACGTCGAGGTCCGATTCGCGCCGGTCCGCCCCCGGCCCGGCTGGTGGACTGTCCAGGGACACCCCACCGCCCACGGACAGGACCTCCGGCATGGCCACCACCACCACCCACCGCCCGCCCGCCGCCCCCGGTGACCGCCCCGACCGGCGGACGGGGCAAGGTGGTTGGCCCGCCGTGCTGGCCGTCACCACGGGCGTGTTCTCCCTCGTCACCACCGAGATCCTGCCGATCGGCCTGCTCACCCCGATCGGCGCCACCTTCCGGATCTCCGACGGCACCGCCGGGCTGATGATGACCCTCCCGGGCCTCGTCGCCGCGGTCGCCGCACCGGCGGTGACGGTCGCGACCAGGCGCGCCGACCGGCGGACCGTGCTGTGCGCCCTGCTGCTGCTCCTGACCCTGGCGGACCTCCTCAACGCCCTCGCCCCCGCCTACTGGGCCGTGCTGGCCGCCCGGGTCGCCCTCGGCCTGGTCATCGGGGCGTTCTGGTCGGTCGGCTCGGGGCTCGCCGCCCGGCTCGTCCCGGCGCACCGGCAGGGCCGGGCCACCACCGTGTTCTTCACCGCCGTCCCGCTCGGCTCGGTCCTCGGCGTACCGGCGGGCGTGTACCTCGGCTCGCTCGCGGGCTGGCGGGCCGCCTTCCTGGTGGCGGCCGTGCTGACCGTGCTGACCCTGGCCGCCCTGCTGCTCTCGCTCCCGCCGCTGCCCCCGGCGGCCGTCACCGACCTCGGCGTGCTGCGCGGCCTGCTCACCGGACGGGGCACCCGCAGCGGCCTCGCCGCGACCTTCCTGATCGTGCTGGCCCACTTCGGCAGCTACACCTACGTCACCCCGTTCCTGGAGACCACCGCGCACGCCGGGCCCGGCCTGGTCACCGGCCTGCTGCTGGGGTACGGCGCCGCCGGGCTGCTCGGCAACGCGCTCGCCGGAGGCCGCGCGGCGGGCGCCCTGCGGCCGGTCTTCGGCGCGGCCGTGCTGCTGCTCGCCGCCGCGACCCTGCTGATGCCGCTGCTCGGCACCGGCGGCCCGGGCGCCGCCGTCCTGCTGACGCTGTGGGGCGCGGCGTACGGCGCCGTGCCGGTGTGCTCGCTGAACTGGTTCCTGGCCGCGGCCCCGCACGCCCCGGAGGCGGCGGGCGTGCTGTTCACCTCCTCCTTCCAGGCGACCCTGTCGATCGGTGCCCTGACTGGCGGCCTCGTGGTGGACCGCTCCTCGCCCGCCACCGTGATGGTGCTCGGGGGCGCCGTCGCCCTCCTGGCCGCCGCCGTCGTGCGCGGGTACGGCCACCGGGTCCGGCCCGAGCCGGTGACCGAGCAGCGGGACAGCGGGACTGACACCCCGTCCGGCGCCCGGTGACGGGACGTTCGAAGGACTGCCCCGCCGCACTGCCCTGCCGCACTGCCCCCTGCGTGTACTGCTCGGCGCACTGCTCGGGGCCGGTCGGCGGCCCGCCGGGGGCCAACACCCGCGCTCCGTCGCAGCGTTCGGGAACGGGCCGGGGCGCGGTCCGGACGGGGGCCGGCCCTCGTGGGACCCGGCCTGGCCGGTCCGGCTGCCGACCACGTATCGTGGCCGGGATCGGAGCGTGGTGCGGGACACCACGGCGTACAGGCACGGCGTCGCGCCGGCGACGGACGGGGGCGGTGACCGAACGGTGGCTGACGTGGCATCGACGGCCGGGGGCGGGTCGGCGGGGACCGACCCGGAGGAGACGCCCAGGCCCACCCCGAGCGGGCCCGCCGTGCAGCAGACGCCCGAAGTCCCGCCCGGCGCCGACCCGTTCGCGACCTCCATCAACCTGGTGATCCCGGACGCCGCGCTCAGCACCACCGGTACCGTCCCGCTGCCGCCCGCCGCCACCCCGGCGGGCGGCACCGCCGTCCCGCCGCCGCCCGCGGCCCCGCCCGGCGGTACCGGATGGACCGGCTCCTTCCCGATCACCCCCGCCGCGCCCCCCGCTCCCGCGCCCGCCGTCGCGGACGCCCCGCACCCCGCCCACGGCATCGGCGGCGGCCTGCGCGGACGCGTCCTGGTCATCGAGGGCGGCTACGGCGGCGGACGCCGCTGGGGCCGCGGCGGCGGCGCGCACGCCTCGGTGCTGTCCGCCGCGCTGGCCGGGGTCGCCCCGCAGGTGCTGCTCTCCGCGGACCAGGTCGACGCCGTCCACCTGCCCGGGGCCAGCGACCCGCAGACCGTCCTCGCCCACCTGCGCGCCGCCGCCCGGCACCCCGGTCCGCTGCTCATCCACCTCGGCGGCCACCTGATCACCGACCGGCGCGGCGAACAGCTCTACCTCTCGCTGCGCGAGAACAAGAGCTCCGAGAGTCTGCCCTGGTCCGCGATCGCCACCGAACTGCGGCACCGCGGAACCGAGTTGGACACCCTGGTGATCGGCGACCTGAGCGCCGACCAGGTCGTCTGGCCCGCCCTCGCCGCCACCGCCGGGCAGCAACTCGCCGACGGCGTACCGCTCTGGGCCGTCGTCAACCACGACCCCGACCAACTCGGCACCTTCACCCTCGGCCTGGTCGAGGCCCTGCACCGGGGCCGCCCCGGCGCCGACCAGTTCCTCACCCCCGAACTCGTCCGCCAGCAGGTCAACTCGGTGCTGCGGGCCGACACGGTGGTGATCACCTCCCACCCCGCCGACCGGCCCTACTTCCGCAACACCGCCCGGCAGATCGGCACCGGCGAACCCGCGGCCCCCCTCCAGGCCCGCCCCGACACCGCCATCCGCGCCGCGGCCGGAGTCGGAGCCGGTGGCGCCGCCCCGGGCGGTGGCACCGCCGTCGCCGCCGCGCCCGAACCCGTCCGGCCCCGGCTCTCGCCCGGGTGGACGCCGCGCGGCCTGGTCTCGCTGCGCAAGGCGGGCGTCCCGGCGACCCCGCCGCGCCGCGCGATGGTGGTCTCGCTGGTCAAGGGCGAGCCGATGGTGCCCGCGGACGCGCGGTCCACCGTCCCGCTCACGCCCACCGCCGCCGCCCCGGCTCCGGCGGCTCCGCCGGTGGCGCTGGACAAGCCGGGGCGTGGGGCGCCGCGGGTCGAGCTGGGCAAGGGCACCGTCGACGCGGCCGGCGACACGGCCGCCGCCACCGCTGCGGACGCCGCGACCGAGCCGCTGCCGACGCTCGAACCCGCGTCCGCGTCCGTGCCCGCGGCGTCCGTCGCGCCCGCGACGCCCGCCGTGACGTTCGCCAAGGAGGCGGCGCCCGCCGGGCCCGCCGACACCCTGGCCGCGACCCTGCCGATCGACCGGCCGGTCACCATCCCGATCGTCGAGCGCGGCCCCGAGCCCGAACCGGCGCCCCGGCACGACCCGCTGGCCGCCACCACCCCGCTCCCCGGCCGGGGCGCCCCCGCCGCGGTCCCCGCGTCCACCGGGACCGCGTCCACCGGGACCGTCCAGCTCGGCAAGGGCACCGACGTCCCGCCGCCGCAGCCCTCGGCGGACCGCGTGCAGGCGCCGCCCAGCGAGTACCTGGAGGCGATCGGCGACATCGTCCGCAACGCGGAGGCGGGCGACCACGAGGCCGCCTCGGCGCTCGCCCTCGCGCTGGAGGAGAAGGCCGTCGCGGCGTACGGCGCCCGGGCCACCGTGGTGCTGCAGGTCCGGCAGGTCCGGGCGCACGTCTGCCGGGTCGGCGGCCGTCCCGCCGTCGCGGCCGAGCTCTACCGCCAGGTCGCGGCGGCCCTGCTGCAGAGCGACGGCCCCGAGCACCCCGAGACGCAGCGCGCCGTCACCAACGCCGAGGCCTGCTGGCGTGCCGTCAAGGACCCGGTCGAGGCGATCCGGATCGCCCCCGACATCATCGAGCTCCGCGCGCACCTCCCCGGTCCGGAGAACCGCAAACTCCGCGCCGCGGAGCGCTACTTGCGCCAGCTCGCCGAGAACCGCCGCTGAGGGGACGGCCGTTGGGGAACGGTCGGGTGGTCAGTCGCCGAGGATCCGTTCCCACAGCAGCGAGTCCCGCCACTCGCCGTCGAGCAGGATCGCGGAGTGCGCGACGCCGTACGGGCTGAACCCGTTGCGGCGCAGCACCCGTTGGGACGGCAGGTTCTCCAGGCCGGTGGACGCCTCGGCGCGGCGCAGCCCGAGCTCCTCGGCCATCACCCGGAGCGCGAGTCCGACGGCGCGCCCGGCGTGGCCCCGGTTCTGGGCGGTGCTCGCGATCCAGTAGCCGAGGGAGCCGCGGCGCAGGTGCGGCTGCGGCAGGACGGCGCTGACGGTGACCTGTCCGACCACCTCGCCGTCGGCGAGCACCACGCCCGGCCAGAGCGTGCCGGCCCGGTGCCCGGCCAGCAGCCGGTCGATCCGTTCGGCCTGGCCCTGCGCGGTGAGGAGGGCGGGCGGCTGGGCCGGTTCCCAGCGCCGCAGGAGTTGGACGTCCCGGGCCCGGTGGGCGGCTATCGGGGCGGCGTCGGCGGGTTCGATCAGGCGGATCTCGGTGCGGTCCGGCACGGGCTTCCTCCGTCGGTGGGTACGGGCGGGCGCGGGAGGGGCGCGGGGCTTATTCGCGGATCTCGGCGAGGGAGTCCGCCATGGCGGCCCGGGCGCGGGTGAACCAGTCGGCGAGGACGGCGACTTCGGCGGGGGAGTAGTCGGCGAACAGCTCGGCCAGCCGGGCGTAGAAGGGGCCGTAGACCTGGAGGATGCGTTCCTGGGCGTCCTCGGACATCAGGACGCGCACCCGGCGGCGGTCGGTCGGGTCGGGCTCGCGGCGGGCGTACCCCGCCTTCTCCAGCCGGTTGAGGACGCCGGTGACGGCGCCGGTGGTGAGCTGGGCGCGTTCGGCGAGGTCGCCCGCGGCGAGCGGTTCGCCGGACGCGGTGGCTTCGATCACGAAGCCCAGGCAGGTCAGGTCGGTGACGTTGAGCCCGAGCCGGGCGGCGATGTCGTGCTGGCCGAACTGGGCCAGGGCGATCATGCGGTCCATGGCCTGCAGGGCCTGTTCAGGCGTCGCCCGGGGGCGCGGCTTGCCCTCCACTCGATAACTCCTTAGCATCTAAGTTACTTAGCTCGTGAGATAAACGGTCCGGTGGGCTGTCACCCGATCCGGCCCGACCTGTCTCCGCATCCGCCCATCACACCAAACGAGGACACATGAGCGCACACGGCGACCACGACATGGGGCACACCGTCGCGGGATGGACCGGTTCCGCCCTCGGCATCCTCGCCTTCACGGTGGCCGGGGCCGGGCTGGTCCTCGCCTCGCCCGCCGTCCTGTGGGCCGGGGCCGCCCTGGCCCCCGCCGCCGCGCTCGCCACCTGGGCCCTGCACCTCGCGGGCTGGGGCAAGCCCAGCGGCCCGCGCCCGCCGCACCTGCGCCACTGGCGCACCCGCGACCGCACCGCCCGCCACGGCCACCCGGACTGCACGGGCTGCCGCCTCGCCGGCCGCGGCCGCCGCCGCACCGCGACCGAGCCCTCCCTCGTCGCGCAACCGCATCGCGCGTGAACTCCCGCTGACTCCGGGGTAGTTGACCCACGCAGGGGCAGTAGCATGCTCCGCATGCCGTTCTCGCCCTTCCGTGCCGTGGTGTTCGACTTCTTCGGCACGCTCACCCCCGCCGTCCCGTCCCAGGTGCGGGACGAGCACGCCGCGCGCAGCGCCGCCCCGCTGGGCATCGACGCGCAGCGCTGGCGGAGGGCCTGGGACGAGTCCTGGCCGGAACGGGCCGTCGGCGGACTCGGCGACCTGCGGGAGACCGTCACCGCGCTCGCGGCGCGCTGCGGGGTGACGGACCCGGACCAGGGCGCGCTGTGGCGGGCGTGCGAGGCCCGCCGCGCCGCCCAGCACGAACTGTTCGAGGCGCGGCCGGACGCGCTGCGGGTGCTGGAGTCGATCCGCCGCCGGGACGTCCGGATCGGGGTGCTCAGCGACTGCTCCGCCGAACTCGCCGACCACTGGGCGCTGGTGCCCGTCGCCCGCTGGGTGGACACCGCGGTGTTCTCCTGCCGCGAGGGCCGCCGCAAGCCCGACCCGGCCCTGTACGCCGAGGTGGCGCGGCGCCTGGGCGTCACCCCCGAGCAGTGCCTGTACGTCGGCGACGGCGACAGCCGCGAGCTCGGCGGCGCCGCGGCGGCCGGGATGACCGCGGTCCAACTGCGCGCCGAGGACTGGGCCGAGCACGAGACCTACGACCGCGAGAGCGACTGGACGGGCCGGCGGGCCACCGCGCTGGCCCAGATCGCCACCGGGCTCGACTACCCCGTCGTCCTCCAGCCGGAGCACGAACAGCCGCCGACCGGCCCGTCCCCGTTCCCGCCGCAGCCTGCGGTCCAGACCGTGCAGCAGCCGAAGCCGGGCCGCCGCCGACCCTGGCGCTGACCGCCGCCGCCCGCCGCCCCGGCGCGTTCCCTCAGGGTGTCCGGGGGAGCGGGCCGTCCACCGGTCCGTCGTGCGCGAGCGCGGCGAGGAGGCGCAGCTTCTCGTCGCTGTCGCTGTCCTTGTCGGGGTAGTAGACGACGAGGATGACGTCGTCCACGGGGAGCTTGTCCCGGTGGAGGTGCAGGTCGCCGACCACGGGGTGGTGGACCGTGGCGGTGCCCCCGCCGAGGGGGCGGACGTCGTGGCGGGCCCACAGGGTGCGGAAGTGCCCGCTCGACAGGGCGAGTTCGCCGACGAGTTCGACGAACCGGGGGTCGTCGGTGTCGTCCCCGACCGTGGCGCGGAGGGCGGCGACGGAATCGGCCGCGGCCCGGTCCCAGTCCTGGTGGAAGGCCCGTTCCTCGGGGTCGAGGAGCAGCGAGCGCAGCCGGTTCAGGCCGGGGCGCAGCCGGGGGGAGAGCGCGGTGGCCAGGGGGTTGGCGGCCAGGACGTCGAACGCCCGGCCCTCGACGAACGCGGGCACGGTCAGGTGGGCGAGCAGCTGGTGCACCCGCGCCGGTACCTGCTCGGGCCGCTTGCGGCGCGGCGCCCGGGGGCGCGCCGCCGCGAGGCCGAGCAGGTAGGTCCGCTCGACCTCGTCGAGGTGCAGGACGCGGGCGAGCGACTCCAGGACCTGCGGCGACGGGTTCCGGTCGCGGCCCCGCTCCAGGCGCAGGTAGTAGTCGGGGCTGATCCCGGCGAGCAGCGCGACCTCCTCGCGGCGCAGCCCGGGCACCCGGCGGTTGCCGCCGGGCGGGAGCCCCGCCCGCTCCGGGGAGACCAGCTCGCGCCGGGCCCGCAGGTAGCTGCCGAGCCGGTTGCCGGATCCGTCGTCGTCCCTCATGCCGCCCACCGTACTGCGGTGCGGGTGCCGGAGCGGGGGCCCTGTCAGGACCAGGGAGAACGGGGGCCCTCCCGCGACCCGGCCGGTGCCGCCGAGACTGCGGGGGAACCGTTCCGGCAGGGACGGGAACCACCACCGGCCGCCGCCGGTCCGCACCCCGGCGGCGCCCCGAACGAAAGGGAGGACCCCGTGGACCTCTCCGACCGCACCGTCCTCGTCGTCGGCGGAACCTCCGGCATCGGACGGGAGCTGGCCCGCCGGTTCGCCGCCGCGGGCAGCACCGTGACCGTCGGCGGCCGCAACCCGCGGGCGCTCGCGGAACTCGCCCGGGAGGGCTTCGGCACCGTCGCCGTCGACGTCACCGACGGCGCCTCGGTCGCCGCCGCCCGCGACGCCGTGCTCGCCCGCCACCCCGGACTGGACACCGTGGTGACCAGCTCGGGCGTCATGCTGCTGGAGGACCTGCGCGACCCCGCGCACTTCGCGGCGACGGCGACGACGATCGACACCAACCTGCTCGGCACCGTCCGGGTCGTCGACGCCTTCACCCCGCACCTGATCCGGCGGGGCGGCGGCACCTTCGTCACGGTGTCCTCCGGCATCGCCTTCCTGCCGTTCCCGCCGATGCCCGGCTACGCCGCGTCGAAGGCCGCGGTGCACGCCTACTCCGAGGCGCTGCGCGCGCAGCTCGACGGGACCGGCGTCGACGTCGTCGAGCTCGTCCCCCCGGCCGTCGCCACGGCGGGGCAGCAGGCGGTGAACCCGCACGCGCTGCCGCTCGACGACTTCGCCACCGAGGTCATGGACCTGCTCGCCCAGGACCCCACCCCGCGCGAGATCCTGGTGCGCGGCGTCCTCGGGCACCGCTGGGCCGAGCGCGACGGCACCTACGACGAACTCGTCGTCCAGCGCTCCCGGGCCCTGAGCCTGCTGGGCCGGGACTGACCGCCCGGCCTGCGGGACGGCCCTAGCGTGCGCCGCCGTTGACGTACAGCGTCTGGCCGCTGACGTACGAGGCGTCCTCGCTGGCCAGGAACGCGACCACGGCCGCGACCTCCTCGGGGCGGCCGACCCGGCGCAGCGGGGTGCGTTCGGCGACCTCGGCCTGGTGCTGCTCCGGGGTCGCGCCGACCCGTTCGGCGGTCGCGGCGGTCATCGAGGTCGCGATGTAGCCGGGGGCGACGGCGTTCACGTTGACGTTGAACGGGCCGAGCTCGATGGCCAGGGTCGCGGTGAGGCCCTGGATCCCGGCCTTCGCCGCCGCGTAGTTGGCCTGGCCGCGGTTGCCCAGGGCGGAGCGCGAGCTGAGCGAGACGATCTTGCCGTACCTCTGCGCGACGAAGTACTTCTGCGCGACGTGCGCGCAGTTGTAGGCGCTGGTCAGGTTGACCGCGAGGACGGTGTCCCAGTCCTGCTTGGGCATCTTGAAGAACAGGTTGTCGCGGGTGATCCCGGCGTTGTTCACCAGGACGTGCACCCCGCCCAACTCCTCGACCACGGCGGCGAACACGCCCTCCACCGCGTCGTAGTCGGCGACGTCGCACCCGTAGGCCCGGGCCGTGCCGCCCGCCGCGAGGATCTCCTCGACGGTGCCCTTCGCCCGCTCCGCCGTGAGGTCGACCACGGCGACCGCCGCGCCCTCCGCGGCCAGCAGCCGCGCCGTCGCCGCACCGATGCCCTGCGCGGCGCCGGTCACCACCGCCACCTTGCCGTCGAACCTGCCCACCGTCGTACTCCGTTCCTGACGATCCGTCATGTTCATTGGGGGGATGGGGAGTTCAGTCGCGCTCGACCAGGACGGCCGAGCCCTGGCCGACGCCCACGCACATGGTGGCCAGGCCGCGCCGGGCACCGGTGCGGCGCATCCGGTGCAGCAGGGTGGTGAGGATCCGGGCGCCGGAGCAGCCGAGCGGGTGGCCCAGGGCGATCGCCCCGCCGGAGGGGTTGACCAGCTCCGGGTCGATGCCCAACTCGCCGACGGAGGCCAGCGCCTGGGCGGCGAAGGCCTCGTTGAACTCGGCGGTCTCCAGGTCGGCGAGCTTCCAGCCGGAGCGCTCCAGCACCCGCCGGGTGGCCGGGACGGGCCCGATGCCCATCACGTCGGGGTGCACGCCTGCGGAGGCGCCCGCCACGTACCGGCCCAGCGGCTCCAACTCCAGCTCGGCGAGCGCTCGTTCGCTGACCAGCAGCAGGGCGGCCGCGCCGTCGTTCATCGGCGAGGCGTTGCCCGCGGTCACCGTCCCGCCGGGGCGGAAGACCGGCTTCAGGGCGGCGAGCTTCTCCGCGGTGGTGTCCGGCCGGATCGACTCGTCGCGGTCGACCAGCGTCCCGTCCGGGCGGGCGACGGGCAGCAGTTCGGCGTCGAAGTGCCCCGACTCCCGCGCGGCGGCGGCCAGTCGGTGGCTGCGCAGGGCGAACGCGTCCTGCGCCTCGCGGTCGATGCCGTAGCGGGCGGCGACCTCCTCGGCGGTCTCGCCCATCGACAGCACGCCGTGCAGCTCGCGCATCCGCGGGTTGGTCAGGCGCCAGCCGAGCCGGGTGTCGAAGGTCTCCATCCGGTGCGGCAGCGCCTCGTCCGGGCGCGGCAGCACGAACGGGGCGCGGCTCATCGACTCGCAGCCGCCCGCGACCACCACGTCCGCCTCGCCGGAGCCGATCGCCCGGGCCGCGCTGGTGACCGCCTCCATCCCGGACGCGCAGAGCCGGTTGACGGTCGCGCCGGGGACGGTGTCGGGCAGCCCGGCCAGCAGGACGGCCATCCGGGCCAGGTTGCGGTTGTCCTCGCCCGCCTGGTTGGCGGCGCCCCAGTACACGTCGTCGATCCGCGCCGGGTCCAGCGCGGGAACCTCGGAGAGCAGTCCGCGCAGCACGGTCGCCGACAGGTCGTCGGGCCGGACGGCGGACAGTGCGCCGCGCAGCCGCCCGATCGGGGTGCGGCGGGCGGCGGCGATGAAGACCGGAAGCACTTCGTCGGGCTCCTTGTCGGTGGGTCGGGGGATCGGGGAGGGGGACAGGGGAGGGGCAGTAGGGGTCAGAAGGCGTTGACGCCGGTGAGGGAACGGCCGATGAGCAGCTTGTGGATCTGGCTGGTGCCCTCGTACAGGGTCATCACCCGGGCGTCGCGCAGGTACTTGCCGACCGGGTACTCGTCGATGAAGCCGTACCCGCCGAACACCTGCAGCGCGTTGTTGGCGCAGCGCACCGCGGCCTCGGAGGCGTACAGCTTGGCGACCGAGGACTCGGTGGCGAACGGCAGGCCGCGGTCGATCAGGTCGGCGACCCGCCAGGTCAGCAGCCGGGCCGCGTCCACGTCGACGGCGATGTCGGCCAGCAGCTCCTGCACCAACTGGTGGGCGGCGATGGGCTTTCCGAACTGCTCGCGCTCCCCGGCGTAGCGCACCGCCGCGTCCAGCGAGGCCTGGGCGATGCCCACGCAGCCCGCCGCGACCGACATCCGGCCCTTGGCCAGGGCCGCCATCGCGACCTTGAAGCCCTCGCCGACCCCGCCCAGGCGCGCACTGTCCGGGACGCGCACCCGGTCGAAGGAGAGCTCGGCGGTGGCCTGCCCGCGCAGGCCCAACTTGCCGTGCACCAGCCGCCGTTCGAAGCCGGGCGCGTCGGTGGGCACCAGGAAGGCGGTGACGCCGCGGTGCCCCGGGCCGCCGGTGCGGGCGAAGACCAGGGCGACGTCCGCCCACGTCCCGTTGGTGATGAACATCTTCGCGCCGGACAGCAGCCAGTCGGCGCCGTCGCCGCCGTCGCGCTCGGCCCGGGTGGTCAGGTTGGCGGCGTCCGAACCGGTGCCGGGCTCGGTCAGCGCGAAGCAGCCCAGCGCCTCGCCCGAGCACAGCCGCGGTAGCCAGGCGCGCTTCTGCTCCTCGGTGCCGAACGCGTTCACCGACTTGGCGACCAGCCCCAGCGAGACGGAGACCACGCCGCGCACCGAGGAGTCGCCGCGTCCCAGCTCCTCCAGCACCAGGCAGTACGCCAGGTGGTCGCCGCCGCTGCCGCCGTACTCCTCCGGCAGGGTCAGCCCCAGGAAGCCCAGCTCGCCCAGCTTCCTGACGACCCCCAGGTCGATCGACTCCGCCCGGTCCCACGCGGCGGCGAAGGGCACGATCTCGCGGTCGGTGAAGGCGGCCGCCAACTCCCGTACGGCGGACTGCTCCTCGGTCAGCTCCAGGTCCACGCGGCGACACCCCGAACACTCGGCACACACTCGGCGATCCTGCGGTGCCGATAAACTAGCACTGCAAGTTTTACGGTGACTGTAGCCCGCACCGGCCGGAAGCGGAAGAGCAGCGGAAGGGCGGCGGATGAGCACCGGAAGAGCGCCCGTCGGGCGCCCGGGAGCACCTGCGACAATGACCCGGACCCCACCGGCCCCGCACCCCAGGAGGCGGAGATCGCCCGACCCCGCACCCCCCTGCTCAGCCGGGACCGCATCATCGCCGCCGCCCTCGCCCTGGTCGACGCCGAGGGCCTGGCCGCCCTCTCCACCCGCCGCCTCGCCGCCGAGCTCTCGGTCAGCGGCCCCTCGCTGTACAACCACTTCGCCACCAAGGACGACCTGCTCGACGCCGTCGTCGACAGTGTGATGGGCGAGGTCGACCTCAGCATGTTCGACGCGCCGGACCACTGGCGCACCGCCCTGCACGCCTGGGCCCGCTCCTACCGCGCCGCCCTCGCCGCCCACCCCCACCTCGTCCCCGTCCTCGCCCAGGGCCCCGGCCGCCGCCCCCACGCCCTGCGCCTGGCCGACGCCGTCTTCGGCTGCCTCGTCGACGCGGGCTGGCCCCCCGGCCAGGCCACCCGGATCGGCGCCCTGATGCGCTACTTCGTCACCGGCTCCGCCCTCGGCTCCTTCGCCGCCGGGTTCCCCGACGACGCCACCCTCTACGACGCCGCCGACTACCCCCACCTCGGCGACGCCCACCGCCTCGCCGAACACCGCCGCACCATCGACCAGGGCGCCTTCGACACCGGCCTCGACGCCCTCCTCGACGGCCTCGAACTGCGCTACCGCCGCCTGCGCTGAGCCCCGGCGGGAACCGTCGCCCCGGCCCCGCACGTCCATCCGTGCGGAGACCGGCGGCAGAGGGGGACGGATGAGCTGGGCGGATGCGGCGGCCGGTGCGGCGAGCGCCGGTGCGGGGCTGCTGCTCGCCGCCCTCGGTGCGGCCGTCGCCGTGCAGCGACTGCGCCAGGACGCCCGGCTGCGCCGCCTGCGGGCCGACGGGCTCAGCGCCGAGGCCGAGGTCCTGGAGACGTACGTCAGCACGCACCGGCACACCGAGACCCGGCAGGTCCACACCGACCGCCGGGCCGTCCTCCGCTTCCGCACCGCCGACCAGCTGCCCGTCCGGGTCGAGGACGACGGCGACACCCCGCGCGCCGTCGGCGACCGGGTCAAGGTCCGCTACCTGCCCGGCCACCCCGAGGGCGCCCTGCCCGCCGACACCGTCGACCGGCCCCGCACCGCCGCCACCCTCGGGGCGCTCCTCGGGGCGGCGGCGCTGCTGGCGGCCGGGCTGCTGGTCGCCGCCTTCGGGGTGGCCCTCGTCAGCGGCGGCGTGCTGCCCTGAGCCGAGGTCAGTCGGTCCGGTGGTCCCGGCAGCCCCCGACGCAGGCCGCGGGCTCGGGCAGCGTCCAGTCGAACGGCAGGAAGTCCGCCGCCTCCTGCGAGTCCGCCACCAGCTCCGGCAGGCCCGCCGGACGGCGCAGCAGACAGCGGTGCCGCAGCAGTTCCTCGGCCTCGGCCCGGGTCAGCTGCTCCACCTGGTGGTGGTTCGACAGCCGCTCGGGCCGACGGCGGACGTTCAGCCGGTCGCCGTCCGCCGTCCGGAAGTCCATCCGGTGGCTGGTGCTCCACTGCGAGTTCGACCCCCAGCCGTGCGACAGGTCGACCGGGCGCCGCCCGCGCCGCCGGTGCGCCCAGTACATCGGCGAGGCGTCCGCCCAGCCCGGCTCGGCGACCCGGACGCCCGCCCGCACCCGCACCCCCGCCCGAGCGAACAGCAGCTCGCCGAACGTGAACCCCGGCCAGAGCACGTCCAGCAGTTCGATCGGCGCGTCCGGGTCCTCGGCGGGCACCAGCTCGGCGATCTCGTGCAGGAACGGGTCGAAACCGTCCGCCGCGCCGACCTCCGTCATGCCGAGCCGGGTGAAGAACGCGGTGAACCCCTCCCGGCTGACGCCCAGCCGGACCCCCTCCTGGACCGGCCCGTCGCCGTACGGCGGCTGGAACTCCAGGGCGAGCACGCCTGCGGTCCGGCCCAGGGCGTAGAGCTCGCACTCCAGCAGGTTCTGCTCCTGCTCCGGCAGCGCGGTGAACGTGTCGTACACGGACGCCGGGGCCAGCAGCGCCGGATACCCCGGCAGGGCCAGGGCCGCCCACGACTCCAGCAGTGCCGCCGTCGTCCCCGTGCCGCCCATCCACATCAGCGCCCGGTACAACTCCCGCCCCGCGCCCACCGGTTCGGATCCGCAGGTGGGGAACAGCGCCGCCCGCAGCGCCTGCCGCACCTCCTCGGCCGGGTCGCCCGCGTGGTACGGGTGCTCGCTCGGCTCGATGCCGTCCAGGAACTCCTGGTAGCGCAGCGCGAAGTGCACGTGCACCAGCGGTGCGGCCAGCTCCAGCGCGTCCTCCGGCCTGCTGTCCGGCGCCAGCTCCCGCCAGGCCTCGACCCAGCGCGAGCGGACGTCCGCCCAGCGTTCGGGGGAGAGGAACGCGGCGGGCCGCAGGCCGTCCAGGGCCGGGTGGCCCCAGGCGGCGTCCGAGAAGTCCAGGACGGTCGCCCGCTCGCCGTCGAAGCGCCAGTTGCCCGGGTGGAAGTCGCCGTGCACGAGCGTCGACGGCAGCCCGCAGCGGTCGAGGCGGGACGCCAGCTCGGGCAGCCACCCGGCCAACTCCCGGGCCTGCGCGTACTCCTGCTCCGACAGCTCCGGGCGCAGCCGCTCCAGCAGCGCCGGGAAGCGCTCCGCCAGCGCGGTCGGCGAGCAGTCCGTCAACTCGCCCGGCCCGTCCGCCGCGACCGCCGCCTGTACGGCCGCCCAGCGGTCGACGGCCGCCAGCATGCCGTCCTCCGGCACGCCCCAGCAGTCCACGCCCGGGACGTCCGCCAGCAGCACCCGCCGCCCGTCCGCGGCCAGCACCCGCGGCACCAGCCCCGGATCGACCGCCCCCGCCCGGGCGATCACCGCCGCCTCCGGCACGGCGAACGGCGGCGTGCTCTTCAGCCAGACCGGGCCGTCCGCGGTCGGGAAGCGCGAGAGCGCCGACAGGTTCCAGCTCCGCACCTGCTCCACGGATTCGGTCCTCGGGTGGCCGAGCTTCGCCAACTCGCCGTCCGCCCAAGCCCATTCCGCGGCCAGCCCGTCCGCCGACGCCCACCGCAGCCGCAGCGGGTGCCCCTCGTCCTGCCACTGCCCGGCCGTGGTCAGCGCGCCCGTCGGACGCTCGGACGCCGCCGCCAGGTACACCGTCTCGCCGCCCCGGCCGCCCTCCCCGCCCGCCACCGACAGCAGCCGCAGCACCGCCAGCGGCACCCCCGCCGCCCGCGACGCCGCCGCGGCCACCTCGCCGACCTGCGCCCAGTACGGCGAGTCCGTCGCGAACGGGCCCACCGCCCCCAGGAGTTCGCCCTGCCACTCGACCACGACGGTCGCCGTCCGCTGCTCAGTCATCTGCACCCGGGCATTCTCCGGACGGCCCCGGGCCCGCGCCACCGAATAACGGACGGCACCGCTGCCCGCCCCGGCCGCCCGCCTCGCCCGCCCTACTCGTCGAGCAGCGCGGCGCCGTGCTCGCCGTACCGGGCGCCCCGCGCGCCGCCGGGCGGGACGGCGGCGTCGACGGCGGCCAACTCGGCGGCGCCCAGCCGGAGGTCGAGCGCGGCCAGGTTGTCGCGCAGGTGCGCGCGCCGCGAGCTGCCCGGGATCGGCAGCACGTCGTCGCCCCGGGCCAGCAGCCAGGCGAGCGCGACCTGCGAGGGCGTGGCGCCCAGGTCGGCGGCGATCCGGGCCACCGCCTCCACCACGGCCAGGTTGGCCGCCAGGTCCGCACCGCGGTAGCGCGGAGCGGTGGCCCGGAAGTCCCCCGGCGCGTACGCCACACCGGCCCGGACGGTCCCGGTCAGCAGCCCGCGTCCGAGCGGGCCGTACGCGACCAGGACGGCGCCCAGCTCGCGCACCACCGGCAGCACCTCGCGTTCCACCCCGCGCTCCCACAGCGAGTACTCGCTCTGCACGGCGCCGACCGGATGGACGGCGTGCGCCCGGCGCAGGGTGGCCGCCGAGACCTCCGACAGGCCGATCCGCCGCACCTTGCCCTCGGCGACCAGCTCGCCCAGCGCGCCCACGGACTCCTCGACGGGTACGGCCGGGTCGATCCGGGCCAGGTAGTACAGGTCGATCCGGTCGGTGCGCAGTCGACGCAGCGACGCCTCGCAGGCCCGGCGCAGCTCGTCCGGCGCCCCGGCCGGGAGCAGTCGGCCCCCGGGGTCGCGGCGCAGCCCGGTCTTGGTGGCCAGCAGGGCGCGCTCGCGGTGCGGGGCGAGGACGCGGCCGAGCAGCTCCTCGTTCGCCCCGTCGCCGTAGAAGTCGCCGGTGTCGAACAGGGTGACGCCCGCGTCGAGCGCCGCCAGCAGGGTCGCCGCGGCCTCCCGCCCGTCGACCGCGCCGTAGCTGCCGGCCATGCTCATGCAGCCGAGGCCGAGCCGGGGCAGCGGCACCCCGCCGGGCGCGCCCGCCGCGCCCGCCGCGCTCACCGTGCCTCCAGGGCGGTGCGCAGGAAACCGAGGATCTCCGCCCGCGCGGCGACGGCCTGCGGTTCGAGGCCCGGCAGGGTCAGGAACGCGTGCGGGGCGTCCGGGTACTCGGTCAGCCGCACCGGCACCCCCGCCGCGCGCAGCCGCTCGGCGTGGCGGCGGCCGTGGTCGGCGACCGAGTCCTGGGTCGGCACCACCACCAGCGCCGGGGCCGTCCGGCCCAGCCCCGGCGCGTGCAGCGGCGACAGCGCCCGCGCCGCGGCCTCGTCCCCCGAGGGGACGGACAGCCGCCGGACGAGGCGCAGCAGCGGCAGCGTCGGGCCCGGCCGGTCCCCGTACGCGGCCACCGACGGGTGGTCGAACATCGCGGCGGTCACGTCGGTCACCGGGTTGACCAGGACCTGGGCCCGCAGCGGCAGGCCCTCCGCCGCCGCCCGGACGGCCGACAGGGCGCTGATCAGCGCGCCGCAGCTCTCCCCGAGGACCGCGACCCGCTCCGGGTCGACGCCCCACCGTTCGGCGTCGCGCACCAGCACGGCCAGCGCGTCCCACCCGTCGGCGGCGGCCTGCGCGAGCGGCAGGCCGGGGGCCAGCAGGCGGTGCTCGACCGAGACGACCAGCGCGGGCAGCCGGGCCGCGAGGTGGCTGGTCGTCCAGTCGCACTGCGTGGCCGTGCCCACGAACCCGCCGCCGTGCACGTGCACCACCAGCGGCAGGCGACTGCCCTCGGCGTCCGGGGCGGCGTCCGATCCGGCCTCCGGTGCGGCGCCCGGGGCGGCGGTCGGCCGGTGGACCCGGACCGGCAGTTCGCGGCCGGGCAGTGCGAGGTGCCGCCACTCGACCGTCGCTCCCGGGTCCGGCTCCCCGAGCAGCGCCCGGGCCGCCGCCGAGGAGCGGAAGCGGTTCTCCGCCGCGCTGTAGGCCGCCAGTTCCTCGGCGGTGACCGTCTCGAAGTCCGGGGCCGGTGGCCTGGGCGTGTCGATGCCGTCCGTGCCCGTTCGTGCGGTGTCCATCCGTCCTGCTCCCCCTCCCGGCGCGCCGCCGGGTGCGTGTCGTCGTGCTCCGGCCGCTCGCCGGGCCACCATTAATGCACGCGGTGCGTGCAACGGCAAGTGCAATGATGGGCGCAGTGCCAGGTGCACCGCCGTGCGCATGGGCTAGGCTGGGGCGGGAAGCGACGGATGGGGAGCGACATGACCGGCCGCAGGCGATGGACCGCCGACGAGATCCTCGACAAGGCGGCGGAGCTGCTGCGCACCGGCGACACCGAGTCGTTCAGCCTGCGCAAGCTCGCCGCCGCGCTCGGCACCGACTCCTCCAGCCTCTACCGGCACTTCCGCAACAAGACCGAACTGCTGCGCGAGGTCGCCGACCGGGTCCTGCAGGCCGCCATGGCCGACCACCGCACCGGGGGAGGCGGCGCGGACGGCGCGGACTGGAAGGAACGCGTCACCGCCCTGGCGCTGCGCCTGCGCGAGGGCTTCGGCGAGCAGCCGCAACTCGCCGCGATCTGGGGGCGTTACGGGTCCGGCGGCGCCGGATCCCGGCTGGTGATGGAGGAGTTGCTGCGCATCCTGCACGACGCCGGTCTGCCGGAGCGGGAAGTCCCGGTGCGCTACCACCGGTTGGTGGTGCTGCTCTCCGCACTGATCTCCGCCGAGGGCGGCCTCGGCTCCGTCGCGCCCGAGGAGTACGAGCAGGGCCTGGAGCAGTTCCGGGTCGCCGTGCTCGGCGCCGACCCCGAGCGCTTCCCCATGCTGGCCCGCTTCGCCCGCGAGGTCCGCCCGCTCGGCGCGGACCGCCGGGCCGCGTTCGAGGAACTGCTGGCCGCCCAACTCGCCGACATCGAAGCGTCCCTCGAGGCGTCCTCGAGCGAAGCGTCCTCGGGCTGACCGCGCCCGGCGGGCCGTAACCACCGCCTACCCGGGGAGTTGTACCGGTCGGCGGATCCCCTCCGCCCCGGACGGGTACGGCGGTGGTGACGGACGTGGCAGGACGCGTGCTGGTGGGCAGGCGGTTGACGGCGGGTGCGGTCGCGGAGCGGTACGACGCGGTGGTGATCGGCTCCGGGGCCGGCGGCCTGACCACCGCGGTCTGCCTGGCCCGCCAGGGGCGCCGGGTGGCGGTGTTCGAGCAGCACTACACCGCGGGCGGCTACACCCACGCCTACCGGCGCCGCGGCTGGGAGTGGGACGTCGGCATCCACTACGTCGGCCAACTGGCCCCGCGCGAACCGGTCCGGGTGCTCTCCGACTACCTGACCGACGGCGCCCTGCGCTGGGCCCCGGTCGGGGACCCGTGCGACGAGTACCGGCTGGGCGGCGAGACGTACGCGGGCCCGGTCGGCTTCGACGCCTACCGGGCCGAGCTGACCGCCCGCTTCCCGGCCGAACGCCCCGGCATCGAGGCCCTGTTCGCCCTGGTGGGGCGGTGCCGGGCGGTGCTCCCCGCCCTCGCCCTGGGCCGCCTCTCCGGCCCGGTGGTCCGGCGGCTGGCCCGCCTGCTGCGGGCGGCCGCCGTACCGCCCGAGGCGATGCGCCCGGCCCGGGAGGTGGTGGAGGGGCTGATCGGCGACGAGCGGCTGCGGCAGGCCGTCCTCACCCGCAGCGCCCTGCTGCTGGCCGACTCCACCGCGAACCTGCCGTTCTTCCTGCTCGCCGTGATGTTCGAGCACTTCCGGACCGGCGCCTGGTACCCGGTGGGCGGCAGCGCCGCGATCGCCCGCGCGATGCTCGACCCGATCCGGGCCGCGGGCGGCGAGGTCTTCGTCCGGGCGCCGGTCGCCCGGATCGAGCTGACGGGGCGGCGGGCCACCGGCGTGCGACTGGCGGACGGCGCCCGGGTGCGGGCCCCGGTGGTGGTCAGCGCGGCGGGCGCGCACCACACCTACCGCACCCTGCTGCCGACGCCCGCGGCCCCGCCGCCGGGCCCCGCGCCGGACCGCCCGGACGGGGGCCGCCTGGACGGCATGCGGCGCGGCTTCCCGTTCGTGGTGCTCTTCCTCGGCCTCGACGGCGACCCCGCGGAACTCGGCCTGCCCCGGCACAACCTGCTCGTCACCGACGGGGACTGCGACGCGTTCTTCGACGGCGCGGGCGGACGCACCAGCGGCTGCTTCGTCTCCTTCTCCTGCGCCAAGGACCCCACCTGGACCGCCCGGTACCCCGGCCGGTCGACCGGCGAGATGCTCGCCTACGTCCATCCTGAGCTGTTCGCGCCCTTCCACGGCTCGCGGTGGCACCACCGCAGCCCGGCGTACCTGGCCCTGAAGGCCGAACTCACCGCGCACCTCCTCGACCAGCTCCACCGCCACCTGCCCCGCACCCGCGGCCGGGTCGTCCACCACGAGCTCGGCACCCCGCTGACCGCCGAGCACTTCACCGCCTGGCCCGGCGGCAGCCTCTACGGGCTCGCCAAGGACGTCGCCGCCTTCGGCGACGGCCGCCGACCGGGCCGGGCGGACTGGCTGCGCCCGCGCACCGCGATCGAGGGCCTCTACCTCTCCGGCCAGGACTGCCTGGCCGGCGGCTTCCTCGGCGCGGTCACCGGCGGCCTGCTCGCCGCGCACGAGGCGCTCGACCGCGGTGGCCGGACCCGGCTGTGGGCGGGCCTGCTGCGGCAGGGCATCCGCCCGCCGACGCCGGACGCGGGGCCCCGGAGAGGCGGGCCCTAGGCCGTGTCTCGTAATTGATCTTGTGGTGGGTTATTGCTCTTCGGCTCGCAGCCACAGGATCAGCGAAGCGAGGACGACGCCGGCCCGGTAGCGGTTGGCCAACTTGTCGAACCTGGTGGCCACTGCCCGGAATTGCTTCAGCTTGGCGAAGCAGCGTTCGACGAC